>NZ_JBSGYY010000022.1:0-143821 GCF_053610705.1 Streptomyces sp. NPDC054872 | reverse complement strand
GAGGCCCCGATCTTCGACCTGGTCGACTACGGCGTGGTCGGCGACCTCTTCGACGTCGTCCCCGCCCTCACCGAAGAGGTCAACACCCGCAAGGGCTGAGCTTCTTCAGGCAGGACCAGCACGAGGCCTTCGCCACCGCGCACAGCCGCGGTGGCGAAGGCCTCGCCGCGTCACAGGCTCAGTGAGGCCTGCACCGGCAGATGGTCGCTCGGGAACTGGCCGCCCTGCGAGAAGGTGTTGATCACCGCGGAGTGGACCCGCACACCGGGCGTCGCCAGGATCCAGTCGATCCGGTCACCGTCCGGCACCAGGGGCCGGTAGCCGTGGAAGGTGGCATACGCCTTGCTGCGCTCGTCCGCCGCGTCCCAGGTGTCGACGAGACCGGCACCCAGCATCGTGTCGTACACCGGGTTCTTGTGTGCCGCGACATTGAAGTCGCCCGTGACCAGGAGCGGCAGGGACGGGTCGAGGCCGGCGATCCGTTCGGCGATCAGACTCGCGGCACGCGCGCGTGCGTACTGACTCGCGTTGTCGAGATGGGTGTTGAGGACGTACAGCTCGGTGTCCGTGCGCAGGTCGTGGAAGCGGACCAGGGTGACCATGCGGATGGAGCCGCCGCCCCAGGTGTTCGACCCGATGACGTCCGGGGTGTCGGAGAGCCAGTAGTGGTCGTACGAGACCGGCGCGAGTCTGCGGGTGTCGTAGAAGACGCTCATGAACTCGTCCCGGCTGCCGCCCGCGCGGCCGGTTCCGATCCAGTCGTAGTGTTGGCCCAGATCCGCGGCGATGTCCCGTACCTGATGGTAGAGGCCTTCCTGGGTGCCGATGACATGAGGGCGCGCGCGGCGGAGGAGTTCCCGGGTCACCGGGCGGCGGTCGGCCCAGGTGTTGGGCGGCGTGGTGCTCGCGTAGCGGAGGTTGAACGACATGACCTCCAGGCGGCGCCCCGCTCGCTCCACCGCGTGGGCGGGCGATGCGGCCAGCGCGGTGGTGAACAGGGGCACGGCCACCGCGGCGAGCGCGGTCTGCAGGCCGAGGCGGCGCGTTACTCGGGTGTCATTCGGCACGCGGTCTCCTTCAGTGGGTGGCGGTCAGGATGAGGTGCGGGCACGCGAGTGCGGAAGCAGGATCTGAGACAGGGGTGAACGGACGAGGTCCGGCAGACGAGAGGGTGTTGACCAGCGGGAAGGTCGCCGGATAACTTCGCCATACGGATTGTTGATTCCGTGGAGCGGAAACTCCGAGTAATCCTGAGTGGCCCTGAGTGTGAGGGCCCGATCGTGTGGAGGGTGCAGGAATGGGTCAGCAAGAGAAGGTGGCAACGAGCCTCGCGGGCGCGGTCAGCGAGGGCATCAGCGCTTCCCTCGCCCCGGTGGACGCGGAGCTCGAGCGCCGCTACCCCGGCGACCCGGGCACCCGCCAGCCGGTCCACACCGTGTACGTCCCCGGTGAGCTCTTCGGCGCCGATATCATCCGTACCTGGGGCGACCAGGCACTGAAGGCCCTCGACGAGCACGCTCCGGACGCCGCCTCCTTCGCGGGCGTCCTCGGCCTCGCCGACGACCTGGCTGCGCCGGTCTACGACCGCGTGCGCGCCAAGCTGGAGCGCGAGCCCATCGAGGACCTGCGCATCGACTTCGAGGACGGCTACAAGGGCGCGGACGAGGACCAGGACGCCGCCCGCGCGGCCCGCCTGATCGCCGAGGCCTACAAGAACGGCACCGCCGCCCCGTACATGGGCATCCGTATGAAGTGCATGGAGGAGGCGGTACGCGACCGCGCCATCCGCACCCTCGACATCTTCCTGTCCGGCCTCATGGAGGCGGGCGGGCTGCCCGACGGCCTCGTCCTGACCCTGCCCAAGGTCACCTACCCCGAGCAGGTCACCGCGATGGTGCACCTCCTGGAGGAGTTCGAGAAGGTTCGCGGCCTCGAGCCGGGCCGGATCGGCTTCGAGATCCAGATCGAGACCAGCCAGTCCATCCTGGCCACCGACGGCACCGCCACCGTGGCCCGCATGATCGGCGCCGCCGAGGGCCGCGCCACGGGTCTGCACTACGGCACCTTCGACTACAGCGCCTGCCTCGGTGTCAGCGCCGCCTACCAGACCAGCGACCACCCGGCCGCCGACCACGCCAAGGCGATCATGCAGGTCGCGGCAGCAGGCACCGGCGTACGCGTCTCGGACGGCTCCACCAACGTGCTGCCCATCGGCAGCACCGAGAAGGTCCACGACGCCTGGCGGCTGCACTACGGCCTCACGCGCCGCGCCCTTGCCCGCGCCTACTACCAGGGCTGGGACATGCACCCCGGCCACATCCCCACGCGCTACGCTGCCGTGTTCGCCTTCTACCGCGAGGGCTTCGAGCAGGCCGCCGCGCGCCTGTCCGCGTACGCCGCGCACCGCGAGGGCGGCGACGTGGCGGACGAGCCGGCATCGGCCAAGGCGCTCGCCGGATACCTGCTGCGCGGCCTGGACTGCGGCGCCCTCGACGTCGGCGAGGTCACCCGGCTCACCGGCCTGACGCTGGCCCGCCTGCAGCACTTCTCGGGCCCGCGCCGCGGGGACCTCACGCCTCACGGCAAGTAACTCCCGGCACGCGCTGTCACCCCTGCCCCGTAGTCTGTGAGCCACGCACAGTGGTGTCACAGGAACGGGGCAGCGGTGACTTCGGGGGATCAGGAACAGACCGGCGGTGTGGGCCGCCTGCTCGCCGGGCGCTATCGCGTGACCGCACAGCTCGGACGCGGCGGCATGGGCGTCGTCTGGCGCGCCGTCGACGAGGTGCTCGGCCGCGAGGTCGCCGTCAAGGAACTGCGCACGTACACGGACGCGGCCGGGCCCGAACTGGCCGACCTGCGCGTACGGATGCAGCGCGAGGCCCGCGCGGCCGCCCGGGTGCGCCATCCCGGAGTCGTCGCCGTGCACGACGTGGCGGAGGTCGACGGGCGGCCCCTGATCGTCATGGAACTGGTCGAAGGGCCATCCCTGGACGACGTACTGCGTGAGCGCGGCACCCTCGACCCCGGCGAGGCGGCGGCCATCGGCGCCAAGGTCATGGAGGCACTCGCCGCCGCCCACCGCGCGGGAGTCCTGCACCGCGACGTGAAGCCCGGCAACATCCTCCTGGAGACGCCCCGAGCCCTCGGCTCCGCTCGACCGGGGGAGACCCCGATCGGCCGCGTCGTCCTGACCGACTTCGGCATCGCCACGATGGACGACCCGGGGGACGGCTCCGCCACCCACCTCACGCGCAGCGGCGAACTCGTCGGCTCCCTGGACTACTTGGCACCCGAACGCGCCCAGGGGCAGGACCCCGGCCCCGCATCCGACGTATGGGCCCTGGGCGCCACGCTGTACGCGGCGGTCGAGGGAGCATCGCCCTTCCGCCGTACGTCGACGTGGTCCACGCTCACCGCGATCGTCACCGACCCGCTTCCCGAGCCGCAGAGAGCCGGGCCCCTCATCCCCGTGCTGCAACAGCTGATGCACAAGGACCCGCTGGCCCGGCCGGACGCGGAACAGGCGGCGCTGCTGCTGTCCGACGCGGCTGGCGGCGCGGTCACGGCCCCGCTGCGGGAGAACACGCGACGGCCCAGGGAGGCCACGGAGCGCAGCATCCCGAGCGGCCCACCGCCGGGCTTCGGACCACCGCTCGCCGACGGGGCGATGCCCTCCGGGGCCGTGCCGGCGCCCGCCGCCGTACCCCCTGGACGTCGCCCGCGCCGCGGCAGGGCGCTGCTCGCCGCGGTGGCCGTGGTCGTCGTCCTTGCGGCGACCGGCGTCACCGTCGCCCTCCTCAACGGCCCGGAGGACGGCGGAAGTCAGGCCGGGCGACCCGCGGCCTCCGGGGGAGCAGCCGAGCCGGAAGCCGACAGCAGCCGGGGCGCGCTGGACGGCACGGACGGCCCCAAGCCCTCGAAGCAAGGCGACGAGAAGTCCCGCAAGCCGGAGGCGAAGCCCTCCGCGGGCAAGGACGACGACCCCAAGTCCACGGACAGACCGGCGACCCGCCCCAAGCCCTCCACCGAGCCCACCGGGGACGGCGGCACGACAGGCGGCGGTTCCGACGGCTCCGGCGGCACGACGGGCGGCGGTGACGATCCGGCCCCCGAAGCCGCCTGCCACGCCGCGGGCGGCGGCAAGTACGACTGCTCGGTCTGGCGTACGGCGACGTCGTACACCGCGTCGGGCGCCGAGGCGGGCGTCCTGAACGCGGGCACGAACTACTTCTACTGCCAGCAGAACCTGGGCCGTCGCGAGACGCACGGCGAGTGGACGAACGTCTGGTGGGCGAAGACGGACGACGACAGCGGCAACAAGGACGTCTTCATCAGCGACGTCTACATCAAGGGCGGCGACAACGACAAGCCGCTGCCCGGCCTCCCCGTCTGCTGACCGCGCCCGCACTCCGCCCGCCGGCCGTCAGCCCGCGGGCGGCAGTTCGCCCGACCCGCGCTTGATGAGGCGCGTCGGGAGCTCGATGCGCTCCGGGGCGTCGGACGCGCCGTCCAGCTGACGGAACAGGCGTTCCGCGGCGGTCCTGCCCAGCTGCGCGGCGTCCTGGGCGACGACGGTCACGCCCGGCTGCAGCAGGTCGGCGAGCTCGATGTCGTCGAAGCCGACGAGGGCGACGGGGCGGGAGAGCCCGGCGAGGACGCGGACGACGGTCACCGTCACGCGGTTGTTGCCCGCGAAGATCGCCGTGACGGGGTCCGAGCCGCCCAGCATCGTCCTGGTGGCCTGCTCGACGCGGTCCGGGGCGGTGGGGCCGAGCGACATCCACTCGTCCTCGACGGGAATGCCCGCGTCCTCCATGGCGGCGCGGTAGCCGCGCAGGCGCTCTATGGCGGTGTGGATGCGCGGCTGGTCGCCGATGAAGCCGATGCGGCGGTGGCCGTGGGCGATGAGGTGGGCGACGCCGTCGCGCGCGCCGCCGAAGCTGTCGGAGAGCACGACATCGGCGTCGATCTTGCCCGCGGGCCGGTCGACGAAGACGGTCGCGACACCGGCGGCGATCTCCGGCTCCAGGTAGCGGTGGTCGTCACCGGCCGGAATGACGACGAGTCCGTCGACCCGGCGCGCGCACAGCGCGAGCACCAACTCCTGCTCGCGGTCCGGGTCTTCGGCGCTCGAACCGTTGATGAGGAGCGCGCCGTGGGCGCGGGCGACTTCCTCCACGGCGCGGCTGAGAGGGCCGTAGAAGGGGTCGGCGAGGTCTTCGAGGACGAGGCCGATGCTGGCCGTGCGGCCCTTGCGCAGGACGCGCGCGCTGTCGTTGCGCCGGAAGCCGAGGGCGTCGATGGCCTCCTGTACGCGGCGTTCGGTGTCCGGGGTGACGCCCGGCTCGCCGTTCACGACACGGGAGACCGTCTTGAGGCCGACTCCGGCGCGAGCGGCGACGTCCTTCATGGTCGGACGGTTGCCGTAGCGGGGTTCGGGTCGCTCGGGTCGGCTGGCGGTCTCGGCCACGGTGCGCTGTCCTGTCGTCGACGAAGGTGAGCTGAAAGTGGTGCTTATGTGATGTGGCGTCGAGCATAGAACCTGGACAACGTTGTCAGATGCAAGAGAGACTGTCCATCACATTCTCCGGCCTGCCCTTTCACAGGAGAGCGGCCTGTCCTTTCACCAGGAGATCTGACACTGATGCACACGGACCTCGTCGCCGCACTCGACATCGGCGGCACCAAGATCGCCGGCGCCCTGGTGGACGGGCGCGGCCGGATCCTGCTGCGCGCCCAGCGGCCCACGCCCGCGCGCGAGGACGGCGACACCGTGATGCGGGCGGTCGAAGAGGTCATCGGCGAGCTCACGCGTTCCCCGATGTGGGGCAGGGCGCGCGCGGTGGGAATCGGCAGCGCGGGCCCCGTGGACGCGTCGGCGGGGACGGTCAGCCCGGTGAACGTCCCCGGCTGGCGCGGCTACCCGCTGGTCGAGCGGGTGCGCGCGGCCACCGGCGGCCTCCCGGTCGAGCTGGTCGGGGACGGCGTCGCGATGACGGCGGCCGAGCACTGGCAGGGCGCGGCCCGCGGGCACGACAACGCCCTGTGTCTCGTGGTGTCCACGGGCGTCGGGGGCGGCCTGATCCTCGGGGGCAAGCTGCACCCCGGCCCCACCGGGAACGCGGGGCACATCGGTCACATCAGCGTCGACCTGGACGGCGACCCCTGCCCGTGCGGTGCGCGCGGGTGTGTGGAGCGCATAGCCAGTGGGCCCAACATCGCCCGCCGCGCGTGGGAGGGCGGCTGGCGGCCGGGGCCCGACGGCGACACGTCCGCCGCCGCGGTGGCCCTCGCCGCGCGCACCGGGGACCCGGTCGCCGTCGCCTCCTTCGAGCGGGCGGCGCAGGCGCTCGCCGCGGGGATCGCCGCGACGGCGACGCTCGTCGAGATCGACATCGCGGTCATCGGGGGCGGGGTGGGCAAGGCGGGAGACGTGCTCTTCGAGCCGCTGCGGCGCTCCCTGAAGGACTACGCCACGCTCTCGTTCGTACGCCAACTGACCGTGGCCCCGGCCTTGATGGGCACGGACGCGGGTCTCGTGGGGGCCGCGGCCGCCGCGCTCAGCCAGGAGGAGAGGGCCGCGGACCTGCGGCCCGCGGTGGGGAGCTGACCGCTCGCGCCGCGAGGAGGCGCCTTTCGTGGCCGTGGACCGGACGCGCGGCCGCGTACCGGACGCACGGCCATGGAC
Source organism: Streptomyces sp. NPDC054872 (assembly GCF_053610705.1). Lineage (NCBI taxonomy): Bacteria > Bacillati > Actinomycetota > Actinomycetes > Kitasatosporales > Streptomycetaceae > Streptomyces > Streptomyces sp. NPDC054872. Next base: position 137,130 of record NZ_JBSGYY010000022.1, on the reverse strand, counting down.
CGGATTCGTGGCCTCGGGCCAGTGCCGTGGCCGCAGGCCGTAGATCCTGGCCTTTCCAGCTCCTGCGGCCGCACTTCATCGCGGGGCCGACGTCGGGGTCCGACAGGGGGTGAGCCGTCCGCATGATCCGGTCCGTGTCATGGGCTGTCATGTCCCGCTCCGACCAGCGCGATTGAGAGTGTCGGGGCGTGGCCACCGACAACACTCAGCAGACGGAGCGCTCCGCATGAAAGCCCCGAGGCACGCCCGTGAGATTCCCGGCCTGTGCTGGGACGAGAGGCCCGGTGATGTCCTGCACTGCACCCTCGGGCAGGACCACGCCGGCGACCACTTCCACGCCTACACCCGGACCAGGTGGCCCAACCGTGCCCGCGCGCCCCGGCCCGCCGCGAAGCCACGGTGAGTGACCCGTTCACACGGGGTGTGAACGGAATGCATATATGCACCGTGCGCGCCTACTCCCGGCGACGGCGTCCGCGAGGCAGGCTTATGGTGCTGCCCGGACCCCGCAGCACCCCTGAGCCCACTCCAGTGGCCGCCGAGAGCCTGCCGCCTCTGGCGCGGGCTCACTTCTGCCGCAGTGCCTCTTCCAGCGTGGGGACGGGCGACAGCAGGGGAGTGAGGCCCGTGAGGCGCAGGACGCGGAGCGTCAGGGGGTTGGTGCAGACCACGGCGAGGCGGGCGTCCCTGGCGTTCGTGCGGCGGCGCGCACGCACCAGCAGACCGAGGCCGGAGCAGTCGAAGAACGTGGTGTGGGTGAGGTCGATGACCACTGTGGTCGCCGTACCGCCGGTGATGGGGTCGAGGAGCGGGACGATCTGCTGATAGGCCAACAGGTCGACCTCGCCGTGCAGTTCGACGACGACCGCGCCGTTGTGGCCGTACACGCGGGGCTGGTGATCGGAGTCCTCGAAAGCGAATTCGTTCAGTGCATCGAGTTGCACATGTCCCCCCAGTGTCGAGCATCGGCCGGATCCTCGCGTGAGCGGGGCGCATCGGAAGAGCCGGATTCAGGAGGTCACCAGGGGCTGGGGCGCCTGGCGGATCACGCTAGCGGCGGAGGGCGTGCCCCGCAGTGAGGGAACGATTCATGCAGGGTGACTGCCACCCGATGGGGTGAAGTGAATGCGAATCGCTTGACAGTTTAGGGCGCCTTTCGGCCCTGGGGGTGGCGGCCTCATCAGGGCCTGGTTTCCGTGGCAGGGTGTTGCGGGCAAGCCACAGGGGGCCAACAGAAGAGGGGGAACCGTGATCGTCTGGGTCAACGGCGCGTTCGGTGCGGGCAAGACCAGCGCCGCACGGGAACTGATCGAGCTGATCCCGAACAGCACACTCTTCGACCCCGAGGTCATCGGCGGCAGCCTGCACGAACTGCTGCCCGCCAAGCGCCTCGCCGAGGTGAGCGACTACCAGGACCTGCCGCTCTGGCGGCGGCTCGTCGTGGACACGGCGGCAGCCCTGCTCGCCGAGGTCGGCGGCGTCCTCGTGGTGCCGATGACCCTGCTCCGGCAGGACTACCGCGACGAGATCTTCGGCGGTCTCGCCTCGCGCAGGATCGCCGTGTGCCATGTCGTTCTGGCCCCGGATGAAACGATCCTGCGCGAGCGGATATCAGGCCGCCCGGTGCCGGACCTGCCGGAGGGCGACACGCGCGTACGGCAGTGGTCGTTCGCCCACATCGAGCCGTACCGCGCCGCGCTCGCGGGCTGGCTCGGCGCCGACGCCCACCGCATCGACACCGGCGCGCTCAGCCCCTGGGAGACCGCCGCGCGCATCGCCGACGCCGTACGTACCGGGGCGGCGTCCGTCTGCGACATCGTGCAGACCCCGGAGCCCACCGCGGAAACGCTCGCGGCCGGTGTGCTGCTCTTCGACGAGCGGGACCGGGTGCTGCTCGTCGACCCGACGTACAAGGCCGGCTGGGAGTTCCCCGGCGGCGTCGTCGAACCAGGAGAGGCGCCCGCGCGCGCGGGCATGCGCGAGGTGGCAGAGGAGACCGGCATCCAACTCGCCGACGTGCCCCGGCTCCTCGTCGCCGACTGGGAACCGCCGAGGCCGCCCGGCTACGGAGGCATGCGGTTCCTCTTCGACGGCGGGCGCCTCGACAGCGCCGAGGCGCGCCAGATGCTGCTGCCCGGCCCCGAACTGCGCGACTGCCGCTTCGTCACCGAGCAGGAGGCGGCCCTGCTGCTGCCCCCCGTGCGCTACGAACGGCTGCGCTGGGCCCTGCGCGCGCGGGAGCGCGGGGTCACCCTGTACCTGGAGGCGGGGGTCCCGGTCGGCCCCGAATGATCTACGGGCATCAGCCCTCGGCGTACCGCTCGACGGCGGCCCGCAGCACGGCTTTCCGACAGCTCCCGGACCTCTCGGGGGAGCACCGGAGGGTTGTCGGCCGAGGGCAGAGGGATTGCTCCCCCTGCCCCGTCCGCCGGTGGGTCAGCTCGCCGCGTACTTCTGGAGGAACAGCGCCTCCGCGACCGAGAGCCGCTCCAACTCCTCGGGCGACACACTCTCGTTGACCGCGTGGATCTGCGCCTCGGGCTCGCTCAGGCCGATCAGCAGGATCTCCGCACGGGGGTACAGCGCGGCGAGGGTGTTGCACAGCGGGATCGAGCCGCCCTGCCCCGCGTACTGCATCTCCTCGCCCGGGTACGCCTCGCCCATCGCCTCCGCCATCGCCGCGTACGCCGGGCTCGTGGTGTCCGCGCGGAACGGCTGGCCCTGCCCGATCTGCTCGGTGGTCACCTGCGCACCCCAGGGGGTGTGCGTCTCCAGGTGCGCCTGGAGCAGCTTGGTGGCCTCGGCCGCGTCCACGCCCGGCGGCACCCGCAGGCTGATCAGCGCCCGCGCGGCCGCCTGCACGGACGGGGTCGCGCCGACCACCGGCGGGCAGTCGATGCCGAGCACCGTGACTGCGGGGCGCGCCCAGATGCGGTCGGCGACCGTGCCCTTGCCGACCAGACGTACGCCGTCGAGGACCTTGGCGTCCTTGCGGAAGTCGTCCTCCTCGTACTGAAGCCCGTCCCACACCTCGTCGCCGGTGAGCCCGTCGACCGTCGTCGAACCGTCCTCCGCACGCAGCGAGTCGAGCACCCGCACCAGCGCCGCGAGCGCGTCGGGGGCCGCGCCGCCGAACTGTCCCGAGTGCAGATTGCCCGCAAGCGTGTCGATGCGGACGCGCACGAGGGTCATGCCGCGGAGCGTGGCGGTCACCGTCGGCAGGCCGACGCGGAAGTTGCCCGCGTCGCCGATGACGATGGTGTCGGCGGCGAGGAGGTCGGGGTGCTGCTCGGCGTACCGCTCGAGACCGCCCGTGCCCTGCTCCTCGGAGCCCTCGGCGATCACCTTGACGGTGACCGGGACGCCGCCGTTCGCCTTCAGGGCGCGCAGCGCGAGCAGGTGCATCAGGACGCCGCCCTTGCAGTCGGCGCTGCCGCGTCCGTACCAGCGTCCTTCGCGCTCCGTCAGCTCGAACGGCGGGCTGGTCCATGCCGCCTCGTCGAGCGGCGGCTGCACGTCGTAGTGCGCGTAGAGCAGCACGGTGGGAGCGCCCTCGGGGCCGGGCAGCAGGCCGTACACCGACTGGGTGCCGTCCGGGGTGTCGAGCAGGGCCACGTCCTGGAACCCCTCGGCGCGCAGCGCGTCCGCCACCCAGTTCGCGGCGGCCTCGCTCTCGCTCCTGGGGAACTGGTCGAAGTCCGCCACCGACTTGAAGGCCACCAGTTCGGTGAGCTCCGCCTTCGCCCTCGGCATGAGTGAGGCGATGGTCTCGGTGATCGGATCCGGCGACATGGGCACGCTCCTCGTGGGTGCGACGTTGTACGTACGTGGGCGTGGTGATCCTCCCACAGCAGGGTGCCCGAGGTGCCCGCCGTAGGATGCCCTGGAAAGCGCGGCCAACAGCTGGATCGGGAGCGGTAGACCAACGTGAGCAGCGAGAACTCAGCGGACGACGCGCAGTACGTATGGGACGTCGTCGTGGTGGGAGCAGGACCCGCGGGGGCCTCGGCGGCCTACGCGGCAGCCGTCGCGGGACGCAGCGTCCTCGTCCTGGAGAAAGCCGAACTGCCTCGGTACAAGACGTGTGGCGGCGGCATCATCGGCCCCTCGCGTGACGCGCTCCCGCCGGGGTTCGAGCTGCCCTTCAGGGACCGGGTGCACGCGGTGACGTTCTCCCTGGACGGCAAGTTCGCACGGACGCGCCGCTCGAAGCAGATGCTCTTCGGGCTGATCAACCGCCCCGAGTTCGACCAGCAACTGGTCGAGCACGCGCAGAAGGCGGGCGCCGAGGTGCGCACCGGCGTCACCGTCGCGCGCGTGGAGCAGCACGGCTCCGTGGTGCCCGACCGGCGGACGGTCGCGGTGGTCCTGCAGGGCGGCGAGACGGTGCTGGCGCGCGCGGTCGTCGGGGCCGACGGCAGTGCGAGCCGCATAGGAGCACATGTCGGCGTGAAGCTGGACCAGGTGGACCTGGGCCTGGAAGCCGAGATCCCGGTGCCGCAGAGCGTCGCCGAGGACTGGGCGGGCCGTGTGCTCATCGACTGGGGTCCCATGCCGGGCAGTTACGGCTGGGTGTTCCCCAAGGGCGACACCCTCACCGTCGGTGTCATCTCCGCGCGCGGTGAAGGCTCGGCCACCAAGCGGTATTTGGAGGACTTCATCGCCCGCCTCGGGCTCGCGGGCTTCGAGCCGAGCATCTCCTCCGGCCATCTCACGCGCTGCCGCAGCGACGACTCGCCGCTCTCGCGCGGCCGGGTCCTGGTGTGCGGTGACGCGGCGGGTCTCCTTGAGCCGTGGACCCGCGAGGGCATCTCCTTCGCGCTGCGCTCGGGGCGGCTCGCGGGGGAGTGGGCGGTGCGGATCGGTGAGGCGCACGACGCGGTCGACGCCCGCCGCCAGGCCTTGAACTACGCCTTCGCCGTCAAGGCGGGCCTCGGTGTCGAGATGAGCGTGGGCAAGCGCATGCTCGCCCTCTTCGAGCGCCGCCCGGGCACGCTGCACGCGGCGATCACCGGGTTCCGGCCCGCGTGGAACGCGTTCGCGAGGATCACCCGCGGTTCGACGACGCTCGGCGAGCTGGTGCGCAACCATCCGCTGGCGGGACGGGCGCTGAGCGCCTTCGACCGGTAGGCGGAATCCACCCGCGGGCGTTAGGCGGAATCCACCCGCAGGCGCCCGGCCTCACTTGGTGAGGGTGACGCGGAAGACGGGGTGGTCGCCCGCGGCCGCCTCGATCTCCGCGTCCGTGGACTTCGCGGTGACGCCCTTGAAGTACTGGTTGACCTCCCAGCCCCACTTCTCCAGGTAGCCGCGAAGGAGCGGCAGCTTGTGCGCGTCCGGGACCTCCTCCACCGTGAACGCGCGCACCTTGCGGCCCACGCGCAGCTCGCCTCCGCCCGCCGCGCGCATGTTGCGCACCCACTGCGAGTGGCCGCGCGCCGAGACCAGGTACTGGGCGCCTTCGTATGTGAAGGGGTTGACCGGGATGCGCTGCATCTGGCCGCTCTTGCGTCCCCGTACGGAGAGCTCGGCTGATCCCATCAGGCTGATTCCGCGCCGTGCCAGCCAGCCGATCACGCTGTTCAGCCGCACGGCGAGCGGGCTGCCCTTGAGGTAGTAGGGGGTGGGGGAGCCCGAGGAGGAGGAAGCGGAGGACGACGAAGACGATGAGGACGACGAAGACATGGTGACCGCCAGAGTCGGGAGAGTTTCCGAGAGCACTGCTCTCGCTTGAGAGCAGTGTGCACGAGACGGGTGCTCCATTACAAGAGCAGTGCTCTCTAATTTGTGCGGAGCTCGGTTCGCGGTGCACTGCTCACCTTTTGGTGCACTGCTCCGAACTCGTGGCACACTGCCCGTATGAGCAGCGCCACCAGCGGGGCCAGGGCCCGCGCCCGAGCCGAAGTCACCGCCGCCATCAAGGACGAGGCACGCAGACAACTGGCGGCCGACGGGGCGGCCAAGCTCTCGCTGCGCGCCGTCGCCCGCGAACTCGGCATGGTGTCCTCCGCCCTCTACCGCTACTTCCCCAGCCGCGACGAACTCCTGACCGCGCTCATCATCGACGCCTACGACTCCCTCGGCGCCGCAGCCGAGGCGGCGCACGCCGAGGTCGCGTCCGCCGAACCCGTGCGGCGCTGGACGGTCGTGTGCGAAGCCGTGCGGACCTGGGCCCTCGCGCATCCCCACGAGTACGCCCTCATCTACGGCTCGCCCGTCCCCGGCTACAGCGCGCCCGCCTCCACGATCGAAGCCGCCGCTCGCGTGGGACTGCTGCTCGTCGGCATCGTGCGCGATGCCCACCAGGGGCGCGGTGTCGCCGTGCGGCCGTTGCCGGAAGGGCTGCGCCCGGAGGCCGAGCGCATTGCCGCCGATCTCGCGCCCGACCTGCCGCCGGCGGTGATCGCGGCGATGGTCGCGGCGTGGGCCCAGCTGTTCGGGCTCGTCGGCTTCGAGGTGTTCGGGCAGTTCAACCGCGTCGTCGAGGACCGTACGGAGTTCTTCTCGTACGCGGCGACGCAACTCGCCCACGGAGTCGGCCTGCTGGAGCAGAAGTAGGTCCGCAACGGCAGCCGCGCCCTCAGGCCGCCGTCACGGGGGTCTGCGGGCGCGTGGCGAGCAGCTCAGGATCCTGGCGCAGCATCCGCTCGTGCAGGGACCGCAGCGCGGGGCCCGGGTCCGCGCCCATGGCGTCCGCGATCCGGTGCCGTGCCGCTTCGAAGGCGAGCAGGGCGTCCGAGGAGCGGCCGGTTCGGTACAGGGCGTTCATCAGGAGCTCCACCGGGCGCTCGCGCAGGGGGTGGGCGGCCACAAGCCGGATGAGTTCGTGGACGTACTCGAAGGAGCGGCCGAGTTCGATCTCCCCCGCGATCCTGGCCTCCACGACGGTGAGGCGTTTCTCGCGCCACCGGAGCCGTTCGGCCGCCAGGTAGGGCGCGTTGAGACCTTCCGCGAACTCGCCGCGCCACAACGCCTCGGCCCGGTCGACGAGTTCGCCCGCGCGCAGCAGCCGCCCCGCGTCGCGCGCGGTGAGCGCCTCATCGATCAACTGCCGCCGCTCGCGCAGATCGTCGGCCACCGCGCCGGAGAGCCGGTAGCCACTGCCGGTCCACGTGAGGGTCGGACCCGCCGTGTCCCCGCCTGCCTCCGCACCCGCGCCCGTGAAGGCCCGCCGCACCCCGGAGACGTACTTCTGCACGAGATTGCGCACATGAGCGGGCGGTGCGTCGCCCCACACCGCGTCGACGAGACCTTCGTACGAGAGGGGCCGCCCCTCCTGGAGGAGCAGTACGGCGAGCACGGCGCGCTCCTTCGGCGGCCCGAGCCGCACCTCCTCGCCGTCGCGCAACACCCGCAGCGGGCCCAGCAGTTCGAAACGCATCCCCGTGGACAACCCCGCACCACCCATGAGCCGAGCGTAACCCGGACCGGCCGCCCGCCTTCCAGTGGATCTTCCAGCGAGCCTTCCAGCAGCGGGCGCGACCGTGGCGCCACCGGATCCCGTAGGGGGATCCCGGCAGAGAGGCACACAGCGATGCTGACCCGGCTCGGCCGATGCGTGGTGCGGCACAGCCGCGCCGTCCTGATCGGCGTGGTACTGGCCTTCCTCGGCCTCGGCGCCTACGGAGCCGGCGCCCAGGCCGACCTCGACCTCGCGCGCTGGGACGCGCCAGGCACCCAGTCCATGCGCGCGGCGGACATCCTGCGCGAGGAGTACGGCACGGGGAACCCCAACCTCGCGCTCCTCGTGACGGCCCGCGACGGCGACGTCGACTCACCGCGTACGACGGCTGCCGCCCGCCAACTGGCAGCCGAGGTACGGGACATCCCGGGCGTCACGGACGTCAGCGCCTACTGGACCGGCAAGAGCCGCGCCCTGCGTGCCGCCGACGGTGAACGCGCCCTGATCCTCGCCCGTCTGGAGGGCAACGCCACCGACACCCGCGAACGCCTCGCCACCCTGTCGCCCGAACTCGCGCGAAGCACACCCGATATGACGGTTTCCGTCGGCGGCCAGGAGGAGATCTCACGGCAGGTCGGCGAGCAGGCCCGTACCGACTTCCTGCGCGCCGAGATGTTCGCCCTCCCCGCCGTCGTGCTCCTGCTGATCCTGGTCTACCGGCGCACGGTGGCCGCCCTCCTGACCGTCGGCGTCGGGCTGCTCTCCGTCGTCGGCACGCTCGCCGGGCTCCGGGCGATCGCACAGGTCACCGAGGTGTCGACGTTCGCAGCGAACCTCGCACTGGTCCTCGGTCTCGGGCTCGGCATCGACTACAGCCTCTTCGTCATCAACCGCTACCGCGAGGAACGGCAGGCGGGGCACGTCCAACGGGAAGCCGTGATCCGCGCGACCGCCACCGCCGGACGCACCGTGATCTTCAGCGGGGTCACCGTGGCGGTCTCGCTCTGCGCGCTTCTGGTCTTCCCGTTCTTCTTCCTGAGCTCCTTCGCCTACGCGGGGATCCTCGTCGTCGTGACCGCGGTGGCCGGAGCGCTGCTCCTGCTGCCCGCCGCGCTCGCCCGCTGGGGTCACCGGGTGGAACGCCGGGAACGCCCGGGGCGCCCGCGGCGCGCGGAGGCGGGCGGCTTCTGGCAGCGGATCGCGCTCACCGCCATGCGCCGCCCGATCGCCATGGGCGCGGCCGTGGTGGGGGTCCTGCTGCTCGCCGCGTCTCCGCTGCTCGGCCTGCGGTTCGGGTTGCCGGACGAGCGGACCCTGCCCGCGGGCACCTCCTCCCGCACCACATCCGAGATCGTCCACAAGGAGTTCCCCGCCGAGCCGACCGACACCGTCCAGGTCCTGCTCCGGGAGGCGACGAGCGCCCAGGAGACGCAGCGGTACGCCGCCGGACTCTCCCGCGTCCAGGGCGTGTTCCAGGTCGATGCCCCCACCGGCAGCTACCAGGACGGCCGCCGCACCGGGCCTTCGACGCTCGCCCCAGGACGAGACGGCACCCGGCTCGCCGTCGTCCCGACCCAGGCGGCGATGTACGGCGACGTGCCCGCCTTCGTCGAGACCGTCCGCGACACCCCGGCCCCAGCGACCGTCCTGGTCGGCGGCTATCCGGCCGAGACCACCGACTTCCGGGCCACCCTCCTCGACCGTCTTCCGTACGCCGTCGGTCTGATCCTCCTCGCCACCTTCGGCGTCCTCTTCCTGATGACCGGCAGCCTGCTCCTGCCCGCCAAGGCGACCGTGCTCAATCTGCTCAGCCTGTCGGTGATGTTCGGGTGCCTTGTGTGGGTCTTCCAGGAGGGCCACCTGTCGGGGCTGCTCGGCTTCACGCCCACCGGGTCGATCGAGCCGAGCATCCCGGTGCTGATGTTCTGCGTCGCCTACGGCCTGTCGATGGACTACGAGGTGTTCATGCTGGCGCGGATCAAGGAGGAGTACGAGCGGGTCGGCGACACGGAGCAAGCGGTGGCGACCGGGATCCGGCAGAGCGCCCCGCTGATCACCGCGGCGGCCGGGATCCTCGCCCTCTCGTTCCTCACGTACGCGACCGGGGGCGTCGTCTTCCTGAAGGAACTCGGCGTCGGCACCGCCGTGACGATCCTCGTGGACGCCACCCTCATCCGCGTGGTCCTGCTGCCCGTCGCCATGCGGCTCGCGGGCCGCGCCAACTGGTGGGCGCCGGGTCCGCTGCAGCGGCTGCACCGGCGCCTCGGCCTGCGCGAAGGTGCGGGCGGGGGTGCGCAGGGCAGCGCGGAGAGCAGCGAGGACCCCGAGGTACTCCCGCGGGAGTACGCGTGATCGCCACGTCAGGGTGACGCCCGCGGGCCGCCTCTCGGTCTAGCGTTGCCGCCATGGACGAACAGCGCGAACGCGGACGCGGCGGTCCGTCCCTGCCCCGGGGCGGACCGGCGATATGGCGACAGGGGCCGGCCTGGTGGAACCGCCGGGAGGACGCCGAGGGCGCCGGCAGGCTGCCGTGGCTGACGACGCTGGCGATCACCGTGTTCGTGCAGATCGGCTCGAAGTACGCGGCGGAGGGTCAGCTCGACAGGGAGCCACTCGATGTCTACGCCCAGTTGATCCTGCTCGCGGGCACGGCCTCGCTCCTGCTGCGTCACCGCCACCCGGTCCCGGTCGCGTACGTCACGGCCGGGACCGCACTGCTCTACCTGGGGGCCGGGTACGCGTACGGCCCGGTCCTGATCACCGTCGCCGTCGGCTGCTTCGCCGCGGTCGTCTCGGGACACCGGCGCGCCGCGTGGGGCGCCGTCGGGATGCTGTGGGCGGGGCATCTGCTGGTCGCCCACTGGCTCTACCGGTGGCTGCCGCCGGACGGCGACCATGCCCGGACGCTGGGCGAGGAAACCGTCGTCGCCGTCTGGGTCGTCGCCATCGTCGCCGTGTCCGAACTGGCCCGCGTACGACGTGAGCAGTGGATGAAGGAGCGTGCGGAGCGCGCACAGGCCGCCGAGCGGCGGGCCGACGAGGAGCGGCTGCGCATGGCCCGCGAGCTGCACGACGTCCTCGCGCACAGCATCTCCGTGATCAACGTCCAGGCGGGCGTCGGCCTCGCGTTGCTCGACTCCGACCCCGAGCAGGCCCGCACCGTCCTGACCACCATCAAGGCCGCCAGCAAGGAAGCCCTGGGGGAGGTCCGTCAGGTCCTCGACACCCTCCGTACGCCCGGTGACGCGCCCCGCGCCCCGGCCCCCGGGCTCGACCGGCTGCCCGAACTCGTGGAACAGGCGGCGCGTACGGGGCTCACGGTCGGCGTCGACACGCAGGGGACCCGCAGAAAGCTGGCCCCCGGCGTCGATCTCGCCGCCTTCCGCATCGTCCAGGAGGCCCTCACGAACGTCGTGCGCCACTCCGGCTCACGGCACGCGCGCGTGCTGGTGCGGTACGAGGCGGCGGCGCTCACCCTGCGGGTCGACGACGACGGTCCGGCCACCGGCGCCGACGCGGGCGGCAGCGGCAACGGACTCGCGGGAATGCGGGAGCGCGCCGCCGCCCTCAATGGCACGATCGACGCGGGCTCGCGCCCGGACGGGGGCTTCCGGGTCACCGCCGTACTGCCCACTCGCACGGCCCCTCAGGAGGACCAGTGATCCGCGTACTGCTCGCCGACGACCAGTCGCTGGTCAGGGCCGGTTTCAAGGCGCTGCTCGACGCCCAGCGGGACATCGGGGTCGCGGGAGAGGCGGCGGACGGCGAGGAAGCCGTGCGCAAGGTGCGTGAACTGCGTCCCGACGTCGTGCTCATGGACATCCGCATGCCGCTGCTCGACGGTCTCGCCGCCACCCGGAAGATCACCGAAGAGCCCGACCTGAACGACGTCAAGGTGGTCATGCTGACCACCTTCGAGCTGGATGAGTACGTCTTCGAGGCGATCCGCTCCGGGGCCTCGGGCTTCCTGGTCAAGGACACCGAGCCCGAGGAACTGCTGCGTGCGGTCCGCGCGGTGGTCCACGGGGACGCGCTGCTGTCGCCGGGTGTCACGCGCCGCCTGATCTCCGAGTTCGCGGCCCGCTCCAAGGAGCCCGCGGGCGCCGAGCCGCTGGGTGAACTCACCGAGCGGGAACGGGAAGTGATGGCGCTGGTCGGCATCGGCCTGTCGAACGAGGAGATCGCCCGCCGTCTTGTGGTCAGCCCGCTCACCGCGAAGACGCACGTCAGCCGGACCATGGTGAAGCTCGGCGCCCGCGACCGCGCCCAACTGGTCGTCCTGGCCTACGAGTCGGGCCTGGTACGCCCCGGCTGGCTGGGCTGACGCGGCGCGCGCCGGTGGCGTACGAGGATCGTCACCAGGACCGCGACGAAGACGAGGGCCCCCACGAACTTGCCGGCCAGGACCAGCGTGCCCTGGCTGGGGGATGTCACGCCGAAGAAGAACGCCGGTGATGCCACGGCCAGCATCGTGGCGCCCGCCAGGGAGGTCGCGGCGAAGAGCGCGAAACCGATCTCCACGGTGTCCGCGTCCCGCTCGGCCTGTGTCCTTCGCCCCATCTTCGAAGTGTGCGGTGCGGGCTCCCGGCGGGCAAGCAACTGTGCGCCGGGAGCCTCCTGTTGCACTGCCGCCAGGTCAGTCGTTGACGGCCACCGGCTCCTTCTTCGCAGCCTCCGCCGCCTCCTGGGGCGCTGACTTGGTGACGACGACCGTCTCCTGCGTTCGCTTCGTCCGCACCCCGGTGAGGGTGATGAGCAGACCCGCGACCGCGATGGCCGTCACCACGATCAGGCCGGGCCGGTAGCTGTCGAGCACCGCCTGCGGTGAGGCGTCGGCGCCGTGCGAGGACGCGGTGATCACTGCCGTGACGACGGCGAGGAAGATCGCGCCGCCCACCTGGATCGAGGTGTTCAGGAGCCCCGACACCATGCCCTGCTCGTCGTCGTCCACGCCGTTGGTGGCCTGGATGTTGAGCGAGGGGAAGACGAGGGCGCACGCGAAGCCGAGCAGGATCATGGAGGGCAGCACCATGGACGCGTACGACGGGGTGAGGCTGACGCGCAGGAACAGCGTGTACGAGGCGACGAGCAGGACGAAGCCCGCCACGATGACCCGCGGTGTGCCGAACCGGTCGATCACCGAACCGACCTTCGTGGACGACAGGGCGACCAGGGCGCCCGCGGGCAGGAAGGCGAGCGCGGTCTCCAGGGCTGACCAGCCGAGCAGCGTCTGGAAGTACTGCGTGGCCAGGAACTGGAAGGAGACATAGCCGCCGAAGAACGTCATCGCTCCGATCTGAGCCCGGAGTTGAGGTCCCGAGCGCAGGACACCGAGGCGGATCAACGGGCTCGCGGAGCGCAGTTCGATGCGCACGAAGACGGCGAGCAGCACGGCCGCGGCGAGGAACGACAGGAGGGTGCGGGCCGACGCCCAGCCCGCCTCCGGGGCCTCGACGACGGTGAAGACGAGCAGCAGCATCGCCGCGGTGCCGGTGACGGCGCCCGGCACGTCGTAGCCGCCGGTGTTCTTCTCGCGGGCGCTGCGCGGGATCAGTTTGAGTCCGGCGATCAGCGCGATGACGGCGATGGGTGCGGGCAGCAGCATCGTCAGGCGCCAACTGACCTCGGTGAGCAGGCCGGAGAGGACCAGGCCCATGGAGAAGCCGGTCGCGGCGCAGGTGGTGTAGATGGTGAGCGCGCGGTTGCGGACCGGGCCCTCGGCGAACGTCGTGGTGATGATGGAGAGCCCGGCGGGCGCGGTGAACGCCGCGCTCAGGCCCTTGATGAAGCGGCTGGCGATCAGCAGCGGACCCGAGTCGACGAACCCGCCGAGCAGCGAGGCGAGGGCGAAGACGGCGAGCGCGATCAGGAAGACACGGCGCCGCCCGAGCAGGTCGGCGGCTCGGCCGCCCAGGAGCAGAAGGCCGCCGTAGCCGAGGATGTAGCCGCTGACGACCCATTGGAGGGTCGAGGTGGAGAGGTTCAGTTCGGAGCCGATGGAGGGCAGCGCGACGCCGACCATGGATACGTCGAGTGCGTCGAGGAACATCGCGGCGCAGAGCACGAGCAGCGTGCCCCACAGACGCGGGGACCAGCGCTCCGGGGACGCGGAGGCAGCTGTGAGCGGAGAAGTCATGCGGAGCACAGTACATGCACATGCATTGACTGCAAGTGCATTTAATTCCGATGCAACAAAGGGCGGATTCTCTGCTACCGTGCGATGTCATGGCGGCGAAAAAGGCCGAGCAAGAGCTCAGGACGGCCGAGCACGAGCTCGTGGACCAATGGCGCGGCATCCTCGCGGTGCACGCGCGCACCCTGTGCGAACTCGACGGCGCCCTGCGTGAGCACGGCCTCGTGGCGAGCGACTTCGAGGTGCTCGACGTGCTGTCCGAGGGCGCCGCGTCGGACGACGACTGCGCCTACCGCGTGCAGGACATCGCGGGCCGGATCCATCTGAGCCAGAGCGCGCTCTCCCGCCTCATCGGCCGCCTGGAGAAGGACGGCCTGGTGGAGCGCGCCATGTGCAGCGAGGACCGGCGCGGGGTGCGGGTGGTGCTCACCGACAAGGGGCGCCGACTGCACGCGGAGGTGCGGCCGGTGCAGCGCGCGGTGCTCGAGCGGATGCTGGCGCGTCCCGACGCCCGCTAGTCCGCTCAAGCTCGCCCTCCTACACGCCCGACTACACGCCCGACGTCTCGCTCCACAGCGCGCTCAGTGCGGTGTCGCCGGTGACGTGCGGGAACGGTGCGCGGTTCCACAGTGCGAGGTACAGGTGCTCCGCGGGTCCCGACACCTCGCAGTCGGCCCGGCCGTCCTCGCCCCGCTCCGTGACGGGCGGCTCCTGCGAGAGGCGTACGGTCCACACCGCGTCCGCGTCCGTCGCGCGCACCCGCAGGACCCTGGGCATCTCTGTGCGCACCCTGCTCCGTTCACGCGCGTGGAACCCGCGGAGCAACTCGTCGATCCCATCCGCGGCGAACTCCGCGCCTATCGGCGACGGCGTCCCCCCGAGCGCGGACTCGGCATCTACGCGGTGGATCGTCGTCTCGTTCGCCTGCCGCCGCGCCCAGAAGGCGAGCGGCGACGGCGCGGGCAGGAACGCCCAGCACCGCACATCGGGCGAGGCGGCGCGGAGGGTGGCGACCAGGTCCGCGTGCGCCTGCCGGTACCAGCCGACCAGGGCGGCGCCGTCGAGCTCGGGCGGTTCGCCCATGGGACGCGGCGAGGAGTGCTCGTCGGCGACGAAGGCCGCGGCCCAGCGGTGCACCGCGCCCGTGTGTCCCAGCAGATCGCGCACCGCCCAGCCGGGACACGTTGCCACCTTGGCGTCCGGCCCGGCCACTTCGGCGGTGCGGGTCAGCAACTTGCCTTCCGCGTCGAGAATTTCAAGGTGCTCGGAGATCTCCATGGGCTGGATTCTGCCGGATGGGGCGGGCGCAAGGGGAGACGCGGTGCCTTGGCTTGGGGCGACGCCCCGTCAGCGAGGCGTACGACCGTGGCCGCCCGCCCCGGGAGGGTCAGCGGCGGGTGGTGTAGCCGATCAGCGCTGCGAGGCCTGCCAGGACCGCCACGCTGGTGAGGGCTATCGGCAGGGTGAACCAGTCGGCCATGAAGCCGATGGCGGGCGGTCCGAGGAGCATGCCGCCGTAGCCGAGGGTGGAGGCGGTGGCGACGCCGTCGGGGCCTGCGAGTGCGCCCGCGCGTTCGACGGCCACGGGGAAGATGTTGGCGAGGCCTAGGCCGGTGACGGCGAAGCCGATGAGGGCGAGCCAGACGGTGGGGGCGAGTGCGCCCAGGAGCATGCCGGCGGCGGCCGTGGTGCCACCGGCGACGAGTATCGGGGTCTGGCCCAGGCGTTCGAGCAGGGTGGTCCCGCTGAGGCGGCCGATGGTCATGGCGAGGGCGAAGCAGGAGTAGCCGGCGGCCGCGATGCCGGGGTGGGCGGCGAGGTCCTGTTCGAGGTGGAGGGCGCCCCAGTCGGCGAGTGCTCCTTCGCCGAAGGCGGTGCAGAGGGCGATGAAGCCGAAGACGATCACCAGACGGCGCGTGCGGGGGGCCGGGCGCCGGGGGGTGTCCTGCTCGGTGTGCCGTTCGTCCGTGGGCCGGGTGTGCCGGTCGTCCGCGGGCGGGGTGGGAGGTTCGATGCGCAGCAGGGTCCGTCCCGCGACGGCGGTGACGACCAGACCGATCACGGTGAGGCCGAGCAGGTGGCGGGTGGGGGAGAGGGACCCGGCGATCAGTCCGCCGAGCCCCGCGCCGACCATGCCGCCCAGGCTGAACGCGGCGTGGAAGCTGGGCATGATCGGGCGCCGCATCGCGGCCACCAGGTCGACGGCGGCGCTGTTCATGGCGACGTTGATGCCGCCGTACGCGGCGCCGAACATCAGGAGCACGAGCCCGAGCGAGAGCGCCGAATGTGTCAGCGGGGGCAGCGCGACGCTCAGCGGCAGCAGGACCCCGCAGGCCACGGTGACCGGATGGCTGCCGAAGCGGCGGCAGAGCCGTCCGGTGAGCGTCATTGTGATCACGGCACCGGCGGAGACGCCGAGCAGCGCGAGCCCGAGGTCGCTGGCCGACGCGCCGGTCTGTTCCTTGATGGCGGGGATGCGGACGACCCATCCGGCGAAGATGAAGCCGTCGAGCGCGAAGAAGACGGTGAGCGCGACACGGAGCCGGACGAGGCCCGGGGGAGCGGCCCGCGACGCTGCGGACGTGGTTTTGTTTACTAGCGGCACAAAGTCAGAGTAGAGGTGAGCCCCCGTGGCGTACAAGACGGTTCGTGTGAGGTGACGGTCACCCGTGGAGGGAGGGTCCTGGTGGGGCGGCAGTGGCGGCTCGCTCGACGGCGTGCGCATTCACGGTCGGTGGGTCGGTCGCCGCTGCCGCGTGGGATTTCGTTGCGGTCGTCGGTGAGTGACTCGCGTGGCGCGGCGGGCGTCCGGAGTGGGAGATCCTTGCGAGGCGGCAGGGGAAGGGAAGTGGGCGGGCGGTGTACGGGCAGATGACGGCTGAACGGCGAGGCGACGTACGGATCATGGGAGACTCGCCCTCATGAACGGCAAGGCTGCCCCCCGCGTCGAGGGGGATCTGTCCACGCGTACGCGCCTGGAGCGAGGGCGCGGAGCGCTCGGGCCCGCTCTGGAGCTCGTCCACACCGGACGCGCCCCGACCCGTGCCGTACTCACCGCCGAACTCGGCGTCACCCGCGCCACGGCGGGCGCCGTCGCCGCCGAGCTGGAGGCACTCGGCCTGATCAGGATCGACGCGAGACCCAGTGCGCCCGCCGGTTCCCAGGGGCGCCCCTCGCACGGCCTTTCCATCGCGGAGGACGGCCCTGTGGCGCTCGCCGCGCAGGTGCACTCCGACGGCTTCCGGGCCGCGCTCGTAGGGCTCGGCGGCCGGATCGTCGCCACCGCGCCCGGCTGCGAGACGATCGGCGCCGACCCCGCGCAGGTGCTCGGCTCGGTCATCGACGCGGGTGCGCAACTCCTGCGGGAGACCGGCAGACGGTGTGTGGGCGCGGGCCTCGCCGTGCCGTCGGCCGTCGCCGAACCGGAGGGCACCGCGCTCAACCCGCTGCACCTGGCGTGGCCCGCGGGCTCGCAGGTCCGCCAGATCTTCGCCGACTGCGTACGGGGCGCGGGGATCACCGGACCCGCGTTCGCCGCCAACGACGTCAACCTCGCCGCGCTCGCCGAGCACCGGCACGGCGCCGGGCGTGGCGCACGCGATCTGCTGTGCGTCGCGACCGGGCACCGCGGGGTCGGCGGCGCGCTCGTGCTCGACGGGCGTCTGCACACCGGCAGTTCGGGCCTCGCGCTCGAAGTCGGCCACCTCACCGTCAATCCGGAGGGCCGCCCTTGCCACTGCGGCAGCCGGGGCTGCCTGGACGTCGAGACGGACCCGCTGGCCTTCCTCACGGCGGCGGGCCGCGAGCCGGGCCCCGAAGGCCTGTTGCTGCAGGCCCGGGAGCTGCTTCGGGACGGGGGCCGGGACCCCGCGGTCCGCGCGGCGGCCGAGGAACTCATCGACCGCCTCGGCCTCGGGCTGGCGGGCCTGGTGAACATCCTCAACCCGGATCGCATCATCCTGGGCGGCCTGCACCGCGCACTCCTCGAGGCCGATCCGGAGCGGCTGCGAGCCGTCGTCGCGGACCGGAGCCTGTGGGGGCGCAGCGGCGGCGTACCGATCCTCGCCTGCACGCTGGACCACAACAGCCTGGTGGGGGCCGCCGAACTGGCCTGGCAGCCGGTGCTCGACGACCCCCTCGTGGCGTTGGGCTAGGCGCGCGCGGTCTCCTGCGCGGGGGCCGCGTCCCGGGGCCCGGTGGCCGGATGCCCGTGCGCAACTGCCGTTGTGGCGGCGGTGGTTCGCTCCGCACGCATTCGCTTCAGGTCGGGCAGCAGCGTGACGAGCCCGAGTACCGCGAGGGCGGCGCCGATCCAGAGCGGTGCCCGCAGGCCGAACGTATCGATGGCGGGCCCACCCACGGACGTCGCGATGATGATGCCGAGGGTGATGAACGAGGAGTGGACGGTGTTGACCAGCGGCCGGGCGTTGCCCGTGCGCTGTACGCGGGTCACCATGGCCGGGTTCATGGTGACCCCGACCAGGCCGATGCCCATCATCAACAGCACGGCGGGCACACTCAGTTGCGCGAACACGGCGAAGCCGACCAGGAACGCGAGGTTGAGCAGCAGGCCGGTGAGCAGGACCGGCATCGTGTGCTTGTCGGCGAACCGGCCGACGACGGTGTTGCCGATCACGGTGGCCGCTCCGTATGCGATGAGCAGCAGCGGGACGGTGCCCGTGGAGAAGCCGGTGACCTCGGTGAGGATCGGGTTGAGGTAGCTGAAGGCGGAGAACGTGGCGCCGATGACGAAGGTGCTGGTGGTGAGAGTGAGCCAGAGTCGGGGGTTGCGGAACGCGCCCAACTCCTGGCGCAGGCTGCTGCCCGACTCGCTGCCGTCGTCGGCGCGTTCCGTGCGGGGCACTCCGGCGAGGGTGGCGAGCGCGGCCACGACGGTCAGCCCGGTGATGGCCCAGAACGCGGCCCGCCAGCCCAGGTGTTCACCGATGACGGTGGCGAGCGGCAGCCCGAGCAGAGTGCCCAGCATCAGTCCGTTGAGGGCCACCGCGATGGCCCTGCCCCGTACTTCGGGGCGGGTGAGTTCCGCGCACATGGAGATGGAGACGCCGAAGAAGGCCTGCGACGCGATGCCGGTGATGACACGGGCCACCAGCATGGTGCGATAGTCCGGGGCCAGCGCGGCGAGGACGTTGCCTGCCAGGAAGACACCGAACAGGACCAGCAGGGCCGACTTCTGATGCATCCTCAGCAGCGCGATGGTCAGGAAGGGCCCGCCGAAGGCCATCGCCGCGGCGAAGGCGGTGATCAGATAGCCGATCTCCGGGATCGTGGCGTCGAGTCCGTCGGCCATCTGCGGCATCAGGCCGGCGACCACGAACTCGCTGGTCACCATGGCGAAGATGCCGAGGGCCAGTAGATAGACGGCGCGGGGCATGGGGGCTCCTGTCGGGGATGAAGTGGTGAATGGTTGTGAACTGATCAGTACAAAACGAGGGCGTGCGGCATGCGGAGGCAGCCCAGAGGGGAAGGGGGGTGGCGGGTCGATCGCGGAAACGAGGCTCCGACGCGGCGCGTCGGCCTGCTGACGAGTCAAGGCGGTCAGGCAATCAAGGCGACCAGGCAGCCAAGGCGCCGGGCAGTCAAGATGTCAGGCAGCCAAGGCTGCCAAGGCATCAAGCAGTCATGGCGTCAAGCCGTCAACGCGTCCAGGGCGGTATCGGCGATGGCCGTCAGGGTCGCGCGGTCGACGCCGCCCTGTGCGGAGACCCGCATGCCGCCGATGGCGGCGTTCAGGAAGTGGGCCAGGTCGCCCGCGTCCCGAGTGGAGGTGATGTCGCCGCTGCTCTGTCCCGTGCGGATGACGGAGCTGATGGCGGCCAGCCGCACCGCGAGGTCGCCGGCGAGCATCTCGGCGGCCTCGGGGTCGCGCCCGGCCAGCTCCACCGTCGTGTTGACGGTCAGGCAGCCGAGGCTGTGCCCGTCCTCGCGGCACTCGAACTCGGAGTCGATGACTCGCCTGAACAGTGCGCGAAGGCGTTCCATCGGAGGGCGTTCCGCGTCCTCCAGGATCTCGACCTGGATGGACGTCATGGAGTCCATGTAGCGGGCCAGGGCTCGCCGGAACAGTTCGTGCTTGCTGCTGAAGGTGTTGTAGATGCTGCTGCGGCCCAGGCCGGTGGCTTCGCACAGGTCCTGGGTCGAGGTGGCCTCGTAGCCGTTCGCCCAGAAGGCGTGCATCGCCGCGTCCAGGGCCCGTTCCTCGTCGAAGGTTCTCGGTCGGGCCATGTCGGTACCCTACAAGTTTTGGAACGCTCAGTGCAATACCGTGAGAAGCATACGTGGCCACCCCGGGAGCAGCCCCGCGGCCGCTACGTACTCCCGCAGTGGTACGCGCACTGCCGCTGGCCGTACGACGACTCGGACCCCCTCGGAGCGCGAGCCTCGGTACATCGAGCAAGACGCCACAAGACGCCGGACGGCATCGAGAGTCGCCGCAGGCATCGCTCCCGAGGAGATGGACACCATGAACACCCTGGCTCACTTCGACGGCGGGCCCGGCCCGTGGATCCTGTTCTTCCCGCTCATCTGGGCGGCCGTCGTGATCGGCGGCATCACCCTCCTGCGCCGCACCGTGTGGCGCGGCCGCCGGGCTCCGTGGCAGCGGGGCGGCGCCGAGCGCGACGTACGCATCGACGAGAACTCGCCCATCGCCGTGCTTGGCCGCCGTTTCGCCTCCGGTGAGATCGACGAGGACGAGTACTGGCGGCGCCTTTCCGTCCTGAACGAGGAGTTCGGACGCACCTCCAAGGGCGGTGCGGCATGACCGCGGCGACCGGCCACCCTGGCACCACCGTCGACGCCGCCCGCGTCACCGACGCCGTCAAGGTCTACGGCAGCCAAGACACCGCCGTACGGGCCCTGGACGGGGTGAGCGTCGGCTTTCCCGCCGGGCGCTTCACCGCGATCATGGGCCCGTCGGGCTCGGGCAAGTCCACCCTGATGCACTGCGCCGCGGGCCTCGACACCCTCACCTCGGGAGCCGCCCACATCGGCGACACCGAGCTCGGCTCGCTCGACGACCGGCGGCTCACCCTGTTGCGCCGCGACCGCATCGGCTTCGTCTTCCAGGCCTTCAACCTGGTGCCGACGCTGACCGTGGCCGAGAACATCACGCTGCCGATGGACCTCGCGGGCAAGCGCCATGACGGGGCGTCAGTGGAGTGGACCGACGCTCTCATCGACGTGGTCGGACTGCGCGACCGGCTCCACCACCGGCCCGCCGAACTCTCCGGCGGACAGCAGCAACGCGTCGCCGTGGCACGGGCGTTCGCGGGCCGACCCGACGTGGTCTTCGCCGACGAGCCGACCGGCAACCTCGACTCGCGCTCCGGTGAGGAGGTGCTGCGCCTCCTCGGCCGCGCCGTGCGGCAGATGGACCGCACCGTCGTCATGGTCACCCACGACCCGGTGGCCGCGGCCCACGCCGACGAGGTCGTCTTCCTGGCCGACGGCCGTCTTGTGGACCGGATGGCGGAACCGACCGCCGACAAGGTCCTGGACCGGCTCAAGGCCTTCGACACCAAGGCGACCGCCGGTTCCGGCGGCCCCCGCACCGCATCGCATGCCGGGGGAGCACCGTCATGAGTTCCCTCAGCGCCTCCGCGCGCATCAGCCTGTCCTCGCTGCGCGGCCACAAGCGCCGCTTCGCGGGCACCTTCCTCGCGGTCATGCTCGGTGTCGCCTTCCTGGCGGGCACGCTCGTCATGGGCGACACCCTGCGCGGCAGCTTCGACACGATGTTCGGCAACGCGACGCGCGGCACCGATGCCGTCGTGCGCAGCGCCGACACCATCACCACGCCCGACGACAGCCAGGGCACCCGGCAGCCCGTCAGGACCTCGCTCGTCGAGAAGATCGAGCGGACTGACGGCGTCGCCGCCGCCGCGCCCAGCATCCAGGGCGCGGGCCAGCTCCTCGGCAAGGACAAGGAGCCCATCGGCGGCGAAGGTCCGCCCACCCTCGCGGGCAACTGGATCGACGACGGCGAGCTGAACGCCTACCAGCTGGCCGAAGGCCGCGCCCCCGCCAAGTCCGGCGAGGTCGTCGTCAACCGAGGAGCCGCCGAATCCGGCGACCTGAGGATCGGTGACACGACCACGCTGCGCACCCCCGACCCCGTCAAGGTGACGATCGTGGGCCTCGCGACCTTCGGCGGCGAGGACGGCATGGCGCAGACCACCTTCACCGGCATGACGCAGGCCGACGCGGAGAAGTATCTGACGCCGAAGCCCGGCGAGGCCGCGTCCATCCAGGTGCGGGCCGGGCCCGGCGTGAGCGAGCAGGAACTCGTCGACGCGCTGAGTCCCGTACTGCCCAAGGGAGTTGAGGCGATCACCGGCGAGGCGTCGGCGGCGGAGAACACCGACAACATCTCCGGTCAGTTCCTGACGCTCTTCACCAGCTTCCTGCTCGTCTTCTCCGGGGTCGCGCTGCTCGTCGCCACCTTCAGCATCCACAACACCTTCGCCATCGTGGTCGCCCAGCGCACCCGCGAGAACGCCCTCCTGCGCGCGCTCGGAGCCTCGCGCCGGCAGGTCACAGCGGCCACCCTGGTCGAGGCGAGCGTGGTCGCCGTGGTCGCGTCCGCCGCGGGGATCGTGGGTGGCATCGGGATCGCGGCCGGGCTCCAGGCCCTCTTCCCGGCCATCGGATTCCCTTTCCCCGAGGGCGACTTGGTGATCAGCGCCGTGTCGATGCTGCTGCCGGCGACCGTCGGCATCGTGGTGTGCCTCGGCTCCGCCCTGCTGCCCGCCGTACGCGCAGGGCGCACCGCGCCCCTGGCCGCGCTGCGCGAGACCGCGGTCGACCACTCCGGGGCCTCACGTGGACGCGCGGTCGCGGGCGCGGTCCTCGCGCTCGCCGCCGTGGGCCTCTCGCTCGTCGGTGTCCTCGTCAGCCCGTCCGTGTGGCTGGCCGGGACCGGAGCCGTCCTCGCGCTCGTCGCGTTCGTGGTGCTGGGGCCGGTGGCCTCCTCGCGGGCGGTACGTGTTCTGGGCGGGCCCCTAGACAAGCTGCGCGGCGTCACGGGCGGACTCGCCCGGCGCAACGCCCTGCGCAGCCCCAAGCGGACCGCCGCCACCGCGAGCGCCCTGATGATCGGCGTCGCCGTCGTCTCGCTCTTCACCGTCTTCGGCGCCTCCCTGAAGGCGACCATGGACCAGACGGTGAACCGCTCCTTCGC
The DNA here is from genome assembly GCF_053610705.1 of Streptomyces sp. NPDC054872. Taxonomy (NCBI): domain Bacteria; kingdom Bacillati; phylum Actinomycetota; class Actinomycetes; order Kitasatosporales; family Streptomycetaceae; genus Streptomyces; species Streptomyces sp. NPDC054872. The sequence continues at coordinate 114,393 of NZ_JBSGYY010000022.1, read as the reverse complement.
CGGTGACCTCGCCATCAGCACCCCGGGCTTCGGCGCGGGCGGCAGCGGACTCAGCCCCAAGCTGGCCCCCGCGCTCGCCGAGCGGCCGGAGGTGGCGACCGCGGTCGGCCTCGGCAAGGGCGCGGCGGAGGTCGACGGGAAAGGCCGCGCGCTGACGGTCACCGACCCGGGCCCGTTCGCCAAGTCCTTCGACCTCGGCGAGGTCGAAGGGACACTGGACGGCCTCGGCGCCGACGGCATCGCGATCACCCGGGAGGAGGCCGAGAAGCAGGACCTGAAGGTCGGCTCCAGGACGGAGCTCGCCTTCGCCGACGGCGAGAAGGCCACCTTCACCGTCCGCGCGCTGTACGGCCGCTCCGAGCTCGCGGGGGACTACGTCATCACCCGCGAGGCCTGGGCGCCGCACCGCATGCAGGACGCCGACAGTCTCGTCTCCGTCCGCTTCAGGGCAGGCGTGGGCGCGGACGAGGGTGAGGCAGCGGTCTCCGAGGTCGCGCGGAAGTACGGAAATCCGGATGTGCAGACCCGCGGTGAGTACGCGCAGTCCGCGGCGGGCGGCATCGACATGATGCTCACGCTGGTCTACGCCCTGCTGGCGCTCGCCGTCCTGATCGCCCTGCTCGGCATCGCCAACACGCTGACCCTCGCCATCCACGAACGGACCCGTGAGCTGGGGCTGTTGCGTGCCGTCGGGCAGACCAGGGCGCAGCTGCGGGCCATGGTCCGCTGGGAGTCGGTGCTCGTCGCCGCCTTCGGCACGGTCGGCGGCCTGGTGCTCGGCGGCTTCCTCGGCTGGGTACTCGTCAAGGCCTCGGACGGCGCGACGAGCAGTGCCTTCGCGTTCGCGGTGCCACCCGTGCAGTTGACGGTGGTCGTCCTGGTGGGCCTGACGGCGGGAGCCCTCGCGGGTCTGCGTCCGGCACGGCGGGCCGCACGCCTGGACGTGCTGCGTGCCATCGCCACCGAGTGACGTAGGACGCGCGCTCCACGGAGCCTGTCACCGCCCGGTCAGCCGACAACGGCCGACCGGGCGGGAGCATGTCGGGGCGCGTGCCCGTCGGCGAGGGACCGAGGCCCCGCGCCCAGGTCCGCGAAGGGACCCGCGGCGGCCGCGCCGTACGCCGGACAGGTGGACGCCAGGGCGACGGTGGTCGTAGGGGCCGGGAGGGTGAACCAGACGACCTTGCCGGTGTCGCCGTGCGGGCGCACCCCCCAGCTCTCGCTGACGGCGGCGACCATGGCGAGTCCGCGGCCACAGGTCGCGAACGGCTCCGCGTCGTTCACCTCGGGGAGGCGGGGATCGTGGTCGTGCACGGAGACCGTGAGGTGGTCGAGCAGCAGCTCGATCTCCACGGTGCACGCCTTGTCCGGCTGCGCGTGCCGGTGCACGTTGGTCAGGAGCTCGGTCACACCGAGTGTGGCCTGGTCTATCAACGGATCGAGATGCCAGTGGCGCAACTGCGCCGATACGATTCTGCGGACCTGGCCGATCCGCGACGGCAGAGCTTGAAGCTCCACCGTGCAATGTTTGCTTGGCTGGCTGATCACGGCTGCGGCTCCCCGAATTGTGGTCCGGAAGAAGACGACGATCGGATCCAGCAGCGGCCGCGGGGTCTGCCGGTCGCTTTCATGACCGGCGGGCTGGTTCGCAGCGTTATCGCCGATGAACCCAGAGTGATGTGAGACCAGAGTGACTCAGGGGGTGCGGGCGTGCAACTCGCACCCACCCGGCCGGGAGCCCACGGGCTCCTCAGACGTGCGCCATGCGGCCTTTGGCCCTGCGTACCGCGTCGATGAACTTGCGGACCGTGGGCGGCCCCGCCTTGCCAGGCGCCGGATCATGATCGGCGAGCGTGAGCCGATAGCGCGTGCCGTTCAGTTCGGCAAGGGCCCGGTCGTCGGCGGCGAACCAAGGTTTGCCTGCTCGCACCGTCTGCACGGGTGCGCTGTCGATCTCCCTGCCATAACTGGTCAGCAGCTCGAACCTGCCGTCGGTGATACGGATTTGGCCCGCCCGGGTGAGGGAGCGCAGCCGTCGTCCGATCCGCACGCCTGTGGCCGTGAACTCCGGCTCCGCCATGACGTTCCGCCCCCTTGAGCGCTTCGATAGGTCGTTCCGTACGGGACCGCGTTCCCCGTGCGGTGCAGTCTGCACGCACCTGACGTCTCGCACCAGTGCGTATGAAGACGTGGTCACCATTGCGCCGCATCCTCTCCCCAGTGTGCCGCGCCCCTGCGCCAGTCGGCTGTGCCAGGTGTGCCTTTGAGGTGCTCAAAGGTGTGTTTATGCAGGTGAGAAGCGTGCGGAAGGTGCTTATGATCGAGGTGTCCGGCCCGCTCCGAGCGCGGCCAGGTTGACGCCAAGGAGCCGCGCGGTGAGCACCACACAGCAGGATCAAGCCGACGAGCCGATGACCACGCTCGACGTGGACCGCAGCGACGCGGAGTATCGGGTCTGGCTCAAAGAAGCCGTGCGCAAAGTGCAGGCCGACGCCAACCGTTCCGCCGACACGCACCTGCTGCGCTTCCCGCTGCCGGAACAATGGGGCATCGACCTGTACCTCAAGGACGAATCGACCCACCCGACCGGCAGCCTCAAGCACCGCCTCGCCCGCTCGCTCTTCCTCTACGGCCTCTGCAACGGCTGGATCCGGCCGGGGCGGCCGGTCATCGAGGCGTCCAGCGGCTCGACGGCCGTCTCCGAGGCGTACTTCGCCAAGCTGATCGGGGTGCCCTTCATCGCGGTGATGCCCCGCACGACCAGCGCCGAGAAGTGCCGCCTGATCGAATTCCACGGCGGCCGGTGTCACTTCGTGGACGACTCACGCACGATGTACGCCGAGTCCGCCGCCCTCGCCGTCGAGACCGGCGGGCACTACATGGACCAGTTCACCTACGCGGAACGGGCCACGGACTGGCGAGGCAACAACAACATCGCCGAGTCGATCTACCAGCAGCTGAGGCTGGAGCGCTATCCGGAGCCCACATGGATCGTCGCCACGGCGGGCACGGGCGGCACGTCGGCGACCATCGCCCGCTACGTCCACTACATGCAGCACGACACCCGGCTCTGTGTCGCCGACCCCGAGAACTCCTGCTTCTTCGACGGCTGGACCCGCCACGACCCGGACGCCACCAGCGACTGCGGCTCCCGCATCGAGGGCATCGGCAGGCCGCGCATGGAACCGAGCTTCGTGCCGGGCGCCATCGACCGCATGATGAAGGTGCCGGACGCGGCGAGCGTCGCAGCCGTACGCGCCCTGGAGCAGGCGATCGGCCGCAAGGCGGGCGGATCGACCGGCACCGGCCTGTGGAGCTCCCTGAAGATCGTCGCCGAGATGGTGGCCGAGGGCCGCACGGGCAGCGTCGTCACGCTCATCTGCGACCCGGGCGACCGCTACCTGGACAAGTACTACTCGGACGCGTGGCTCGCCGAACAGGGGATGGACATCACGCCGTACTCCGCCGCGATCAAGTCGCTCCTGGCGAACGGAACCTGGACCTAGTCGCCCGCAACCGCGGCGTGGCACTCAGGCGTTGGCCGCGGCCAGGCGCCGGTCGAGGGCGGTGACGGCCTCAGTGAAGGCGCGGCCCATGCCGGGCCTGCCGAGTTTCAGCGCGAGGCGGAACGGTGCGACGCCGTCCGCGGCGAACGTCCACTGCACACGGGTGCCTGTCCCGGCCGGGGTGAGCCGCCACTCCTCCAACAGGGCACGCAGGCCCGGGGCGTTCGTCTCGTCGACGCGGTAGGCGTACCGCTCGCAGGCCTCGGCCGCGACGATCGTCTCCCAGAAGCGCGTGCCGCCCTTGAGCCGGACCTCGCGGCCCTTGCCGCCTTCCGCGCAGTCGATGGGCAGGCACAGCGTGACCGCCGTGAACCACTCGGGCCAGCCGGCCATGTCGTCGGCGAGCGCGCGGTACACCGCCTCCGGGGGCGCGCTCACCTCACGCGCGAAGACCAGACGCAACGGAGCGGACTTGACGAACTCCGGTCCCACGGGCCTCAGTCGGCGTGCCATCGAACTCAGCCCCCAAGCGGAATCGGGTCGTTGACCGGGCACCGACACCATAGCTGGCGGGCCGTCAGATGTCTGCGGTGCTCCCGGCGTTCGCGGCCCGTCCCGCGTCCACACCGTTTCCGACCGGCTCGTCGGCTCCCGGCTCCTCGGACTCGCCCGTGATCACCAGACGACGCAGACGCTCGGAAATCTCCGTCCGTGCCTCCGCGGGCAGTCCGGCATCCGTCACCAACGTGTCGACCTGATCAAGACCGGCGAACGAACTGAGGCCCACCGTCCCCCACTTGGTGTGGTCGGCGACCACGATGACGCGGCGCGCCGACTGCACCAGACGCCGGTTGGTCTCCGCCTCCGCGAGATTGGGCGTGGACAGACCGGCCTCCGCCGATATGCCGTGCACACCAAGGAAGAGCACGTCGAAGTGCAGCGCGCCGATCGCCTGGTCGGCGACCGGGCCGACCAGCGAGTCCGACGGGGTGCGCACACCGCCCGTGAGGACGACGGTGGCCGCTCCCTGGCGTCGGCCCGAGGTGCGCTGCGCGGAGTGGAAGACATCCGCGACCCGCACCGAGTTCGTCACCACCGTCAGGTCCGGCACGTCGAGCAGGTGGTGGGCCAGTGCGTACGTCGTCGTGCCGCCGGAGAGCGCGATCGCCGTGCCCGGCGCCACCAGGGAGGCCGCGGTGCGCGCGATGTCCTCCTTGGCGTTCAGTTCGAGGCCCGACTTGGCCTCGAACCCCGGCTCGTGCGTGCTCGCCTCCACCACCGGGACGGCGCCGCCGTGCACCTTCTCCAGGACACCCTGGCGGGCGAGGGCGTCGAGATCGCGGCGGACCGTCATGTCCGACACACCCAGCTTGCGGGTCAGTTCATTGACGCGGACCCCGCCCCGGCGGCGTACCTCATCGAGGATCAAGGCGCGGCGCTGCTCCGCGAGGAGGTTCTGATTCTCACTCACGTCCGTCCCGGCCCTTCTGCCTCGTCACACCTGTCGCGCCCGTCCATCACGCTGCCTCATCCTCGCATGGGCCACCGACAGGCGGTCCACCGCCCGATTCCGCGCGGTCACCCGGAACGGGGAGATTACGTGATGGCTGGTGTGGACGGCGTTCGGAGTGGAGATCCTTCTTCCCTGACCACGCGCACATCGGGGGAAGCGAACAGTGGCAGCTGACCACAGAGAAGAGACGGCTCTCGAACTCCTCGTCCACGGGGTGGGGGGCACGACACCCGAAGAGATGCTGGGCGATCCGCGGACCGTCCGGATCTCCGGCGACGAGACGGCGGCCGTGTTCCGCCGCACCGAGGACGCCGACGCCGAGAAACGTCCGGACGACTACCGGGGCAAGCCGGTCCCGGAGGCGTACGTCTGGTGCAATCTGACCTCCGGCAACGGCTCGCGGGCCCTGTGGCTGCTGCTGCTCCCGTTCATGGTGGTCAACCTCGCGCACTGGATGCGCCCCACCTCGAGGCGCATGCGCAAGACCGTCCGGACGTACGGCCTCCTCGTGCGCCTCATCGGGCTCACCCTCACCGTCCTGCTGGTCGCCGCCGCCTGCGAGATCGCCATCGACCTGACCGCCTGGCAGTGCGCGGGCACTCCGGAGTGCGCCGCCGAACGCTCCTGGCTGGGCTTCCTCGCGACCGACGCCTCCGGACACGGCGGCTGGTGGAGCCAGCCGGGACGCCGTCTCGCTTTCGCCGCCCTGCTGCCGACCGCGCTCACCGGCCTGCTCTGGTATCTGTCCCAGCGCACCTGGAGCGCGTACGAGTCCCAGACACCGCTGCCCCACCAGGACGACCCGGAGGAGGAGCCCGGCCGCACCGCGCTCGGCAAGCCCGGCTTCTGGTACGGACGCCGCCTGGTGGCCCGCCTGCGCGCCGCGCACACGGCTGCCGGGTTCCTCACGGTGGCCGCCGCGGTCGGCGCCGCGGCCGCTCGCCACGACCGGCGCCCCGGCGGACCCGCGCTGCTCGATGCTCTCGGCTGGACCCTCGTCGTGACGCTGCTCCTGGGAGGCGGCTTCGTCGCCCTGGTGGTCTGGCGCAGGGGCCGCAGCGAGAGCAGGCTCGACCGGCACCTCGACGAGAGACTCATCCGCGGGCTGCCCCTCGGCGCGCTCACCCTGCTCGTCCTGACGCTTGTGTACGCGGGATGGTCACGCCCCGCATGGACCTCCGAGGGCAGGCTGCCGGGCAACGCGACCTTCGGAGCCATCGCCCTTGGCCAGGGACTCCTGGTCATCGCGCTCGCGGTGGTCGCCCGCACGCTCTACCGCACGGCCCCCGACCCGCGCACCGCCCTGCGGGGCTTCGCCGGCCCCTCCGTCGCCATGCTCGCCTGCGCGCTCGGCGGTGTGATGTCCGGAGGCGGCGCCCAGCGTGTCGCCGACTGGCTCGACGGCGCGGGGGAGCCAGGCTCCGGCGGCACCATCGACGGCCCGCCCGTGCTCCTGACCTGGCAGGCATCGGTCATCCCGCCCCTCCTCGTGGTCCTCGCGGCACTCTGCGGCTGGCTGGGCGTCCGCACCTGGCGCCGGGCACGCCGCGACCGGGAGAACATCCCGCTCGAATACCCCGGCGAGCCGAAGGACGCGGCCCGCAGCCGCCGCATCGCCGGCACACGCGCGCGTGCCGCCCTCACCGACCGTGCCCCCCTTCTGGTGGGCATCACCTCGGCGGTGACGCTGCTGCTCGGCGCGGGCGCACTGGCCGGCGCGTGGATGACCGAGGAGGTCCCGAGCAAGGCCGCGCAAGGGCTGCCGCTCTTCTTCGAGGGCGCGGCCGAGACATCGCAGGCGCTCGGCTCCTGGCTGATCGGCTTCGGTTTCATACTGTTCGTGACGTGGGGCCGCCGCGCCTACCGTGACGCCTCAGCCCGGCGCACCATCGGCATCCTGTGGGACGTCGGAACGTTCTGGCCGCGTGCCGCCCACCCCTTCGCCCCGCCCTGCTACGCCGAGCGCGCCGTCCCCGACCTCACCTGGCGCATGCACACCTGGACCCGCGCGACGCGCGCCACCGGCGGCAGGCTCGTCATCTCCGGTCACTCGCAGGGCAGTGTTCTCGCCGCCGCGGCCGCCTGGCAGCTGTGGCCGTCCGTCCGCAAGAGGGTCGCCCTCCTCACCTACGGCTCACCCCTGGAGCGGCTCTACGGCCGCTGGTTCCCCGCCCATTTCGGCCCGGCGGCCCTCGGCTCCCTGCACCGCGAGGTCGACTGCTGGCGCAACCTGTACCGCGGCACCGACCCGATCGGCGGCCCCGTACGGGTACAGCCCGAGGACGGCGGACCGAAGGTCGACCACGACGCACTCAAGGACCCTCTGGTCTACGGACGCACGGAGGAACACCCGCTCCCCGCGCCGATCCTGGGCCACTCCGACTACCAGGCCGACCCCGCCTTCGCCGAGGAGCGCGCACGGCTGCTCGCCCGGCTCAAGCCCGCCGTGCCGGCGCCGCGCCCCCGGACCGAGGAGCCGCCCGCGCCCGCCGCCACGGTCACGGCAGCTCCGGCAGATCCTCCGGATACAGCAGGGTGAGGTCGTCCGTGCTCGGCTCCTCGAACTGGGCGACCCGGCCCGCGTGCCGCTCCACCATCGCCTCGAACGTCTGGCGCGCGGTGCGGCCGTTGCCGAACGCGGGACCCTTCGGAAGCGCCGTGAAGTACTTCAGGAGGGCCTCGCCCGTCCCCGTGTCGAGGCGGTACTCGTGCTCCTCGGCCTGCTGCTCGACGATCCGCAGCAGCTCCTCGGGGGCGTAGTCGCCGAAGGTGATGGTCCGTGAGAAGCGGGAGGCCACACCGGGGTTGACCGAAAGGAAGCGCTTCATCTCGGCCGTATAGCCCGCGACGATCACCACCACGGCCTCGCGGTGGTCCTCCATCAGCTTCACCAGCGTGTCGATGGCCTCCCGGCCGAAGTCACGCCCGGAGTCCTCGGGCGAGAGCGCGTACGCCTCGTCGATGAACAGCACACCGCCGCGCGCCCGGTCGAACGCCTCCTGGGTGCGGATCGCCGTCGAACCGATGTGCTCGCCCACCAGGTCGACCCGCGACACCTCGACGAGATGCCCGCTCTCCAGGACACCGAGCGAGGCGAGGATCTCGCCGTAGAGCCGCGCCACGGTCGTCTTGCCCGTGCCGGGGGAGCCGGTGAACACCAGATGGCGGCGCACGGACGCGGCCTTGAGACCGGCGAGCTGCCTGCGCCGCCCCACCTCGATCATGTCCGTGAGGGCGCGCACCTCGCGCTTCACGCTCTCCAGGCCGACCAGGGTGTCGAGTTCACCGAGCACGTCCTTGGAGGACCGGGACGGCGGCTCGGGGGTCGTGGTCGTCGCGGGCGCCAGATCCGCGCGCTGACCGGGGATCGCGCCGAGCAGCCCCACGGTCTGCTTGGCCGTCCGCGGGGCGGCCTCCTGCGCCGCCGAAGCCGCAGTCGCCGCAGTCGCCGCGGTGCGTACCCCGCCGCTCTCGTCGCTCGTGCAGTCCTCGACGAGCGGCCCGTCCTCCGCGAACTCGAAGCCGCCGCGCGCGCACCGCTCCGTACGGCACTTCTTCAGCGTCGTACGGCAGCCGTCGATGACATGGAAGCCGTACCCTCCGCTGTCGTTCACCCGGCAGCCGTGCAGGGTGCCACGGCCGCCGGCCGAGACGTAGAAACCCGCCTCCGCCGGTGAGGTGACCGTGCAGCGCTCGAGGGTGGGGTCGGCCCCCTTGGTGACGATGACGCCCGTCTGGACGCCGTCGACCGTGCAGTTGGCCAGGGTGCCGCCGCTGCCGTGGTCGCGGAACCACGCGCCGGTGGCGGCATCGCGGATGCGGCAGTCGTCCAGCTGCGCCGTCGCGCCGTCGCTCACGGACACCGCCGTGTTGCGCACCTGGGAGAGATCGCTGTCGACGACGTCGGCGCGCGAGCCGCGGTCCAGGACGAACAGGGCGTCCGGCACGTCGTGCACCCGGCAGGACTCCAGGACGGCCGTCGCGCCGTCGCTGACCCACACCGCGGGATAGTCGCCCGTGCTGTCGTGGATCTCGCACTGGTTGGCGTCCACGCGCGTGCCCGGGTCCCACACCGAGAGGCCGTTGCGCCCGAACTGCCGCACCGTGGAACGCGTGAGGGTCAGGACCGAGCGGGAACGCAGGTCGATCGCGTTCTCCGGGATGTCGTGGATGCGGCAGTCGGCGAGCGTGAGGACCGCGTCCGTGTCGAGCGTGACGCCGTCCGACGTCGTGCGGTGCACGTCGCAGTCCGTCAGATGAGCCGTGCCCCGCCCGGTGATCTGTACGCCCGAGCCCTTGACCTCGTACACCTCGCAGCCGATCGCCTCGAGGCCCGAGTGCTCACCGGTCACCGACAGACCCGCGCCGGACGCGTGATGCACCCGGCAGCGCTCGAGACGGGGATGCGCGCCGCCGCGCACCGCTATGCCCGACTGCCCGGCCGATACGACCTCGCACTCCTCGAAGACCCCGCCCCCGCCGTCGAGCACGGCGATGCCGATACCGCCCGGGTTGTCGACCGTGCAGCGCCGCACGGTGGGGCGTGCTCCGCCGCGCACCTCGATGCCGCTCGCGGAACGTGTCACCACGCGTACGTCGATGAGTTCGGGCGCCCCGTCCTCGACGAGCAGCGCGGGCGCGGCCGAGTCCTGGCCCTCGACGTGCAGGTCCTGCACCACGGCGGACGACCGGACGGTGAGCGGCACCCCGTCGGAGGGCGCGATGCGGACGGAGCCGGGGGAGCCCTCGGGGCCGCGCAGCGTCACCGCCCGCTGGACGACGAGGTTCTCGCGGTACGTGCCGGGGGCGATGGTGAGGACGTCCCCGTCGCTCGCGGCCTCCAAGGCGGCAGCGAGCGATGCGTACTCACCCGTGCGGCGCCGCCACCGCGAGGTACCGGTGTGCGTCACCTGGACCGTGCCCTGTGCCATGGAGTTGCTCTGCCCCCACCTTGTTGTACGCGGGACCTCACGACCTCGCGCAAGGCGCCGAAGAGTTCGGCCGGTCCACCGTAGCGCGCGCGGCGAGGGCGAGTTGACCCGATCGCCAGGCTCTCACCTGGTCATCGCCGCTCTCTCACCGGACCCGGAAGTCCGTATCGGTGCGACGATCAGGGCTTCACGAGCCGGTGCCGGTCCTTCCCCAGTCCGGCCCCGCCTTCTCCCAGGCCTGGTCCCAGCGGTCGTGGCGCCGCACCACGATCCGCCAGACGACGATCCGGCGGGCTCCCTCGACGAGTCCGGCGACCGCCGCGGCGGCGCCGATCCCGGCCAGTGCCGCGTGCGTGCTCGCGGTCGCGTCGTCCAGCGGGCGGCCGACCACCTGGCCGTGCTCGTCGGTCCAGAGCCGGAAGCGGTCGCCGGGGTCGGGGGACTTCAGGGCGGCCACCACCGTGCCGGAGTGCGCCGTGCCGTCCGGGGCCGTCCATTCGGCGAGCACACGGCTGTGCCTGTCGCGGGCGGAGGACGTCTCGGGATCGGGGTCGACCGGGGGTCTCGAAACCTTCTTGATCACCGTGCCCGCGACTGCGTGCCGCACCTCGCGCTGTTCCCGCACCGACTGGAGCAGGGCGTCCCGCGAGAGGCCGCCGACCGCGAAGCCGGCCAGCGGCACGGCGACGGCGATGAGCAGCACGGCCACGAGGGCCACCCAGGCTTCGACGAGGTCGGTCCTGCGGCGCAGCGGATTGTGCCGCCAGCGCCAGAGCCCGACGAGTGCTCGCACAGTCCTGCACCCCCTTCCGCGTCCGTCTTAACCACGAACGGCACGGCCCACGCCTCGGCGGGAAGAAGAGAGAGGCAAATCACCCTTCTCGTCCACGCTCAACGACCGTGCCGGGCCTTCGAGTTCCCGTGCGGACGCCTCTCAATCGAGGACGGTGAACGCGTCGCCGACCCGGATCGTCCCGGTCGTCTCCGGCACGAGATTCTGGCCGAAGACCAGCTGGTCACCGAAGCGGCGGTGCTTGGCGAGCGTGCGCAGCGGTTCCTTGCCGCGCTCGGCGCTGCGCTGGTCGGTGGTGGTCACGACACAGCGGCCGCACGTCTTGGCCACCCGGAAGGTGACCTCGCCGATGGCGACGCGCGACCAGTCGTCCTCGGCCCAGGGCGCCGTCCCGTCCACGACCACATTCGGCCGGAAACGGTTCATGGGGAGGGGCCCCTCGTCGGAGTGGTCGCCCTGGGCGATGAGCGAGTTCAGGGCGTCGAGGGAGGAGAGCGTGGTCAGGAGCAGCGGGTACCCGTCGGCGAAGGAGACGGTCTCGCCGTCCTTGGCGTACGCCGGGTCGATGGGGCGTCTGGTCGCGGGGTCGTCGAGGTGGAGGAGCCGGGCGTCCGTGTCCAGGTAGGCGCTGAACCAGGCGTGCGCCGCCGCGTCGGCGGGCACCGCGTCGACCAAGTCCTTCCAGATGTCCACCGTGACGGTCTCGCCGGGGGGCGGCACGGCGACCGTCAGCGGCTCCCGGCCGGGCGCGGACATGCGTATGCCGCCGCCGGGCAGGAGCTCGGCGGCGGCCAACGCCAGCCTCGGATGCGGTCGTTGCGTGATGATTCGTCCGTCGCTGTCCACAAGGACCCACCGTCGGTCACCCGCGAGCCCCCAGGGCTCGACGACGGCCTCACGCGGAGCGTGTCCCCCGACCGCCTTGAGCGGGTAGAAGTGGATCGAGTGCAGCGCTGGATTCGGCATGCCGCCATCCTGCCAGCACCCGCTGACAGGGAAGCGGGCGGTCGAATCAGTAGCCGCGGTAGGGGCGGTTGTACGGGTCCTCGTACGTCGCCGGGGCGGGGCGGGGTGCCGCGGGGCGCATGGCCTCGTAGCCCGTTCCGGCCGGGGGACGCTGTTGTTGCTGCTGAGGGCCCGGGTAGCCGCGCGGCGCCGACGGCTGCTGCGGGATGTACGGCGCGGGCGCCTGCTGCAGCGGTGCGGGCTGCTGCGCGTAGCCGTACGAGGGGTTGTGGTGGGACGGTGCGGCGGGCAGCGCGGGCAGGGCTGACTGCAGCGCGGGCAAATGGCTGCCCGTGTCGTACGCGGAGGGGACCCGGATCGGGGCGATCTGAGGAGTACCCCGCTCGGCGACAAGGGAGTCGTAGATCGGAGTGTCCGGGAAGGACGGCGCGGAGTAGTAACCGCCGCCATAGGTGGAGCGGGGGGAGGTCATGACACATAAGTTAAGCCCTTGATGTGCTGGTTGGGGAGACCGATAAGAGGGTTGTTTTACGTGTCGGTAGTGACCGGACGTCCCCAATGCGAGCGAACTTAGGAAAAATCGGTCGCGCGGCGGCGTAGGGATCCTGTAAAAGCCAAGCTCCGTACGGGTTACCGGCGGTTGACGCAGGGTTGACATGAAGGCCGTGCGGCAGGGTGTCGACGGTGGACATGGGCCTGCCGGGGGTCCGGGTAATAGGTTGGTCATGAACGGGACGGCGGCCTGGCCGGACGTGGCGACTTACGATGTGACTTGCGATGGGGGCGGACATGACAATGCCTAAGGGATCGAATGTTCCCGTGCCGGCACCTGCCGTGCGCGTCGAACTGGGATGGGCTTCAGGAGCGGGGGTGCCGGACGCCGACGCGTCGGCCCTGTTGCTCGCCGCTTCCGGAAAGGTCCGCTCGGACGACGACTTCGTCTTCTACAACCAGGCGGTCCACACCTCCGGTGCGGTGCGCCACGAGGGCAAGAAGACCGACGGCGGCCGGGTGACCGACGCGCTCGTGGTGGACCTCGCGCGCGTGGAGCCCGCCGTGGAGACCGTGGTCCTCGCCGCTTCGACGGACGGCGGCACGTTCGGGCAGATCCCCGGCCTCTTCATCCGGGTCGTCGACGCGGCGAACGGCGCCGAGATCGCGCGTTACGACAGCGAGGACGCCACCGTGGAGACGGCGTTCGTCCTCGGCGAGCTCTACCGCCGCCAGGGCGCGTGGAAGTTCCGCGCCGTCGGGCAGGGTTACGGCAGCGGACTCCAGGGACTGGCCACCGACTACGGGATCTCGGTGGACGAACCGCAGCAGGCGCCCGCGCCCGCGCCGGCCGCGGTGCAGCCGCCTCCGGCTCCGGCGGCCCCCGTCCAGGCCCCGACACCGCCCGCCGCCGCCCCCGCTCCCGCGGGCCGGCCCGTGCGCCTCAGCAAGGTCACGCTCACCAAGGACGCGCCGTCCGTCTCGCTGAAGAAGCAGGGCGGCACCTCCGGGGCGATGCGCGTGAACCTCAACTGGGAGGTGCGCAAGCAGTTCAAGGGCTGGGCCAGCAAGCTCGGCCGGGCCGTGGCGATGCACGCGGACCTCGACCTGGACCTGTGCGCCCTGTACGAACTGGCCGACGGCCGCAAGGGCGTCGTCCAGGCTCTCGGCAACGCCTTCGGCTCCCTCGACCAGCCCCCGTACCTGCTGCTCGACGGCGACGACCGCACCGGCGCCGTGGCCAGCGGCGAGAACCTCACGGTCAACCTCGACCACATCAACGACTTCAAGCGCATCGTCATCTTCGTGACCATCTACGAAGGCGCGCGCAGCTTCGCCGACCTGAACGCCACGGTGACCCTGCAGCCGCAGCACGGCGCCTCCATCGACTTCTCACTCGACGAGTGCACGGTGCCCTCCACGGTGTGCGCGCTCGCACTGATCACGAACAACAACGGCGACCTCTTCGTCCAGCGCGAGGCCCGCTACCTGGTGCCGGAGCGCGGCGTGAGCCCGCAGCGCACCATCGACTACGCGTACGGCTGGGGCATGAACTGGACGCCCGGCAGGAAGTAGCCGCCGACGTATCAGTTCTGCTCGGGAGCGGGATCGGGGCGGGTGTACGTCCGCCCCTTCCACGCCGCCCCGCGCCCCCTGTAGTGCTGCACCGCCGAATCCACCGTCATGAGGAGGTAGAGGAAAGCGGTGAACGGCAGCAGGGGAGCGAGCCAGAGGGTCTGCCGGTAGTAGCGCAGCATCGGGACGTACGTCGCCGTCATCACCAGCCACGCGATGCCGCCGAGCACGGCCGCCCACGCGCTGCCCGTGGCGAGACCGCCGAACAGCGCGACCGGGGGCAGCAGATAGATCAGGGCGAGCCCGAGGACCGTGCCGAGCAGGATCAGCGGGTTGTGGCGGAGTTGGGCGTAGGCGCTGCGCGAGACCATCCGCCATAGGTCGCCGAGCCCGGGGTAGGGGCGCACGCTGTCGACACGTTCCGCGAGCCCCAGCCAGATGCGGCCGCCCGAACGCTTCACCGCCCGGGCCAGCGTCACGTCGTCGATCACCGCGTGCCGGATGGAGTCGGGGATCGCCGCGCGCTCGGCGGCGGCCGTGCTCAGCAGGACGCATCCGCCGGCGGCCGCGGCCGTGCGCGAGCCCTTCTGGGCGATCCAGCGGAACGGATACAGCTGCGCGAAGAAGTAGACGAACGCCGGGACGACGAGCCGCTCCCACATGCTCGCGACGCGCAGCCGCGCCATCTGCGAGACAAGATCGAATCCGGCCGTCTCCGCCGCCGCGACCAACTCCCGCAGACTGTCCGGCTCATGGGCGATGTCCGCGTCGGTGAGCAGCAGATAGCGGGGCGCACGCGCGCGTGCCAGGCCGATGCCGTGCCGTACGGCCCACAGCTTGCCGGTCCAGCCAGGCGGCGGCTCTCCCGGTGAACCGACGGTCAGCGGCAGGCCGCCGTGCCGGTCGGCGAGGGACCGGGCCAGTGTGCCGGTGCCGTCCGAACTCCCGTCGTCGACAAGGAAGACCTCGGCCCGCCCCGGGTAGTCCTGGGCGAGCAGCGAGGGCAGGCTCTCGGGCAGCACCTCGGCCTCGTCGCGGGCGGGGACGACGACGCAGACCGAGGGCCAGACGTCCGGATCGCGGCGCGGCGGCAGACGCAGGTCCGTGCGCCAGAAGAAGCCCTGTCCCCACAGCAGCCACAGCCAGGCGGCAAGCGATGCGGCGGCGGTCCACACAACGGCGCTCATCCGCCGCAGTCTGCCCCACGCCGCCGGGCTCAGGAGGCCGATCGACTATGGTGACCGGGTGAAGATCGCGCTCATGGACTCCGGTATCGGCCTGCTCCCCGCCGCGGCGGCGGTACGTCGTCTGCGGCCGGACGCCGATCTCGTCCTCTCCTCGGACCCCGACGGACTGCCCTGGGGACCGCGCACCGCGCAGGACATCACGGAGCGCTCGCTCGCCATCGCGGAGGCGGCCGCCGCACACCACCCCCAAGCGCTGATCGTGGCCTGCAACACCTCGTCCGTGCGCGCCCTGCCCGCCCTGCGCGCCCGCTTCGAACCCGGCCTGCCCGTCATCGGGACCGTGCCGGCGATCAAGCCGGCCGTGGCCGGCGGTGGCCCCGTCGCCATCTGGGCCACTCCCGCCACCACCGGAAGCCCCTACCAGCGCGGCCTCATCGAGGAGTTCGCCGGCGGCGTCGGCGTCACCGAGGTGCCCTGTCCCGGTCTCGCGGACGCCGTGCAGTCCGCCGACGAGGCGGCCATCGACCGGGCGGTCGCCGCGGCGGCGGCACTCACCCCGCGTGACGTAAGGGCCGTCGTCCTGGGCTGCACCCATTACGAGCTGGTCGGGGAGCGCATCCGCGCGGCCCTCCAGCAGCCCGAGCTGCCGCCCCTGGTCCTGCACGGCTCCGCGGGAGCGGTCGCCGCCCAGGCGCTGCGCAGGACCGGCGAGCTTCCCGGCCCCGGCACCGGCCCGGAAGGCGGCCTCACGGTCATCCTCAGCGGCCGCGCCGCCGAGCTGCCCCTCGCCGCCCACACCTACGCAGAGGGCAGGCTCCTCGCGGCGGCCACCCCCGCACGCTGAGTCCCGTACGGACGCATGGCGGGCCCGCACGCCGGGCCCCCGCCCCGCCCGCGTACAAAGCGGAACCACCCGTACAACCGGCATGGTGACGCTCCGCGATGCCGTGCCTTCGCACCGGAACGTCGGTACTCTCGGTCGCATGAGGGACCACACCCACGGCGAGCGGGGCAGCACGGCCGACGCCCCGCCGGAAGTCTGGACCGGAAGCGCGACCAACCGCGTGCAGTGGCTGCTGGCCCTGGCCGGCGCCCTCTGCCTCGCGCTGGGGATCGAGCTGGCCGTCGACAGCATGTGGACGTCCGGGATCGCTGCCCTCGCCATGTCCGTGGTGGGGTGCATCGCCGCCGGGCTCTTGATCCTGTTCGGCACCCTCGCCTTCGTCCATGTCGCCGTGACGGTCGACGAGGACTGCCTGGAAGTGCGCTGCGGGCACATGGGCCTGCCGCGCCGCCGCATCCTCCTGTCCCACGTGGTGCGGGCCGAGTTCGCGCAGGTCGTCTGCCCCAGACAGTGGGGCGGCTGGGGCTACCGCTCGCGGCCCGAGCTCGGTACCGCCGTCGTCGTCAGGCGTGGTGAGGGCCTGGTCCTCAGCCTGGGGGACGGCCGGAAGTTCACGGTCACCGTCGACGACGCCGAAGCGGCCGTACGGATCATTCGCCACCGGCTGTCCCTGGCGGGGCGCCGGGCGGCCTGAGCTGCGCCGGTTCATCGCCCAGCGGTCGCGCCGTGGCGATGCCCGCGAGATAGCCCGCGCCCGTCGTCACCGCCGTGAGGCTCAGCGCGTTGCCGACCGATGCCACGGCGGCAAGCGCCGTCAGGGCCGCGCCCGCCGACAGGACGACCTGGGTGGAGCGCGGCGAGCGGTACAGGGCGTACAGAAGCCAGCAGAAGACCGCCGCGAGAAGGACCACACCCACCAGGCCCTGCTCCGCCACCTGCTGCAACGGTGCCGAATGGGGCTTGCCGTCGGTCAGGAGATGCTCGGCCACCGTCGGGCTGGAATCGGCGAACCTGCCGGGTCCCACCCCCACCGCGGGTTCCTGGCCCGCGAGCGCCAGAGCGTCCTGCCACAGCTCGACCCGGTGCCCGTCGAGCTGGCCCTCCAGGGACGCGCTCAGCCCCTCCGGCAGTACGTCATCGGCGATCGCCCAGGTCAGGCCGGTCACCACCGCCGTCGCCAGGGCAAGACCCGCCAGGCCGAGCACCCTGCGCCGCATCAGCGCGGTCGCCAGCGAACACAGCAGGATCCCGGTGCAGGCGACGACGCCGGCCACCGAACCCAGAGCCGCCGCGGCCACCGCGATCCCCACCGCCAGCAGCCGCATCCCAAGCCGCGTCGAGGCACTGCGGGCCGCCCACGCCGCGGAGCAGGCCGCCCCCGATGCCAGGATCAGGAGCGCGGCCGTGGCGCCGGTATGGCCGAGCGGCGCCGCGCTGACGGGGCCGGGCGAGAGCTGCGGGGCCGCCGCCGCGAGGCCCACCCCGGCCAGCGCACCGGCACAGGGCGCGGCGACCGGCAGCAGCGCGCCGCAGATGCGCCCGCCCGCGTATCCCGCGGCCACGGCGAGCACCGCGAGGAGCACTCCCTCAGGCCGGCCGCCGTGCACTCCCGCTGTGACCAAGGTCCAGGCGGCGCACACGCCGAGCAGCGCGCAGCCCGTCGCGTCGGACGCGCTGCGCCGTTCGTATGCCCCTGGCGGCCCGGCCGTAGCGGCCATCCCCGTTGTCCCCACCCCGTCGCCCCCCCGCCGTATGACGGGCCCCGAACACTGTGGCTCGATCCGGCCGCAGGTCAGGGACTCGGGCACACCGTAGTCGCTGGAACCGTGAGATGTGGACGTCTTGCGCAGGAACGATCCGCCGATCGCCTGGACAAGACCCCCGGCGACCTGGCACGACCGTCCTGTCTTTGTCCAAGTGACGCGCCGTACACTCCCCGAGTGACCGCCACCACCACCCCCGTAGACGAGTCGGAGCAGCTCGGACCGCGGCCCGCGCCCGCAACGCGCACGGCCCGCTTCCTGCGAGCGCTCGTCCCGGCCGCCGCCGCGGCACTCTCCGGAGTGCTGCTCTACGTCAGCTTTCCGCCACGCACCCTGTGGTGGCTGGCCCTGCCGGCCTTCGCGGTGTTCGCCTGGTGTCTGCACGGCCGCGGCTGGAAGGCGGGCCTCGGGCTCGGCTACCTCTTCGGCCTCGGCTTCCTGCTGCCGCTCCTGGTGTGGACCGGGGTGGAGGTCGGGCCCGGGCCCTGGCTGGCGCTCGCCGCCATCGAGGCGATGTTCGTCGCCCTGGTCGGAGCGGGCATCGCCGCCGTCTCCCGGCTGCCCGGGTACCCGCTCTGGGCCGCCGCCCTGTGGATCGCCGGTGAGGCGGCACGCGCGCGCGTGCCGTTCAGCGGATTCCCCTGGGGGAAGATCGCCTTCGGGCAGGCGGACGGTGTCTTCCTGCCCCTGGCCGCGCTCGGCGGCACCCCGGTGCTCGGCTTCGCGGTGGTCCTGTGCGGCTTCGGTCTGTACGAGATCGTCCGCCAGGTGCGCGAGGCCCGCGGCACCCACGGCACCCGTGCCGTGCACCGCGGTGCGGCGGCAGCGGCCCTGCTCAGTGTGCTCGTCCCGGTCGCCGGTGCCTTCGCCGCGCGTCCGCTCGTCAGCGACGACGCCGAGGACGGCACCGCGACCGTCGCGGCCATCCAGGGCAACGTCCCGCAGGCGGGCCTGGAGTTCAACGCCCAGCGCCGCGCCGTGCTCGACCACCATGTCCGCGAGACCGAACGGCTCGCGGACCGCGTGAAGGCGGGCAAGGCGAAGCAGCCCGACTTCGTCCTGTGGCCGGAGAACTCCTCCGACATCGACCCGTTCACCAACCCCGACGCCCACGCCGCCATCGAGCGCGCGGTCAAGGCGATCGGCGCCCCCATCTCGGTGGGCGGGGTCGTCGAGTCCAAGGACGGCAAGCTCTTCAACGAGCAGATCTTGTGGGACCCGGAGAAGGGCCCCACGGACACCTACGACAAGCGGCAGATCCAGCCCTTCGGCGAGTACATCCCGCTGCGCGACCTCGTCGGCTTCTTCAGCAGCGACGTCGGCATGGTGCGCCAGGACTTCAGCCGCGGCACCAGGCCCGGCGTCTTCACCATGGCGGGCACCAAGGTGGGCCTCGCCACCTGCTACGAGGCCGCCTTCGACTGGGCCGTGCGCGACACCGTCACCCACGGCGCGCAGATCATCTCGGTGCCCAGCAACAACGCGACGTTCGACCGCAGCGAGATGACCTACCAGCAGCTGGCGATGTCGCGGATCCGCGCCGTCGAGCACAGCCGCACCGTCACTGTCCCGGTGACCAGCGGCGTCAGCGCGATCATCATGCCGGACGGCCATGTCTCGCAGAAGACGAAGTGGTTCACCGCCGACTCACTCGTCGCTCAGGTGCCGCTGCGGTCCTCGCAGACCCCGGCCACCCGGTTCGGCACTCTGCCCGAGGGCATCCTCGTGCTGATCGCCGCGGGCGGTCTCGGCTGGGCGGTGACGGGCGCGGTACGGGCCAGGCGCACCCGGTAGGGCCGTTAGGGTCGACGGCATGGCAACTCCTGACTTCATCCGCACGATCCGGGCCGACGCCGGCCACCAGCTGCTGTGGCTCCCCGGGGTCACCGCCATCGTCTTCGACGACGACGGCAGAGTGCTCCTCGGGCGGCGCTCCGACAACGGCAAGTGGTCGGTCATCGGCGGCATCCCGGACCCGGGGGAGCAGCCCGCCGCGTGTGCCGTGCGCGAGGTCTTCGAGGAGACCGCGGTGCGCTGCGTGGCCGAGCGCGTCGTGCTCATCGAGGCCCTGGAGCCGGTGACGTACCCCAACGGCGACACCTGCCAGTTCATGGACATCACCGTGCGCTGCCGCGCCGTCGGCGGCGAGGCCCGCGTCAACGACGACGAGTCGCTCGAAGTGGGCTGGTTCGCACTGGACCAGCTGCCCGATCTGCACGAGACCGGGGTCTTCCGGATCAAGCAGGCCATGGCGGAGGACCAGCCCACCTGGTTCGACCGGAGCTGACGGGCGCCGAGGGCCGGCTCAGCTCGCCTTGATCATGTCGGCGCACTTCTCGCCGATCATCATGGTGGTGATGCACGGGTTGACCGCGGGCAGGAACGGCATGACCGAGGCATCGGCGACACGAAGCCCGGTGACGCCCTTGACGCGCAGTTGCGGGTCGAGCGGCGAGTCCGCGTCGTCGGTCGCGCCCATGCGCACGGTGCCCGCCGGGTGGTAGACGGTGTTGTGGGTCTGGCGGATGTAGGCGAAGAGCTCGTCGTCGGTCGTGGCGTCCGGACCGGGAGCGAGTTCGGCGCCCGCCCAGTCCGACATCGGTGCCTGCGCCGCGATCTCCCGGGCGAGCCGCAGCCCGTACGTCATGACGCGGATGTCGTGCTCGTGCGTGAAGTAGCGCGGGTCGACCTTGGGCTTGTCCCGGAAGTCGCGGGTGCGCAGCCGGACCGTGCCCATCGAGCGGGCCCGAGTGACGTTCGGGGTGAGGCAGAAGGCGTTGTCGGTGGTCGGGTAGCCGCGCCGGTAGGTGTTCATGTCGAAGGGCACCGAGCCGTAGTGGAACATCAGGTCCGGGCGGTCGAGGCCCGGTTCGGTGTCCGCGAAGATGCCGATCTCCCACCACTGGGTGGAGGAGGTGACCATCGGCTGCCTCGCCTCCCACATGATCACGCCCTCGGGGTGGTCCTGGAGGTGGGCGCCGACCCCGGGTGAGTCCACCCGCACCTCCACACCGCACTCCCGCAGATGCCCGGCGGGGCCGATGCCCGACAGCATCAGGAGCTTCGGTGAGTCGATGGCCCCGCAGGCCACGATCACCTCGCGGCGCGCCCTGACGCTGCCGCTGTGGATGGTGTCGGGCTGCAGGTACTCGACGCCCGTGCAGCGCCGGTTCTCGTCGAACAGCAACTGCCGTGCCTGCAGGCCGGTACGCACCTCCAGATTGGGGCGCTTGCCGAGGATCGGGTGCAGGTACGACACCGAGGCGGACGAACGGGTGCCGTCCGGGCGGGAGTTGATCTGGAACCAGTGCGCGCCGCGCTTCACCGTCGTGCCGGTGTTGAACGGGGTGGTGGGGATGCCCGCCGCCGCGCACGCCTCCAACAGGGCTGATCCGCACGGGTCGTTCGGCGGCACGCTCATGATGTTGACCGGGCCGGAGCGGCCGTGGTGGTCGCCGGGTGCGTCGTTGGTCTCCAGGCGCTGGTAGAGGGGGAAGCAGTCCGCCGCGCTCCAGCCCGTGCAGCCCAGCGAGCCCCACTCGTCGAGGTCCTCGGCGGGCGCCCAGAACGCGATGCAGGAGTTGTGCGAGGAGCAGCCGCCGAGCACCTTGGCGCGGGCGTGCCGCATGAAACTGTTGCCGTTCTCCTGCGGCTCCACCGGATAGTCCCAGTCGTAACCGGACTCCAGGAGGGCCATCCACTTGGTCAGCTGGAGGATGTTGTCGTCGCCGACGTCCGAAGGCCCGGCCTCCAGGACGCAGACGCTGACGTCCGGGTCCTCGGTCAGCCGCGCGGCGACGACCGCGCCTGCCGTACCGCCGCCTACCACCACGTAGTCGTACTCGGGCTGAGGGCTCTTAGCGGGCATGGTGACTCCAGATCAGCGGGATTCAGGGGGCGGCCGGGGGCGACGGGGGAGTGGTGGGGTCGACGGCCTCTTCGAAGCGGTGCTCGGCGAGTACGCCCGCCTTGTGCCGCTGCACGAACCAGTAGTAGGCGAAGCCGCCGCAGGCCACGATGCCGATGAAGACGAACGCGCCCCAGCGCAGGTACCAGTGCTGCGGTCCCGTCGCGTTGTAGACCTCCGCACGGGGCCAGGCCAGGTTGAGGGACATGGCCGCGCCCCAGAGCACGGCCACGATGTTGATGGGCAGGCCGAACTTGCCGAGCGAGAACTTGCCCTCGACGGGCTGCCACTGGCCGCGCAGACGCCTGATCAGCATCGGCAGGGTGACCAGCAGATAAGCCAGGTAGATCATGATGATCGCGATGCTCGTGATCACCGAGAAGATCTGCGGCTGATTGATGTTGATCACCAGGATGCCCACGCCGACGAGCCCGATGATGATCGCGGGCAGTACGGGGGTCTTGAAGCGCGGGCTGACCTTGGCGAGCAGCGAGGACGCGGGCAGGCAGTTGTCGCGGGCCATGGCGAACGCGAGACGGATGCCCGCCGCCTGCACGGCGAGCTCGCAGACCGTGATGGCGACGACCACGCACCAGAGCACGATCTCGCCGATCGTGGAGCCGAGCGTGCTCAGGACCACGTACTGCAGGCCGTCCACGGACAGTTCCTTCGCGTGCAGGTCCGGCACGGCCAGGAGCGCGAACAGCAGGATGAGCCCGCCGATCAGGAACGAGAAGATGAGCGCGCGCAGGATCGCCCGCGGGGCGTTGCGGCTCGGGTCGAGCGACTCCTCGCCGAGCGAGGACGCGGTGTCGAAGCCGTACATCACGTACGCCGAGGCGAGCGACGCCGTCAGGAACGCCCCGAAGTAGCCGAGGTTCTGCCCCTGTCCCAGGCCGCCGGTCTCCGTGATGGCGCTGGGGCCGCGCGTGATGTGGGCGGCGAGCAGCACGATCAGGACGACGGCCGCGATCAGTTCGATGAGTACGCCCGCGGAGTTGATCCGGGCCATCAGCTTGACGCCGAACGCGTTGACCAGGGTGGTGAAGAGAATCAGCACGGAGCCGAGCAGCACCGCGTTCTTCGCCGCGTCGGTCGTACCGCGGCCGTCCCCGATGAACTGGAACGCGTCGGAGATCTGCGGCAGCGTGATCTGGTACGCCAGGGCGACCGCCGCGAGGGACACCATGGTGGCCGTCAGCATCATCCAGCCACCGAGCCAGCCGACGTGCGGGCCGCCGAGCTGCTTGGCCCAGTTGTAGACGGACCCCGCGACCGGGAAGCGGGCGGCCAGCTCGCAGAAGCAGAGGGCCACCATCAGCTGGCCGACGAAGACCATCGGCCAGGACCACCAGTACGCGGGACCGCCGAAGCTCACACCGAAGTAGAAGAGCTGGAAGGTGCCGGTCAGGATGGAGATGTAGCTGATCCCGGCGGCGAAGGTGTGGAAGTTGCCCAGGGTGCGCTTGAGTTCAGGCCGGTAGCCGAGCTTGCCGAGCGCGTCGTCGTCGTCCTGATGCTGCTGCCGGGCGGCGTCGGCGGCGTTGCCGGGATCCGTGCTCATTCGAACCACCTCTGTGGTGTCGGTGCGAGGTTGCGCCAGATGTGCTTGGCCTCCTGGTACTCGGCGAGACCGGCCGGTCCGAGCTCGCGCCCGAAGCCGGACTGCTTCATGCCGCCCCACTCCGCCTGCGGCACGTAGGGATGGAAGTCGTTGATCCACACCGTGCCCGCGCGCATCCGGGACGCCACCCGGTGCGCCTTGCCGCCGTCCTGCGTCCAGACGGCGCCCGCGAGCCCGTAGACGGTGTCGTTGGCGAGCGCGACCGCCTCGTCCTCGTCCCGGAACCGCTCGACGGTGAGCACCGGGCCGAACGACTCGTCGGTGATCACGGACATGCCGGGCGTGCACTCGTCGAGCACGGTGGGCGGGTAGTAGTAGCCGTCCGCCAGGGCCGGGTCGTCGGGGCGAGCCCCGCCGCACCGCAGCACCGCGCCCTCGGCGATGCCCGCCGCCACGTACGCCTCGACCTTGTCGCGGTGTGCCGCGGAGATCAGCGGTCCTGTGCGGGCGTCGTCGTCGAAGGGGCCGCCGAGCCGGATCCGCTGCGCGCGTGCCACCACCTCGTCGACGAACCTGTCGTGCAGCCCGTCCTCGACGAGGAGTCGTGCCCCGGCCGAGCAGACCTGGCCGGAGTGCAGGAAGATCGCCATCAGGGCGTAGTCGACGGCCGCCTCGAAGTCGGCGTCGGCGAAGACGATGTTGGGGTTCTTGCCGCCCAGTTCCAGGGCGACCTTCTTCACCGTGGGAGCCGCGGCGGCCATGATGCGGCGGCCGGTGACGAGCCCGCCGGTGAACGACACCATGTCGACCCGCGGGTCCTCGCTGAGCGGGGCGCCCGCGGTGGGGCCCGCGCCCAGGATCAGGTTGGCGGCCCCGCCGGGCAGCCCGGCCTCGGTGAGCAGGCGCATCAGGATGATGGAGGTGTGCGGGGTCAGTTCGCTCGGCTTGAGGACGAAGGTGTTGCCGGCGCCGAGCGCGGGGGCGACCTTCCAGGCGGTCTGCAGCAGCGGATAGTTCCACGGCGTGATCAGCGCGCACACCCCGACCGGCTCGTGCACCACCCGGCTGTCCACCTCCGGGCTGCCGGCGTCGACGACCCGGTCGGTGCCGCCCGCCGCCGTCAGGTTGCCGAAGTAGCGGAAGCAGTTCGCGATGTCGTCCATGTCGTACTCGCTCTCCACGAGCCGCTTCCCGGTGTCCAGGGATTCGGCGCGGGCGAGTGCGTCCTTGTCGCGTTCGAGGAGGCCGGCCACGCGCAGCAGCAGACGGCCGCGTTCGGCCGCCGGGGTGCCGGGCCACGGCCCGGTGTCGAAGGCCTCCCGCGCGGCGGCGATGGCCGCCGCGGCGTCCTTGGGCCCTGCTTCGTCGACGGTGGCGACCAGGGTGTTGTCCGCAGGGCAGCGGATCTCCCGTGTCTGCCCGTCCACGGCAGTGGTCCATGTTCCGCCGATGAACAGCTCCGGCATGACGGCTCCTCGAGGATGGGATGCGCGGGTGCTCCACCAATGGACGCTATGGAGAACGGCCCGCACGCGCACCACAGGAGCCGCTGATCGGGGCAGCGGTCCCACTCCGTTAGCCTGAAGGCACGATGAACCGGCTGAGCACGTCATGGGGCGCGTACGACCTCACACGATTTCCCGAGGACCCTCGCGACCCGCTGCGCGCCTGGTCCGCCGCCGACGCCTACCTGCTGCGGCACCTGGCGGGCGAGGACAGTGGGGGCGCCGAGGCCGAGGACGGGGCCGCGCCCGTGGACCTCTCCGGCACCGTGGCCGTCGTCGGCGACCGCTGGGGGGCGCTGACCACCGCGCTCGCCGCACACGGTCCGACGCTGATCACCGACTCGTTCCTCGCGCTGGAGGCGACGCGGGCCAACGTGGCGCGCGCCGGGTTCGCGCCGGACGCGGTGCGCCTGACGACGACGGGCGACGCCCCGCCGAGCCGGATCGACGTACTCCTGGTCCGGGTGCCGAAGAGTCTCGCGCTCCTGGAGGACCAGCTGCACCGGCTCGCGCCCGCCCTGCACGCGGGCACGGTCGTCGTCGGCACCGGAATGGTCACCGAGATCCACACCTCGACGCTCGACTTCTTCGAGCGGATCATCGGGCCTACGCGGACCTCGCTGGCCCGGCAGAAGGCGCGGCTCATCTTCAGCACGCCGGACCCGGAACGCGCCGCGGGACCGAGCCCCTGGCCGCGCAGCTACGTCCTCGACGACGACTCCGGAGCGGGAGCGGGACTGACGGCCGTCAACCACGCCGGGGTGTTCTGCGCCGAGCGCCTCGACATCGGCACCCGCTTCCTCCTCCAGCACCTGCCGGCCGGCAGGGGAGCCGCGGGAGGCGCCGCGCACATCGTGGACCTGGGCTGCGGCAACGGCGTGCTCGGCACGGCCGCCGCCGTCGCCGACCCCGAGGCCACGGTCACCTTCATCGACGAGTCGTACCCCGCCGTCGCCTCGGCCGAGGACACCTTCCGCGCCAACGCCGCCGAGAGCGCACGTGCGCACTTCCTCGCGGGCGACGCGCTGGCCACCGTCCCCGCGGGGACGGTGGACCTCGTCCTGAACAACCCGCCCTTCCACACCCACCAGGCGACATCCGGCGCGACCGCCTGGCGGATGTTCAGCGGGGCGCGCGCCGCGCTGCGTCCCGGCGGCGAGCTCTGGGTCGTCGGCAACCGTCATCTCGACTACCACGTGAAGCTGAGGAAGCTCTTCGGCAACGCCCAAGTCGTCGCGGGCAACCCCAAGTTCGTGATCCTGCGGGCGGTCAAGCGGGACCGCTGACGCCACCTCGGCCCTTGCGGGAGACTCAGGCGTCGAAGGCCGTCGCCCGGGTCACCTTCTCCCAGGTGGCGATCTCCGCGCGGACCGAGTCGAGGTGGCCGACGACCGCGTCCACGGCGTCCTCGCCCAGCGGCAGGCGCAGCGGGGTCTCCTCGGCGTCGAGCGCGGTGATGATCGCCGCCGCGGCCTTCGCCGGGTCGCCGGGCTGTGCGCCGTCGCCGCCCGCGACCATCGTGCGCGTGGCGCCCGCCGTCTGCGCGTAGTCCGGGATCTCCACGGGGCTCACGCTGGTGTTGCCGAACAGGCTGGTGCGGAACGCGCCGGGCTCCACGACCAGGACCTTGATGCCGAGCGGCGCCACCTCGGCGGCCAGCGCCTCCGACATCCCCTCCAGCGCGAACTTGGTGCCGCTGTACGCCGAGAACCCCGCGAAGGACATCTGCCCGCCCATGCTGCTCATCTGCACGATCGCCCCCGAGCGCCGGGCCCGCATGTGCGGAAGGACGGCGCGGGTCAGCGCGGCGGGACCGAAGACGTGCACGTCGAACAGGGCACGCAGCTCGGCGTCCGAGTCCTCCTCCAGGGCGCCGACGTGGCTGCGGCCCGCGTTGTTCACCAGGACGTCGATGCGGCCGTGCCGGTCGGTGACGTCACGGACGGCGGCCTCGATGCCGGCCGTGTCGGTCACGTCGAGGGTGAGGGCCTCGACCTGGTCGGGGTGGGCCGCGACCAGATCG
This sequence comes from Streptomyces sp. NPDC054872, assembly GCF_053610705.1. Lineage (NCBI taxonomy): Bacteria > Bacillati > Actinomycetota > Actinomycetes > Kitasatosporales > Streptomycetaceae > Streptomyces > Streptomyces sp. NPDC054872. The sequence continues at coordinate 87,824 of NZ_JBSGYY010000022.1, read as the reverse complement.
TCCAGGGAGGACGCGTTACGGGCGGTGGCCACGACCACGCCGCCCGCGGCGACGGCCGCCTCGGTGATCGCCCGGCCAAAACCGCTGTTCGCTCCTGTCACGAGCCATACCTTCGTCATGCCGAACTCCCGTTGTGTATATGCCGGTTCACTCATCCCCGGCTCTGTGGATCATCCTGCGGCAGAATCGGGTGGCCCGTCCAAGATCTGACGTGATAGCTGATGGTTATGGACCTACACGGCAGGGATGTGCACAGCAGGGATCTGCGCTACTTCGTCGCGGTCGCACAGGAGCTGCACTTCACCCGGGCCGCCGAGCGGCTCTTCGTCTCGCAGCCCGCGCTGAGCAAGCAGATACGGGCCCTGGAACGGCAGTTGGGTGCCGACCTGTTCGTGCGCGAGAGCCGAGGAGTGCGACTCACCCGCGTGGGTGCGGCGCTCCTGCCGTACGCCCGACAGGTGCTCGAGCACTGGCGGTCGGCGGTCGACGCGGTGGAGCGCGCCAAGACCGAGGAGCGGGCGACGCTCTCCGTGGGCATGAGCACGCGACCGGCTCGCGGGGGCCTCCTGCCGGCGGTACGGTCCCGCTTCGGCGACGCCCATCCGCAGGCCACGGTCCGCCTCCGGCAGGTGAGTTGGGAGGACGCCAGCGCCGGCCTCGCGGACGGCACGGCCGACGTCGCCTTCGTCTGGCTGCCGCTTCCGGACCTGGAGCGCTACGGCTGGGTGGTGGTCGCAGAGGAGCCGCGCCACGTCGCCCTTCCCGTGACGCACCGCCTCGCGGACCGGGACGAGGTGGACTTCGCCGACCTCCTCGACGAACCCTTCCTCGCGCTGCCCGGGAGCGCGGGCGCGCTGCGGGACTACTGGCTCGCCCTGGACGCCCGCGCGGGCCGCCCTCCTCGCATCGGCGTGGAGATCGCCAGTACCGACGAGACGTACGAGGCGCTGGTGGACGGCCGCGGGGTCTGCCTGGTCGCCGCGGGCAACGCTCCCCTGATCACGCTGGGCGGCGTCGTCACGCGTCCGGTCCGCGGCATCTCGCCCAGCCGGTTCGCCCTGGCCTGGCGTGTGGGTGACGAGCGGCGCCCGCTGGTGGCCGCGTACATCAAGGCATGCGGGGAGGCGCTCGGGCGGCCGGAGTAGGGACTCACGAACAGGCCGCCAGGCCGCGCGGGCGCCCGCGGACCCATCCCGTCGCAACCGTTGACCTTGCCCCAACACCCCTTTACCGTTTCGGCGTTCGGAGTATCAAATGGCGTTCGAAATGACGAACGTCGGCGCGAGGGGAGCCGCATGAACCACAGTGAAGTACCCAGTCGCAGAACCATGTTGAGGGGAACGCTGGCCGTCGGCGCTCTGGCCGCCGCACCCGCCCTCGCCCAGGCGCCCGCCCACGCGGCCTCCCGGGCCCCGGCCTACCGCAATCCGCTCGTCGAGCAGCGCGCCGACCCGCACATCCACCGCCACACCGACGGCCACTACTACTTCACGGCGACGTCCCCCGCGTACGACCGCATCATCCTGCGCCGCTCCCGCACCCTGCGAGGCCTGACGCGGGCGGACGAGTCCGTCATCTGGCGGCGGCACACCAGCGGCGACATGGCCTCGCACATCTGGGCGCCGGAACTGCACCACATCAACGGCAAGTGGTACATCTACTTCGCCGCGGCCCCCGCCGACGACGTGTGGAAGATCCGCATCTGGGTCCTGGAGAACGCCAACGCCAACCCCTTCAAGGGGACCTGGGCGGAGAAGGGGCAGCTCACCACGGCCTGGGACACGTTCTCCCTCGACGCCACCACCTTCACGCACCGCGGCAGCCGCTACCTCGCCTGGGCGCAGTACGAGCCCGGCATGGACAACAACACCGGTGTCTTCCTCTCCCGCATGGCCGACCCGTGGACCCTGACCGGCCCTCAGATACGCCTGACCACACCCGAGTACGACTGGGAGTGCGTCGGTTTCAAGGTGAACGAAGGCCCCAGCGTCATCCGGCGCAACGGCCGCGTCTTCCTCACGTACTCGGCGTCCGCGACCGACTTCAACTACTGCATGGGGCTGCTCACCGCCGGCGACCGCAGCGACCTCATGGATCCCGCGTCCTGGTCCAAGTCGCCGACCCCCGTCTTCACCAGCAACGACACGACCAAGCAGTACGGCCCCGGCCACAACTGCTTCACCGTGGCCGAGGACGGCCGCACCGACGTCCTCGTCTACCACGCCCGCCAGTACAAGGACATTGTCGGCGACCCGCTGAACGACCCCAACCGTCACACCCGCATCCAGAAATTCGGCTGGAAGGCGGACGGCACACCGGACTTCGGCATCCCCGTCGCCGACGCCGCGTCCTAGGACAGCGGCCCGAGGAAGCGCCGCACGAAGGCGTTGCGGAACTTCCCCGCCGGGTCGAGACGACCGGCGAGCGCGGCGAAATCGGCCGCGTGCGGATAACGGGCGCCCAGCTCGGAGGGGTCGGCGGCGAACACCTTGCCCCAGTGCGGCCGGGGCGAGAACGGGGCCAGGCGCTCCTCGACCCGTGCGACCACCGGGAGCACGGCCGCCGCGTCAGGCACCCATGTGAAGTGGAACGCCACGGTGTCGCGGCCGTGCGCGGGGCTGAGCCACTGGGTGTCGGCGGCGACCGTGCGCACCTCGCACACCTGAAGGACGGGCGCCACCTCGCCCCTGAGGGAATCCAGGGCGTGCAGGGCCGCCAGGGCGTGCTCGCGCGGCAGCAGATACTCCGACTGGAGCTCGGCGCCGCTGCTGGGCGTGAACTCGGCCCGGAAGTGGGGCAGCCGCTCGTGCCACGGGCCCGAAACGCCCAACTGCTGGGTGCAGTTGACGGCGGGCATGCCCGGCACCGGGTGCCGCGGGGCGCTCGCCGGCGCCGCCCAGGGGAAGTCCACGCGGGCCTCGCCGCGCTGCTTGAGCCACACCTGGTCGAAGCGCGGCCCGCGCCAGTCGGTGAACAGACTCACGCTGTACGCCGCCGATGTCACCGCCTCGAAGTCGATCCCCGCCAGCGGGAGTTCGCCGAACACATGCTGGCTCACCCCGAAGTCCGGCTCCAGATCGAGAGTGAGGGAGAGGACCACACCGAGCGCGCCGAGCGATACGACGGAGCCGTCGAACCCGTCGTCGCCGCGGTTCAGCACGACCGTCTCCCCGTCGGCGGTCACCAGCTCCACCGACCGCACGATCTCCGCCAGCGGCTGATTGCCGTTGCCCGAGCCGTGCGTCCCCGTGGCGACCGAACCGGCCACCGAGATGTGCGGCAGCGAGGCCATGTTCGGCAGTGCCAGCCCGAACGAGGCCACGTGTCGGGCGAGTTCGGCGTACCGAACGCCTCCTGACACGCGCACGGTGCGCGCCGAGGTGTCCACGTCGACGGACGGCTCAAGAGCGGACAGGGAGAGCAGGGCCGCGCCCGCCGCGTCACCGTCCACGTCGGCGATCCGGTTGAACGAGTGGCCGCTGCCGAGCACCCGCACCTGCCTGCTGCCCGCGACGAGCGCCCGCAGGGCGATCGGCGACGCGGGCCGGTGCAGCTCACGGGCCGAGAAGGTGATGTTCCCGGCCCAGTTGGTCACTGTTTCCATGGTCACGACTTTACGGCTCCGGGCTGACATCAGGCCCGCATCACCAGCCGGTCCACCGCGGGGTTCCCCGAGCCGTAGGGGACCGGCAGGAGTCCGGGGGTGCCGCCCCCGGTCGCGTACAGCGCCTGTTCCAGGCCGCTGATCAGGGGCTGTACGTCGACCGGCGGGCGGACCACCAGGCGCAGGAAGCGGCTCGAGCTGCCGATCTTGTTGCCGCACTCGCGCACCAGGATGCCGTGCTCCGCGAGCAGCCGGTCCCGCAAGACCGCACCGTCGACCCCGTCGGGCAGCCGTACGTACACGAAATTGCCCTGCGAGGGATAGCTGGTGAGTCCGGGGAGCCGGCCGAGGTGCCAGATCATCTCCTGGCGGTCACGCCGCACCTGATGCAGGCTCAGGTCATAGGCGGAGCGGTGCCGTCTCAGCATGAACACCACGGTCTCCGCGAAGGAGTTGAGGTTCCACTTCGGCAGCGCGGCACGAACCCGGCCCGCAAGACCCGGATTGGCGACGAGATACCCGAAGCGCACGCCGTGCAGCCCGAAGTTCTTGCCGAGGCTGCGCAGCACGATGACGTTGGGCCGCAGGACCGCCTCGTCGGCGACGCTCGACTCGGGTCCCCCGTCGGCGAACTCCAGGAACGACTCGTCCACGACGACCAGGTCGAGATCCTGCAGCGCGTCGAGCAGCGCGAGCACCGAACGGCGCGGCAACATGCCTCCGTCCGGGTTGTTGGGGTTGCAGATGACCGCGGTGCGCGAGCCCCGGGCCCGTACGAAGTCGACGAACGCCGCCGGATCGAGCACGAAGCCGTCGGCCTCCGGAAGCAGGTACATGTCGACCCGCTTGCCGGTCTCCATCGACTGATCGGTCCACCGGCCGAACGTCGGCACGGGCACCGCGAGCGAGTCCCGCACCAGCAAGTGGTCGATCCAGGTGATGAGTTCGGTCGAGCCGTTGCCCATCACGACGGTCTGCGGATTGAGCCCGAGCACGGCGCTGAGTTCGGCTGTGATGGTGTCCGCGCCGCTCGGGTAGTACGTGAGGATGTCCCGCAGCCGCCCGCCGAGCTCCTCGTACATCTCCGGCGTGGGGAAGTACGGATTGCACGGGATGCAGAAGTCGACGAGCGGCCGCCCGCTGTCCGCCGCCGCCCTGTTCAGCGCGGAGTACGAGGGGCTGTGCGCGGTGGACGCGCGGAAGAGGGCGGTGACGTTGCCCGCGTCTGCCATGTGAGGACTCCGGATGGGGGAGGGTGGTGTCTCCCGTACATACGTGCGCGGGTGAGGGTGCGCTCAACTCCTGGGGCGGGAGGGCCGGTGGATCTGCCGCCGTCCGTCAGCCCCGCGGAATCCAGACCCGCATGGCTCCGTCGTCGCGGTTCGCCCACGCGTGGTACGGCACCGCGGTCAGCGGGGCCGGCGTCCCGTCCGAGCTGCGGTGGCCGGTGGTGGTGACGACCGTGACACCGCCCAGGAGCTCCGGGCGGTGCTCGGCGACCAGGCGGGCGTGCGGTGCCAGCGTGACCTCGTCGAGGCGCAGGGCCGACCGCTGGTCGACGCTTTCCAGGCAGTACACGAGGGGTCCGCGCTCGATGGCCAGGCAGCCGCGCACGGCGTCCACCCGTGGATCCGGCTCCGTGAGGCGTACGTCGAGGGCGAGGTCGAGGACGACACGTTCGCCCGGGAGCCAGCGGCGCCGGATCCGGAGCCAGCCCCGGTCCGCCTCGGTGCGGTCCTGCCGGTCCGGTGCGGCCACCGTGAACTCGGCGCACCAGGAGGGGATGCGCAGGGAAAGCGTCCAGTCGCGGTCCTTCGGTGCCGCGTCGACGGTGACCGTGACGCGGCCCTTCCACGGGTAGTCCGTCTCCACCGTGACCGCTCCACCGGCCCCGGCGGTGTCGGCGTCGTCCGTCGCGCACGTCGTGTAGGAACCCGTCGCGTACTGGTGCAGTTGCAGGCCGTCCGCGTCGCCGCTCGCCACGTAGTGGGGGAGCGAGGCAAGCAGCCGCATGACGTTCGGCGGGCAGCACGCGCAGCTGAACCAGGGCGTGCGGCGGGGTGCCTGGTCGCCGTCGGGGGTCTCGTGATCGTCACGCACCTGGAGCGGGTTGACGTACAGCCAGCGGTCGCCGTCGAGGGCGACCCCGGACAGGAAGCCGTTGTAGAGGGTGCGCTCGACGAGGTCGGAGTAGCGGGTCTCGCCCGTGAGCAGCGCCATCCGCCAGGACCACTGGACGGAGGCGATGGCCGCGCAGGTCTCCGCGTACGCCCGGTCCGGCGGCAGCTCGAAGGGTTCGCCGAACGCCTCGCCCTCGTGGCGCGCGCCGACGCCGCCCGTGAGGTACGTCTTGGTGGCGGCCATCGAGTGCCACAGTCGCTCCAGGGCCTCGCGCAGTGTCTTGTCGCCCGTCTCCATGGCGAGGTCGGCGGCCCCGGCCAGGAGGTACAGCTGACGCACGGCGTGCCCCGTGACGGTCGGCGCCTCCCGCAGGGGCAGGTGGTCCTGCCAGTAGGCGGGGCCCGGATCGCGGGCGCGGTCGATGCCCTCCGCGAGCAGTCCGTGGCCGCGGCGGTCGGTGAAATGGCCCGCGAGACCGAGGAAGCGCCGCTCACCGGTCTCGCGGTACAGCTCCACGAGGGCGGTCTCGATCTCCGGATGCCCGCAGATGCCGTGGTTCTTCGCCTCGTTCTTCCCCTCGTTGTTCCCCTCCTCCTCGCCCGTCGCGTCCGTTCCGAAGAGGGAGTCGATGTGTGCGGCGAACCGGACGGCCACGTCCAGGAGTTCGCGGCGCCCGGTGGACCGGTGGTGGGCGACGGCCGCCTGGATCAGATGCCCCGCGCAGTACAGCTCGTGGCCCCAGTCGAGCTCGCTCCAGCGCCGGCCGGGGCGGGCGACCTGGTAGTACGTCTGGAGGTATCCGTCGGGGGCCTGGGCCGCGGCCACGAGGGAGGTCAGGCGTTCCACGTCCGCGGCGAGACCGTGCGGGTCGGGCTCGTCGGCCAGCTGCCAGGAGGCGGCCTCCAGCCACTTGTGGACGTCGGAGTCCTGGAACGGAAAGTCCCCGGTGAAGGCGCCGGAACTCCCTGAACCGTCAGTGGTTTCCGAGTTTTCCGCAGCGTCAGTGCCTTCCGAACCACGCGGGCGGTCCGCCGCCGCCCGGAGGTTGGCCAGGTTGCCGGCCTGTTCGAGGCGCTCGGGTCCCTGCCGGATGCTCACCGAGGCGTTGGTGCGCCGCCGGGCGGCCCAGAAACCGCCGGTGATCCGTGCGGTGGCCGCCGGGCGCAGGGTGGTGTGGGCATGGGCGCGAAGACGGATGGGTCCTTGCGAGCCCTGGGGCTGGGGCGAGGGCGCGGGCGTGAGATCGGGCATACGTGCCATTCCTCGGTGCCATGTGCGTTCGATATCTAGAACATCGTTCGGAAATCTGCTACTGGCGGTGACGCTACCGTGGGCCACGGGGCACGGGGGAGAGGTCGGCCACATCCGCCGTTTTCCTCACGCTTGCTCGCGGGCCACGGCTCCTACGATCGGGAGCCATGAGCCTGCGCCTGCTGATCTACAGCCGAACGACCGCCTACCGGCACGCGTCGATCCCCGCCGGGGTAGCCGCCCTGCGCGAGCTCGCCGCCGGGCTCGGCTGCCCGGCCGACGCGACCGAGGATCCGGCCGCCTTCGCGGAGGACCTGTCCGCTTATGCGGCGATCGCCTTCCTCTCCACCAGCGGCGACGTACTGACCCCGGCCGGGCGGTCGGCGCTGCGCGCTCACCGGTCGGCGGGCGGCGGTTTCCTGGGCGTCCACGCCGCGGCCTGCACCGAGTACGACTGGCCGTATTACGGCGAGCTCCTCGGCGCGCGCTTCGACCGCCACCCCGCCCTCCAGCCCGGCCGCCTGATCATCGAGGACCACGCGCACCCCGCCACCGAACACCTCCCCGCCACCTGGGAGTTCACGGACGAGTGGTACGACTTCCGGGCCTCGCCGCGTGGTGCGGTGCGGGTCCTGGCGTCCGCCGACGAAACCTCGTACGAGGGGGGCGGGATGGGCGCCGACCACCCTCTCGTGTGGTGCCACGACCACGGGGGCGGCCCGGTGTTCTACACGGCCCTCGGCCACGCCGACGAGGCCTACGCGGACCCGGCCTTCCGCACCCACCTCCTGGGCGGCCTGCGGTATGTCACGGGCGTCGGCTGAAGGGGCCGCGCATGGGTGAGCCCCCGCCCGGTGGGGCGGGGGCTCATGCACCAGGTGCCAGAGGTACCAGGGGTGCTAGAGGGTGCCGGAGGCGGCGATGGCGACCTCGGCCTTGGTGGCGCCCGACTGCGAGCCGAAGCTCTCGATCTTCTTGACGAGGGCCATGCTGTCCTCGTCCGCGACCTCACCGAAGACCACGTGCTTGCCGTCGAGCCAGCTCGTGACGACCGTGGTGATGAAGAACTGCGAGCCGTTCGAGTTGGGGCCCGCGTTGGCCATCGAGAGGAGGCCCGGCTTGGTGTGCTTGAGCTGGAAGTTCTCGTCGGCGAACTTCTCGCCGTAGATGCTCTTGCCGCCGGTGCCGTTGCCGGCGGTGAAGTCGCCGCCCTGGAGCATGAAGTCCGGGATGACGCGGTGGAACTTCGAGCCGGCGTAACCGTAGCCGTTCTCGCCGGTGGCGAGCGCGCGGAAGTTCTCCGCCGTCTTCGGCACGACGTCGTCGAAGAGGTTGAACGTGATGCGGCCTTCGGGCTTGCCGTCGATGGTGATGTCGAAATAAGCCTTGATTGTCATGGTCCTCATCCTGTCATTGCCCTGTCCCCACTCGCCAACCGAACCCCCCGAAGAGCCTGCCTCTACCCGTTTGACCAGGCATGATGGCGTTTGTACACAGGGCGCGCGCCGCGCTGAACGATCTTCTTCAGCCGGTTTTGACCCTCATGAAGGTGATCGAGTTCGCCGGGAACGTGTACGAGAACGTGTCGGACACGCCCCTGAACGTCGAGGTCACCGGCTTGACCGGCGTGGCGTCCTTCGTGTTCTCCGCGGCCGGGTCGGCGGCGAGCGTGGTCACCCTGGCGCTCGGTCCGACCTTCGTGGCCCCGCCCAGGGCGATCTTGGTGCGCGCATCCGAGCCCTGCGCGTTGACGACCTTGACGATGAGGTCACCGGTGGCCTTGTCGCGGGTGACGACCTGGCGGAAGGGCTCGGCCGGCTTGTCGTCCGTGAAGGATCCCCACTTCTCGCCGTCGAGGAAGAGGGTCACCTGCCGCCCGCGCACCTCCACGCGCAGGTCGTAGCTGCGGCCCGTCTCGATGGTCGTCGTGTCCTGGACCATGGTCTGCTTCGCGCCGTCGACGCTCTTCTCGACGGCCGACCGGGTGTTGTTCCAGCCGCCGAGGTTCCACCAGTAGTGGTTGCCGGTGTCCTTGACCCCGAAGGCGACCATGAAGCCCTCCTTGCCGGACTTCTTGGTGGCCTTCACGTTCAGGTCGTAGTTCTGCCAGCTCTTGTCGCCCGCCGTGACCAGGGTGTTCTCGGCTGCCTCGTCGGACTGGACGTACGTTCCGTCCTGGACGGCCCACGTGCCCTTGTCCGCCGCCTTGCTCCACTGGCCGTCACCGCCGGAGAAGTCGTCGGTCAGGAGCGTCCTGCCGTCCTCACCGGTGACCTTCACGTCGTCGTACGCGGCGCTGGTCGCCCAGGTGGACAGGCCGACGGCGCCGGTGATGGGGCCTGACGTGGCGGGGGTGCCGGACGCCGTGGACGGCACGACCTCGTCGCCGACGTTGCGCATGAAGAGCTTCTGCGTCTCGTAGTTGGCCGAGCCCCATGACTGGTCGTTGTCGTACCAGATCATGTTCGGCTTCCACTGCACGTAGTCCTCGTTGGCGAGCAGCGGGGCGTACGAGGCCAGCTTGACGACGTCGGCGTTGCGCTCGAGCCCGGTCATGAAGGCCGCTTCGGACAGGGCGTTGGAGAACGTGTTGCCCTGCGACGCGTACTCGCCGAGGAAGACCTTGGGGCCCTTGCGGTCGTAGGAGTCGTAGCGGTCGTTGTTCTCCAGGAACCACTGGGGGCTGTTGTAGTAGTGCTCGTCGACCATGGCGACGTCCGCGTCACGGTTGAGCTTCCAGGCCTTGTCGAAGGTCGAACCGCTGTCGTCGGGGCCGGAGTTGGAGATGACGGTGATGTCGGGGTACTTCGCCTCGATGGCCGCGCGGAACTCCTTGAAGCGGGCGAAGAACTCCTCGGGGAGGTTCTCCTCGTTGCCGACTTCCAGGTGGGTGAGGCGGAAGGGCTTGGGGTGGCCCATCGCCGCCCGCTTCTTGCCCCACTCGCTGGTCGCCGGGCCGTTGGCGAACTCGATCAGGTCCAGGGTGTCCTGGATGTGCCGCTTCAGGAGGGCCGGGTCGTCGGTGGCCTTGTTCTGGCCGCAGCCGGTCACCAGGGCGGGCACCACGGGCAGCGGCATGGCGCCGGTGTCCTCGGCGAACTGGAAGTACTCGTAGTAGCCGAGTCCGTAACTCTGGTTGTAGCCCCAGAAGTTGGCGTTGGTGGCGCGCTGCTCGACCGGCCCGATGGTGTCCTTCCACTGGTAGGAGCGCTTGCGCTGCCAGCCGGACTTCTCGTCGTACGCCTCGTGGGAGCCGGTGTTGACCAGGCAGCCGCCGGGGAAGCGCAGGAAGCCGGGGTCCAGGTCGTCGATCTTCTGGGCGAGGTCCTTGCGCAGGCCGTTCGCGCGTCCCTTGTAGGTGTCGCGCGGGAAGAGCGAGATCTCGTCGAGCGCGACACGGGCGCCCGAGGTGACCGCGAGGCGGCCGGTGGCGGACGTGCGGCCCGCGGTGAAGGAAGCCTTGTACTTCGCCCAGCCGCCACGCGTGGTGACACGGCGGGCCGGGGCCAGCTCACCCGAGGCGTCGCGCAGGGCGAGGGTCAGCGCGGCCCGGTCCGCACCGCTGGTGCGGGCCCAGACCGAGAAGTCGTAGCGCTTGCCCTTGGTGACCGCGATGCCGGTGTTGTAGCCGGCGTTGGTGACGGTCGAACCGCCGTCCAGGGAGAGGTAGTTGCGGTTACGGGCGTTCAGGCGGCCGTCGTCGTTCACCACCTCGGCGACGCCGGACGTGTCCCAGGAGGTCAGCGATGTGTAGGCGGTGTTGTCGGCAGGGGAGTACTCGAAAGATCGGTTCTGGACGAGCTCGGCGTAGAGGCCGCCGTCCGCCGCGCGGTTGATGTCCTCGTAGAAGACGCCGTACATCGAGTCGTCGATCTTCGCGCCGGTGCGGGCCGGGTCGACGTCGATGGTGTAGTCGGTGGGTTCGGCCGCGGCGGTGGGTCCCGCGGCGAGCGTTCCGGCGAGCAGGGCCCCCAGGGTGAGCCCGAGCCTCCATCGTCTGCGTGCCATGCGTACCCCAGTCCTCGTGCGGTATTTCGAACGCTGATCAGTAGGTCGAACGGCAACTTAGAGAGCGGGGAGCGGCGCGTCAACGCATCGCGCAGGAAGTGACCCAGGTGAGCTTCCGGGGTTCGTGATGTCGAACAACTGCCATGAAATTCGGGGGACTTCATCCCGGGCTCTGTCCGAACCGTTGACTGGCCCCGTGATCGACCTTACGGTCCCGTTCGAAGTTGCGAGCAGCATTCGAAATATCGAACAGAAGTGAGCCGCAATGTCACCACCCCTCCCGAGCCGACGAGGTGTGCTCGGCGGCATCGGAGCGCTCGCCGTCGCGGGCAGCTTCGGACTCGCCGCCGCGAACCGCAGCGCGTCCGCGATCGCGTCGGACGCGGACGTACGGGTCCGCTACTGGAATCTGTTCTCCGGCGGCGACGGCGCCAACATGATCGCGATGCTTGACGCCTTCCGCGCCGCGAACCCCCGCGTCGACGTCAAGGACTCGACCCTCCAGTGGGGCAACCCGTACTACACCAAGCTCGCCATGGCCGCAGCGGGCAACCGCGCCCCCGACCTCGCGGTGATGCACCTGGGCCGCATACCCGGCTTCGCGCCCGGTCGGCTCCTGGACCCCTGGGACGTACGGATGCTCGCCGAGCACGGGGTGCGCGAGGCGGACTTCGACCCGGTGCTGTGGAAGCGCGCCATGGTCGACGGCAAGCTGTACGGCCTGCCCCTCGACATCCACGCCCAGCTCTGCTTCTACCGCCGGGACGTGTGCGGGAAGGCGGGGCTGCTCGACGCCGACGGCGGCCTGGCGCAGGTCACCTCCACCGAGGACTGGTTCAAGGCGCTCAAGGCCGCGAAGAAGGCCGTCAAGGGTGACGTGCACACCATCGGCATCAAGGCCGACGAACCGAACTTCTCCTGGTGGTTCTTCCTGTCCTTCTACACCCAGCTCGGCGGCACCTGCCTCAGTGCCGACGGCCGGGACGTCACCCTCGACACCGACAAGGCCACCCAGGTCCTGGAGTTCCTGCGCCGGCACCTCACCGACGGCTACTCCACCGCGATCGGGATCGCCGACGGCGAGTCCTTCGTCAACGGCTCCGCCTTCACCTGGGAGGGCAACTGGTCGGTGCCCGTCTTCAGCGGCGCGAAGCTGAAGTACGGCGCGAGCCCGCTGCCGCCCGTCTTCGGGAAGCCCGCCACCCACACCGAGTCGCACTGCTTCGTCCTGCCGCACCAGTCGCGGCGGGGCGGCGCCACCGACGAGGGCGCGCACCAACTGGCCGCGTACGTCGTCAAGAACGCCACGGCCTGGGCGCGCGGCGGTCACATCCCCGCCCATCTGCCGACCCTCGACGACAAGAAGTACCTGGCACTCGAGCCGCAGTCGGAGTACGTCTCGGCGATGGACCACATGGCGGTCGAACCGCCCGCCTGGTTCGCCGGGTCCACCGGACTCCTGGCCCAGCGCATCGGCCCCGTCATCGCCTCGTCCAACGTCGGCTCCACCAAGCCCGACGCCACGGCCCGCCGCATGAAGGACGTACTCGAAAAGCTCGTCGCGATGAAGAACCCGATGGAAGGCAGAGCCGCCGCCGAGGGAGGGTCCGCCGCATGAGCGCCGTCGACACCGCGGTCGCCCCGGCCGCCGTACGAGCCGCCCCGGTGGCGGGCGCCGATTCGCTGCGGGCCCGGCTGACACGTCGCGTCCAGCACGGCGGCTGGTTCGTCGCCCCGTTCCTCGTCCTGTTCGCGCTGTTCGTGCTGCTCCCGATCAGCCGCGGCCTGTGGCTGAGCTTCACCGACGCCAACATCTCCGGCACCGGCGAACGCTTCGTGGGCCTGGACAACTACCGCGAGGCCCTCGACAGCCCGCTCCTGTGGGACTCCCTCGGTCACAGCGCGTACTTCACCCTGCTCGTGGTTCCCTGCATCGTCGTCCTCGCGTTCCTCCTCGCGATGCTCGCCCACCACATCGAACGCGCCAAGTGGCTGTGGCGGCTGTGCTTCTTCGCCCCCTTCCTGCTGCCGTCGACGGTCGCCGGGAATCTGTGGCAGTGGCTGTTCAACCCGGGCACCGGAATGATCAACCACGTCTTCGGTCTCGACACGCCCTGGCTGACCCAGAAGTCCACCGCCATGCTCGCCGTCGTGATCACCACCCTGTGGTGGACGGTCGGCTTCAGCTTCCTGCTCTTCCTCGCGGCGCTGCAGAACATCCCCAGGCATCTGTACGAGGCCGCCGAACTCGACGGCGCGGGCGCCTGGCAGCGGATGGTGCACATCACCCTGCCCATGCTGCGCAACATCACCGGCCTGGTGGTCACGCTGCAGATCCTCGCCTCGCTGCAGGTCTTCGACCAGGCCGTGGTGATGCAGGACTTCGGCCCAGGACCCGAGGAAAGCACCCGGACCTTCGTCCAGTACACCCTCGAAGAGGGCTTCACCGCCTACCGCGTGGGCTACGCGTCGGCGATCTCCATCATCTTCTTCGTGCTCATCGCGGCCGTCGCCCTCGGCCGGATGTGGCTCCTGCGCAAGCGTGAGGAGGGCGTGCGATGAGCACGGCCGTCGTACCCGAGACCGCACCGCCGAGCCGCAAGAAGAAGTGGACCCCGAGCCAGATCGTGCTGACCGCGCTGGGCGTCCTCGTCTCCGCGCTGTGGATGACGCCCCTGCTGTGGGCCCTGTTCACGTCCCTGAAGTCGGAGACCGAGGCCGTCGAGGTGCCCACCCACTGGGTGCCCGAGGAGTGGACGGGCCAGGCGTGGAAGGCGCTCTTCGAGAGCGGCAACATCACCAACTGGTTCGTGAACTCCCTCGTCGTCTCGGTCTGCGTCACCTTCGTCGTGGTGTTCGTCAGCGCGCTCGCCGGGTACGGCTTCGCGCGCACCGAGTTCCGCGGCAAGAACCTGCTCCTCGGGCTCGTGATGGCGGGCCTGATGGTGTCGCCCGCCGTGCTCGGCGTCCCCCTGTTCACGACCGTCCAGTCCATGGGGATGGTCGACACCTACTGGGGCATGATCCTGCCGCAGTGCGCGCCCGCCGCGATGGTCTACATCCTCTACAAGTTCTTCCAGTCGATCCCGCACGAGCTGGAGGAGGCCGCGTACATCGACGGCGCCGGACGCTGGCGGGTCTTCTTCACGATCGTCCTTCCGCTGTCCAGGCCCTCGCTCTCGGCCGTCGGGATCTTCACCTTCATCGCGTCCTGGAACAACTTCCTGTGGCCGTACATGGTGACCAACAACCCCGACCTGATGACGATGCCGAACGGCATCGCGACCGTCATGAACTCCTACGGCATCCAGTGGGCGCAGCTCATGGCGGGCGGCCTCATGGCGGGCCTGCCCCTGATCGTCGTCTTCGTCTTCTTCCAGCGCCAGATCGTCAGCGGCGTCGCCCACACGGGTCTGGCCGGACAGTAAACCCTCGCCCCAGAGCACTGCCGAAAGGTTCTCCATGGCACCCCGCACCGCCCGCTTCACCCTCGACCCCGCCTTCACGGTGGGCGGCGTCGACCCCCGGCTCTTCGGCTCCTTCGTCGAGCACCTCGGCCGCTGCGTCTACACCGGCATCCACGAGCCGGGCCACCCCGCTGCCGACGAGGACGGGCTGCGCACCGACGTGCTCGACCTGATCCGCGAGCTCGGCGTGACCGCCGTGCGCTACCCCGGCGGGAACTTCGTCTCGGGGTACAAGTGGGAGGACTCCGTAGGCCCCGCCGACGAGCGGCCACGCCGCCTCGACCTCGCCTGGCACTCCACGGAGACCAACCGCTTCGGGCTCTCCGAGTACATCGCGTTCCTGCGGAAGATCGGCCCGCAGGCCGAACCGATGATGGCGGTGAATCTCGGCACGCGAGGCGTCCAAGAGGCCCTGGAACTCCAGGAGTACGCCAACCACCCCTCCGGAACGGCCCTGTCCGACCTGCGTGCCGCACATGGCGACAAGAACCCCTTCGGCATCCGCATGTGGTGTCTCGGCAACGAGATGGACGGGCCGTGGCAGACCGGCCACAAGACCGCCGAGGAGTACGGGCGCCTGGCCGCCGAGACCGCACGCGCGATGCGCCAGGCCGACCCGGACGTCGAGCTGGTCGCCTGCGGGAGCTCCGGCCAGTCGATGGAGACCTTCGCCGCGTGGGAGGCCACGGTCCTTGCCGAGACCTACGACCTCGTGGACCACATCTCCCTGCACGCCTACTACGAGGAGACCGACGGCGACCGGGACTCGTTCCTCGCCTCCGCCGTCGACATGGAGTCGTTCATCGAGAACGTCGTCGCCACCTGCGACCACGTGGGCGCCCGCCTGAAGTCCAAGAAGAAGATCAATCTCTCCTTCGACGAGTGGAACGTCTGGTACCAGTCCCGGCCGCACCCCGAGGTCGAGGAGAGCCTGCGCGACTGGCCCGAGGCGCCGCGCCTCCTGGAGGACAACTACACCGTCACGGACGCGGTCGTCGTCGGCTCACTCCTGATCGCCCTCCTGCGGCACGCCGACCGGGTGGCCGTCGCCTGCCTGGCCCAACTGGTCAACGTCATCGCGCCGATCCTGACCGAGCCCGGCGGGCCGGCCTGGCGGCAGACCACCTTCTTCCCCTTCGCCCAGGCCTCACGACACGGCCGGGGCCAGGTACTCGACGTACGCGTGGACTCGCCCGCGCACGCGACGTCGAAGTTCGGCGACGTGCCCCTGCTGCACGCCACGGCCGTCCGGGCCGACGACGGCACCGTCACCGTGTTCGCGGTCAACCGCAGCCAGAGCGAGCCGTTGCCGCTGGAAGTCGCCCTCCACGGCCTTGAGTTGGCGGACGTCATCGAGCACAGCGCGCTCGCGGACGCGGACCCCGACGCGCGCAACACCCTCGCGGAGCCGGAGCGCGTGACCCCGCACGGCGTCAGCGGGACAGCACTCCAGGACGGCACGCTGAGCGCCGTCCTGGAGCCGCTGTCGTGGAACGTGATCCGCCTGGGCTGAGCCCCCTACGCCCGGATCAGTGGGCGACGGGCCACCCCGAGCTCCAGTTCAGGAGGTTGACACCGAGCTTCGGGGTGCCGTTGTCCTGGCCGTCGTAGTAGTGGTAGACGAGCAGGTCGCCGTCGGTGTCCTTCATGACCGACTGACCGCCGGGGCCGATGTAACGGCCGTGGCTCTCCTGGACCGGTGTGCCGCCGTTGTTCATCATGCCGACGCCGTTCTTGTCGACGTACGGCCCGGTGACCTTGGAGGAGCGGCCCACCTTGATCTTGTACGTGGAGCCGGTGCCGGCGCAGCACGTGTCGTACGAGGCGAAGAGGTAGTAGTAGCCGCCCCGCTTGACGAGGGAGGGAGCCTCGACAGCCTTGGTCCCGGTGGGGCGCGAGGCGAGTGAGCGCCGCGTGGTGTCGCCCGCGTACTGCTTGCCGGTCGAGGGGTCGATCCGGATCATCTTGATCCCGGTCCACCAGGAGCCGAAGGAGAGCCACCACTTGCCGTCGTCGTCGACGAAGAGATGGGGGTCGATGGCGTTGTAGTCGCTTGACGTGGTCGAGGTGTACACGGCGCCGTAGTCGGTCCAGGAGCCGGGCTCACCCGTCGTGGAGCCCGCGAGACCGATGGCCGACTTGTTCGAGCCGAACGACGAGACGGAGTAGTACATCAGGTACTTGCCGCCGTGGTACGAGATGTCGGGCGCCCAGACGTCCCCGGTGGAGTTGTAGTTGCTCCACCAGCTCGGCCGGGTGGGGAAGGCGGAGCCGCTGCGGCCGAAGGCGATCCGGTCGGTGGAGGTGCGCAGCTGCAGGCCGTCGCCGGTCGAGTAGAGCAGGTACGTGCCGGATGACGTGCGGGCCAGGGTCGGGTCGTGCACGACGATGTCGCCGGTGACCTGACCGGGGTTGGGGTAGGCGGTGGCGCTGCTCGGGATGAGCGCGAGCAGGGCGGCGGTGGGCAGGGCGACGACGGCTCTGCGCCAAGAGGCGGTGGGGATGCGGCTCACTCCGGTCTCCTTGGGGGTGTCCCTTCGGGTGGTTCGCGAGCACGGCAAGAGTGCGGCGCACAGAGGTGCGGGACGGGCCATGAGCGACTCCTCGGATTGAACCGGAATCGCTCCCACTGGTGCCGTGGAAGCTGGCAGTGAGTCGCCGCCGAGAACAGAAAGGTTGCCGGGTTCCTCAGATTCTTCGGATCGCCTCTGTCGAATTCATTCGACAACTCCCTTTCGTGTGCGGGCTCTTGACATCGGGCCCGTCCGGCTGAATTTTGGGAGCGCTCCCACTTGTGCTCCCACTTGTGCTCTCACTGGTTACTCAGCTCCCTGTGCGGAGCTCGCCCCCATCGAGCCGTCAGGAGATCCTCCCTCATGTCCGCATTCCCCCCATCTCCCCGACCCGGCCCCTCCAGACCGGAAATCAGCCGCCGCAACCTGCTTGCTCTCGGCGCCGGAGCCGCGCTGGCGCCGGTCATCGTGGCACTCAACCCCGCAGCTCACAGCGCTCATGCCGCCCCCTCGGCCACCGAGTACGAACAGCGCTTCCTCGACCTGTACGCGAAGATCACCGATACCGCGAACGGCTATTTCTCGCCGGACGGCATTCCCTACCACTCCGTCGAAACCCTCATTGTCGAAGCCCCCGACCACGGGCACGAGACGACATCCGAGGCATACAGCTATCTGCTCTGGCTGCAGGCCATGTACGGCAAGGTCAGCGGCGACTGGATACGTTTCAACGCGGCCTGGGAAACCATGGAGAAATTCATGATCCCGTCCCATGCCGACCAGCCGACGAACAGTTTCTACAATGCGGCGAAACCAGCCACGTACGCTCCCGAACACGACCAGCCGTCCCAGTACCCCGCCCGGCTCGACCCCGCCATCCAGGCAGGCGCCGACCCGATCGCCGCCGAGCTGAGGAGCGCCTACGGCACCGACGACATCTACGGCATGCACTGGCTCCAGGACGTCGACGACGTCTACGGCTACGGCGGCGACTCCGCCGGTCCCGTCTACATCAACACCTTCCAGCGCGGCTCCCAGGAGTCGGTCTGGGAGACCGTCCCGCACCCCACCCGCGACGAGTTCGAGCACGGCGGCAGGAACGGCTACCTCGACCTGTTCACCGGCGACGCGTCCTACGCCAAGCAGTGGAAGTACACCAACGCACCCGACGCCGACGCCCGCGCGGTGCAAGCCGCCTACTGGGCGCACGTCTGGGCCTCGGCCCAGGGCAAGGAGTCCGAGGTCGCGGCAACGGTCGCCAAGGCGGCCAAGATGGGCGACTACCTGCGCTACGCCCTCTTCGACAAGTACTTCAAGACCATCGGCGACTGCACCGACCCGTCCGGCTGCGCGCCGGGCAGCGGCAAGAACAGCTCGCACTACCTGCTGTCCTGGTACTACGCCTGGGGCGGCGCCACCGACACGTCCGCGGGCTGGGCCTGGCGCATCGGATCGAGCCACAACCACGGCGGCTACCAGAACCCCCTGGCCGCCTTCGCCCTCAGCGCCTACGCCCCGCTCGCCCCCAAGTCGGCCTCGGGCAAGGCGGACTGGGCCAAGAGCCTGACCCGGCAGATCGAGTTCTACCGCTGGCTGCAGTCCGCCGAGGGCGCCATCGCGGGCGGCGCCACCAACAGCTGGCAGGGCCGTTACGCGAAACCGCCGGCCGGCACCCCCACCTTCTACGGCATGGCCTACGACGAGCAGCCCGTCTACCACGACCCGCCGTCCAACCAGTGGTTCGGCTTCCAGGCCTGGTCGATGGAGCGCGTCGCCGAGTACCTCCACGAGACCGACGACCCCGCCGCGAAGACCGTCATGGACCAGTGGGTGAAGTGGGCCCTCTCCGAGACGAAGATCGCCGCCGACGGCTCCTACACCTTCCCCTCGACGCTGAAGTGGTCCGGCCAGCCCGACACCTGGAACCCCACAAGTCCCGGCGCCAACGCGGGACTTCATGTCTCCGTGGTCGACCGCACCAATGACGTGGGTGTGGCCGGCGCCTACGCCAAGACCCTCACGTACTACGCCGCCGCCACCGGCCACACCGAGGCCGCCGGCACGGCCAAGGCCCTCCTGGACGGCATGTGGCAGCACCACCGGGACCCCCTCGGCATCGCGGTGCCCGAGACCCGCGCCGACTACAGCCGTTTCGACGACGCGGTGTACGTCCCCGGCGGCTGGACCGGCACCATGCCGAACGGCGACACCATCAACTCCGGGTCCGACTTCACCTCTATACGCTCCTTCTACCGCGACGACCCGGACTGGCCGAAGGTCGAGGCGTATCTCGCCGGGGGAGCGGCCCCGCAGTTCACCTACCACCGCTTCTGGGCGCAGGTGGACATCGCGCTGGCCATGGGCGCCTACGCGGAGCTCCTCGAACCGAATCCGGGGTCGCGGTGACCGGCCGGATGACGCGCGCCGGGAAACTGCTCGGCGCCCTCGGCCTGATCCCGGGCCTGCTGCTCGTGGCCGCCCCGTCCTCCGGCGCCGACGACGCCAAGGAGAAGTCATCAGCCCCGTACACCTGGAAGAACGTGCGCATCGACGGCGGCGGCTTCGTCCCCGGCATCGTCTTCAACCGGGCGCAGAAGAACCTGGCCTACGCGCGCACCGACATCGGCGGCGCCTACCGCTGGCAGGAGAAGTCCCGGTCCTGGACCCCGCTGCTCGACTCCGTGGGCTGGGACGACTGGGGCCACACCGGGGTCGTCAGCATCGCGTCCGACAGCGTCGAACCGGACAAGGTGTACGCAGCCGTCGGGACGTACACCAACGACTGGGACCCCGGAAAGGGGGCCGTCCTGCGCTCGGCCGACCGGGGCGAGACCTGGAAGAAGGCCGACCTGCCCTTCAAGCTCGGTGGCAACATGCCGGGCCGCGGCATGGGCGAACGGCTCGCCGTCGACCCGCACGACAACCGCGTGCTGTACCTGGGGGCACCGAGTGGCCACGGCCTGTGGCGCTCCACCGACTCCGGGGCCAGTTGGTCGGAGGTGACCGCGTTCCCCAACCCCGGCAACTACCAGCAGGACCCCTCGGACACGACCGGCTACGCCTCCGACAACCAGGGCATCGCCTGGGTCACCTTCGACGAGTCAACGGGGGCGTCCGGCGCGCGCACCAAGACCCTCTACGTGGGCGTCGCCGACAAGGACAACGCCGTCTACCGCTCGACGGACGCGGGCGCCACCTGGACCCGGCTCGCGGGCCAGCCCACCGGACTCCTCGCCCACAAGGGCGTGCTCGACGCGGAGAACGGCTACCTCTACCTCGCCTACAGCGACAAGGGCGGCCCCTACGACGGAGGCAAGGGCCAGGTGTGGCGGTACGCGACCCGTACCGGTGAGTGGAAGAACATCAGCCCCGCCACCGACGCCGACACCTACTACGGATACAGCGGACTGAGCGTCGACCGGCAGCGCCCGGGCACCGTGATGGTCACCGGCTACAGCTCCTGGTTCCCGGACACCCAGATCTTCCGCTCCACCGACAGCGGCGGCAGCTGGACCGGCGCCTGGAACTACGGCGCCTATCCCGAGCGCACCAACCGCTACACCATGGACATCTCGTCCGTGCCCTGGCTGTCCTGGGGCGCGAACCCCGCACCGCCCGAACAGGCCCCGAAACTGGGCTGGATGACCGAGGCCCTGGAGATCGACCCCTTCGACTCCGACCGGATGATGTATGGCACCGGGGCCACCGTCTACGGCACCAGGAACCTCCGACAGTGGGACAGCGGCGGCAAGTTCACCGTCACCCCGATGGTCAAGGGCCTCGAGGAGACAGCCGTCAACGACCTCGCGGCGCCTGCCTCCGGTGCGCCACTGCTCAGCGCGCTCGGCGACATCGGCGGCTTCCGGCACACGGACATCACCAAGGTGCCGCCCCTGATGTACACCGAGCCCAACTTCACCACCACGACGAGCATCGATCACGCCGAGTCCGACCCGGACACCGTGGTGCGTGTCGGCCAGCTCGACAGCGGGCCGCGTATCGCCTTCTCCGACGACAACGGAGCCACGTGGGCCGCGGGCAAGGAGCCTGCGGGGGTCTCGGGCGGCGGCACGGTCGCCGCGGCGGCCGACGGCAGCCGTTTCGTGTGGAGCCCGGACGGCGCGGGCGTGCACACCAGTGGCGACCGGGGGGCCTCGTGGACGGCGGCCACCGGCATCCCGCAGGGCGCCGTCGTCGAGTCCGACCGGGCCGACCCGACGACGTTCTACGGCTTCAAGTCCGGCACGTTCTACGTCAGCAGGGACGGTGGGGCGACCTTCACCGCGAAGGAGTCCACCGGTCTGCCGGCCGAAGGAGCGGCGCGTTTCAAGGCCGTTCCGGGAGAGGCGGGGGACATCTGGCTCGCTGGCGGCAAGGCCGGAGGGACGTACGGCCTGTGGCACTCGGAGGACTTCGGCGCGAGCTTCACCCGCGTCCGGGGCGTCGAGGAGGCCGACACGATCGGCTTCGGAAAGGCCGCCCCGGGCTCCGGCCACCAGACGCTCTTCACCAGCGCGAAGATCGACGGGGTGCGCGGCATCTTCCGCTCCACCGACGCCGGTAAGAGCTGGGTACGTGTCAACGACGACGCGCATCAGTGGGGCTGGACCGGAGCGGCCATCACCGGCGATCCCCGGATCTATGGGCGGGTGTACGTGGCCACGAACGGGCGTGGCATCGTTTACGGGGACAACTCCCGCCGCTGAGCGACCAGTCGAAGCGCTTCGACAGATCTCTGGACAGCGCATGGGTGTCCCTCTAGGGTCAAGAAGGCCCCACGTCGAAGCGCTTCGCCACCGCCTCCAGACCAGACCAGGAGAGCCGCATGGTCACCCTTGCCGAGGTAGCCCACCACGCCGGAGTCTCGGCCAGCACGGTGAGCTACGTACTCAGCGGCAAGCGCTCCATCTCCGCCTCCACCAAGGACCGCGTCGAGCGCTCCATCCGCGAGCTCGGCTACCACCCGAACGCCGGCGCCCGCGCCCTGGCCAGCAGCCGCTCCAACATCATCGCCCTGATGGTCCCGCTGCGCACCGACATGTACGTGCCGGTGATGATGGAGATAGCCATCGCCGTCGCCACCACCGCACGCACCCACGGGTACGACGTGCTGCTCCTGACCGGCGAGGAGGGCCCCGAGGCGGTCCGCCGCATCGAGGGCAGCGCGCTCGCCGACGCCATGATCCTGATGGACGTGGAGCTGCACGACGAACGGCTTCCGCTGATCCGCGGGGCCGACCGGCCCACGGTCCTCATCGGCCTCCCCGCCGACCCCACGGGCCTGACCTGCGTCGACCTGGACTTCATGGCGACCGGCGCCCAGTGCGTGGAGCACCTCTCGGGGCTCGGCCACCGGGAGATCGCCGTGATCGGCGAGGCGCCCGCGGTGTACGAGCGGCACACCGGGTTCGCCGAGCGCACCCTGGAAGGGCTGCGCACGCGGGCCGGGGAGCTCGGCGTGCGGGTGCTGCACCGGCCCTGCGAGGGGACCTACGACGCGCTCGCCGCGACCCTGGCCCGGATCTCCGACGAACGCCCCGGCACCACGGGGTTCGTCGTGCAGAACGAATCGGCCGTCGAACCGCTCCTGAGCCTCCTGCGCCAGCAGGGCCGCGCCATACCGGAAGACGTCTCCGTCATCGCCGTCTGCCCCGACCAGGTGGCCA
Source organism: Streptomyces sp. NPDC054872 (assembly GCF_053610705.1). NCBI lineage: Bacteria > Bacillati > Actinomycetota > Actinomycetes > Kitasatosporales > Streptomycetaceae > Streptomyces > Streptomyces sp. NPDC054872. Next base: position 65,194 of record NZ_JBSGYY010000022.1, on the reverse strand, counting down.
CCCAGGCGTCGGTGCGACTCACCTCCGTGGCCATCCCCGCGCAGGAGATGGGGCGCCAGGCGGTGGAGCGCGTCGTCGCGAAGCTGCGGGGGCAGGACGTGGACGAAGTCGTCCTGCTGGCACCGGAGTTGACGGTGCGAAGCAGTTCGGGACCGGCCCCGGCGAAGGGCTGACGGCGGGCGGGAGCGGCAGGCCTACCGTCGGCGCCGGAAGTGCAGCCACAGGCGGGCGACGATCAGGCCGAGGATCACGACGCCGACCGTGATCTGCACCCAGCGGGGGAGGGTGCCGGAGCCGGGGAGGTACAGGGCGATCTGCATCGAAGACATCATTCCGCACGCCCGCGGCCCTCGCGACCGGGGAGATGACAGTCATCCCGTCACGCGCGCCCCGCGCGGGACATCCCTGGTGATGTCCCGCGCGGGGCGTACTGCTGTCAGGGAGTGGACACCACCGGGCGCGGTGCCTTCGCCATGCCCGAGCCGATGAAGAAGCTCGGGTGCGGGGGCTGGTTGTAGGCCGTGTTCTGCCAGGCCAGCGCCGTGCGGTACTGGATGTCGTGCAGCAGGGTGGTGATCTTCGTGCTCGTCTCGTGCGGAGTGGAGTAGATCCGCAGCGCCTTGTTGTCCGACGTGCGCCACACGACCTCCTCGCGCCAGTCGCCGAGGATGTCGCCGGAGAGCGCGGGCGTCGCCTTCGTGCCGTTGTTGGAGGCGACGGACGCCCCGGTCAGGAGCCGGGTCTCGCCGCCCGTGCCGTACTTGTCGATGCGGGTGCCGTCGAGGAGTTCGCGGGTGGTGTCGCCGTCCCACCAGTTCACGAAGTTGACGCTGGACGGCTCGCGGCCGACCGATGCCCCGGACGGCGAGCGCAGGGTGCTGTCGGCCGCTGACCAGGACTCGGCGCCCGCCGAACCGGCGTAGACGTCGGCGGACACGCCCCGGCCGTTGTCGGAGCCGGACGCCGTGGTCCACAGGCGCTGGCCCGTGCGGGCGTCCGCCATCCAGGAGCCCGGCTTGGAACTGTCCTCGGAGACCTTGAAGTACTCCAGGCCCGTGCGCGAGGGGTCGAGGTCGCCGATGTGCCCGGCGTCGCCGTGCCCGAGCTTGGTCGTCCACAGGCCGTTGCCGTTGTCGTCGACGGTCATCGCGCCGTAGACGATCTCGTCCTTGCCGTCGTCGTCGACGTCCGCGACCGACAGGCTGTGGTTGCCCTGGCCGTCGTAGCCTTTGCCGGTGTTGGTCGAGGAGTTGGTGTCGAAGGTCCAGCGCCGGGTGAAGGCTCCACCCCGCCAGTCCCAGGCGGCGATGACGGACCGCGTGTAGTAGCCGCGCGCCATGATCAGGGAGGGCCTGCTGCCGTCGAGATACGCGGTCCCGGCGAGGAAGCGGTCCACGCGGTTGCCGTAACTGTCGCCCCAGCCCGCGACGTTGCCCCGCGCCGGAACGTAGTCGACCGTGTCGAGCGCGGCGCCGGAGCGGCCGTCGAACATGGTCAGGTACTCGGGCCCGGCAAGGACGTAACCGCCGGAGTTGCGGTGGTCGGCCGAGGAGCTGCCGATCACCTTGCCCGCGCCGTCCTTCGTGCCGTCCGCCGTCTTCGTGGCGACCTCGGCCCTGCCGTCGCCGTCGTAGTCGTACACCTGGAACTGCGTGTAGTGCGCGCCCGAGCGGATGTTGCGGCCCAGGTCGATCCGCCACAGCCGGGTGCCGTCCAGCTTGATCCCGTCGAGGATCGTGTTGCCGGTGTAGCCGGACTGCGAGTTGTCCTTGGCGTTGGTGGGCTGCCACTTCAGTACGAAGTCCAGCGCGCCGTCCCCGTCGAGGTCACCCACGGACGCGTCGTTCGCCTCGTAGGTGTACGCCACGCCGTCCGGGGTCGTGCCTCCGGCGGGCGGCGTGATCGGCACGTCCTTGTACCCGGCGCGGAACTGCACCGCGTGCACGGAGTCGCCCTGTTCGGTGCCGTCGACCACCGCGCGCACGGTGTAGTCGGCGCTGTTCGGGGCGCCCGCGTGGAAGTAGTTCGTCGAGCCGGTGACCGGGGACGCGTTGACCTTCGTGCCGCCTCGGTAGACGTTGAAGGCCACGTCGTCGTCATCGGTGCCGAGCCAGCGCCAGCTGACCAGGTTCCCGGCGTCGGTGTGCACGCTGACCACGCCCCGGTCGAGGGCTTCGGCCTGGCGGGTGGTGGCCGCGGACGAGGTCGACGACAGGGCGATGAGCCCTCCCGCGGCGAGCGCGCCCGCGACGACGGCGGTGACCAGGATCCGGCCGCGGGCCCGGTGCGCTCTTCGGCCCCTGCGGCGGTGTCGATCGGGGTGCGGGTGCTCGGCCATGGAGTACGCGGGCATGGGTGCTCCTGCGGGGAGAGGGACAGTGCCTGGGATGAGTCGCCGCGGAGCGTGCGGAAGGTTGCCGCTCGTACGCATCCTTCGACCGCGGTTCCGGGATTCCGGTGGTCCGACGCGGAGGATTCGGTCAGGGCCTGGATGGCTCAGATCTGCCTGGGATTGCGGACGTTGTTCGATCTCTCGCACAGACGTTGCTATGCTCGCGCACCGCGCTTCGGCGGCACGGGGGCCACCCAGCGCGCGGGCAGAGCCGCGCAAGCACAGAAAGAGGTCACCCGTGGGGACAGCCGTCGATGACGCCGCCGCCGCGGAGTTCCACGACTTCTTCGAGCGGCACTACAACGAACTCGCGCGCTTGGCACACATGCTGACCGGTGAGAAGGACGCCGCGGACGATCTGGCGGCCGACGCCCTTGTCGCCCTCTGGAACCGCTGGGACCGTGTCAGGGCAGCCGACCACCCCGCCGCCTACGCCCGTGGTGTCGTCGCCAACATGGCCCGCAGCCGCATCCGCAGCGCCGTGCGGGAACGCCGCAGGGTGGCCCTGTTCTGGGGGCAGCGCACGGAGGGCGTCGACGACCCCGACGTACCCGCTGTCGTCGACGTCCAGGAGGCGTTGCGTACGCTGCCGTTCCGTAAGCGGGCCTGTGTGGTCCTGCGGCACGCCTTCGACCTGTCGGAGAAGGACTGCGCGCTCACCCTCGGGATATCGGTCGGTACGGTGAAGAGCCAGACGTCCAAGGGAATGGCGGAGCTGCAACGGCTCCTGGGCGAGCGGGCCGCTTCGCAACTCGTGGGAGGGAGGCAGTGATGGACGACGTACGCAAGCAGCTGCGCGATGCCGCGGCCGAGCACCGCCCCGACAGGGAACGCATGCTCGCCCGCGTCGAGCGCGGCATGGAGCGTGACGCCGTCGACCTCGGTGCCTCCGCCCCGGGCAGGCTGCGCCGGCCCGCCCCCTGGCTGCGGATCGCGGGCGCGACCGCCGCCGTGGCCGGGGTCTTCGCGCTCGGCGGCTACGCCGTCGCCTCGGTCGTCCAGGGCGAGGAGCCGCCGCCGAGCACCGTGGGCACGCCCGCCGCCCCCGATTCGCCGGCCGGGCCGAGCCCCTCCGCTTCCGCGCCGGACGACGAGAACGCAGGCCCCAGTTCGCCGGCGGAGCCCGCCCAGCCGTCGGGCAAGGCCACGAAGGGCACACCCGGCAAGGACGAGGGCCCGGACACGAAACGGCCGCCGAGGAAGTCCGATCCGCCGCCCTCCACGCGGCGCCTGGCGTCGGACGCCGAGAGCGTCGAGGACGATTACCTCTGGAGCGACGGCTCCGTCGACCCGCAGAGCAACGATTTCTGGGCGCAGAGCACCCTCACCTTCAAGACCGGCAAACCCCTCACCGCGCTCAGTGTCGAGCTGCGTGTCGCGCAGACCGGCGGCGTCACCGACACGGGCAACTGGCGCTCCCTGCCCGCCGACGACTTCACCGTCTCCGTACGCGAGGAGGGCGGTGAGCTGGTCTACCGCTGGACGCTGAAGGCGGGCCGGACCGTTCCGGAGGGCGAACACGTCTTCGCGGGCCAGTACAACCACGCCGAAGGCGGCAGGGACGCCGGCGAGGACACCTATGCGGCGGAGGCCACCGCGTCCGGCCAGAAGGCCGCCGTACGGGGCGACTTCGCCCGCACGTCATAGGACCCCGCAGAAATCTCGCGCACCCCGGCAACCTTCCGCACCCGGGCGGAGACCAGCAGACGCAAGGTCATCCCCCCAGCGAAAGAGCGGTCCCCATGACCACGCAACGAGCCGAACTGCGCAAGAGCCGCAAGCGCCGCCTCACCCGCCGCCGTGCCATGGGCGCGGCGGGCGGCGCTCTCCTGCTGACCGGCGCCACCCTCGGCGCCAACGCGCTGCTCTCCCCGGCGGGAGCGGCGACCGCGGCTGCCGCCTGGCCGACCCCCACCGGCGACAAGCCCGTCACCAAGACCATCGAGGTGTCCGGCACCTACGACGGCGGACTCCAGCGCTTCTACGGCAGCGGAGACCTCGGCGGCGACGGCCAGGAGGAGGGCCAGGACCCGATCTTCAAGCTGAAGGACGGCGCGGTCCTGAAGAACGTCGTGCTCGGCAAGCCCGCCGCCGACGGCGTGCACTGCTCGGGCAGCTGCACCATCCAGAACGTGTGGTGGGAGGACGTCGGCGAGGACGCGGCCACTTTCAAGGGCACCTCGTCCGGCTCGACGTACAACGTCACCGGTGGCGGCGCGAAGAAGGCCGACGACAAGGTCCTCCAGTTCAACGGCGCGGGCAAGCTGAACATCAGCGGCTTCCAGGTCTCGGACTTCGGCAAGCTGGTCCGCTCCTGCGGCAACTGCTCCAAGCAGTACAAGCGCACGATCACCGTCAACGACGTGGACGTGACCGCGCCCGGCAAGTCCCTGGTCGGCATCAACACCAACTACGGGGACACGGCGACCTTCAGCAAGATCCGCATCCACGGCGACTCCAGCAAGAAGATCAAGCCCTGTATCCGCTACACCGGCAACAGCTCGGGCGACGAGCCCACGGAGACGGGCAGCGGCCCTGACGGCACGTACTGCAAGTACAGCGCGTCGGACATCAGTTACCAGTAGGCGCGAGGCCCGGGCCTCCAGCGACCGGCCGGTCGCTGGAGGCCGCGTCTTCTCCCACGCGTCATCACCGTGACGGTGCCGGGGACGTGGCCTGTGCGAGCAACCCGTCGACGAACGTGCGAAGACCCTGGGGGTAGATGTCCCGCGCGGCGAGCGCGGCCCAGCGGACGCCGATGGCCGCCAGGTGGGGCACCTGGGACGGGTCCAGGTCGTCGCGGTAGGCGAAGGGCCGGCCGGCGGCGTGCCGGCGGGCGGAGTGGGCGCGGACGAGCACCTCGCCGACGGTGTAGTACCAGAGGCTGCGGAAGACGTCGACGCTCTGCTCGGGCGTGCACCCGTGGTCGTCGGCTCCGGCCACGATGGCTTCGACCATCCACATCGCCGACTCGTCCAGGAGACCGACGAAACCGTCGGCGGACAGGATTTCCGCGGCCCATGGCCAGGCGGTGAGCGCGTTGTGCAGCGCGGTGGTGGCCACGACGATGCGCTCCCTCGGGTCGTCGGGCAGCGGGGGGCGCTCGATCTGGGCGACGTGGTGATTGAGGAGCAGGAGCAGGAGATCGTCCTTGCTCTGGATGTGGTGGTACAGGGTCGTCGCGCCGATGCCGAGCTCGGCGGCGAGCCTGCGGATGGTCAGCTTCTCCCAGCCGTCCCGGTCGATCAGACCGCGGGCCGCCGTCAGGATCTGCGTACGGGACGTCACGGGCGGGCGGCCGGTGCGGCCCTGCGGTGCGGGAGAGCGGGGCGATGCGGGCATGGCCCCATCATGCCGTCCCGTCGTCCTCCGCCGTGCGGCCGGTGCGGGGCCCACCCCCTTTCGAGGTCGACAGAGGGCACCCTCGATGCTACTTTCGGAACGCGTTCGGAAAGTCGGGGAGCAGGGCCGAGGGACGGGGACTGTGATGACGAACAGAGCGAGACGTACGGGGAGTTCAGGGCTGCTGCGCGCCGCCCCGCCGGCAGTGGCGGGGGAGCGATGAGCGGCATGACACGGCTGCTGCGCCCGCACGCCGGGAGTTTCGCCGCCGTGGTGCTTCTGCAGGTCATCGGCGCCGTCGCGGGCCTTGCGCCACTGCTGGCGGTCGTCGAACTGGGCCGGACCCTGCTGGGGCCGGACCCCGTCGACCGCGGCCATGTCTGGAGCGTCGTCGGCGTCGGCGCGGCCGGGCTGTTCGTCCGGCTGCTGTTCACGGCCGCGTCGTCCGGGATCGGCCATGTCGTGGACGGCCGGGTGCAATTGGCGTTCCGTCGGCAACTGGCCGCGCACCTTGGCCGCGTGCCGATCGGCTGGCTCTCCCGGCGCCGTACCGGTGAGCTGGCCAAGGTGGTGGGGGAGGACGTCGGCGCCGTCCACCCGTTCGTCGCCCACACTCCCGGCGAGCTCGTCTCCGCGTTCGTGGTGCCGCTGGTGTCGCTGATCTACCTGTTCACCGTCGACTGGCGGCTGACCCTGATCACCTTGATACCCGTGGTGCTCGCGGTGGCGCTGGTGCCGCTGATGATGACACCGACCCGGCTGCGCGAACAGGAGGACTTCGACGCGGCCATGGGACGGATCTCCAGCTCCGTCGTCGAGTTCGTGCAGGGCATCGCGGTGGTCAAGACGTTCGGAGGTTCCGGGCGCGCCCACCGCAAGTTCCTCGACGCCACCGACGACTTCGTCGGGACCTTCAACCGCTGGGTGCACGGCATCTCCCGGATCGCCGCGGCCATGCAGCTGGTGCTGTCACCGCCGTTCGTCCTGCTCGTCGTCCTGATCGGCGGCGCCGTGCGCATCACCGGCGGCGGCCTGGCCCCCGCCGACCTGCTGCCCTTCCTGCTGCTCGGCCTCGGCCTGACCGCCCCGGTGGCGGCGCTCGGCCACGGCTTCGACGAGACGCAGGCCGCCCGGCGCGCGGTCGGCCGTATCCGGGACGTGCTGGACGTACGGCCGCTGCCGGAGCCCGCACACCCGGTCATCCCACGGGGGCACCGGGTGGAACTGCGCGACATCCGCTTCGGGTACGAGGCCGGTCACGAGGTGCTGCGCGGGATCGACCTGGTCCTTGAGCCGGGGACGGTCACCGCGCTCGTCGGGCCGTCGGGAAGCGGCAAGTCCACGCTGGTACAGCTGTTGCCGCGGTTCTTCGACCCCACGCACGGATCGGTCGTCATCGGCGGCGTCGACCTGCGCGAACTCGGCGGCCAGGAGCTCTACCGCCTGGTGTCCTTCGTCTTCCAGGACGTCTCCCTGCTGCGTGCCTCGATAGCGGACAACATCGCGCTCGCCGTGCCGCACGCCGACCGCGAGGACGTGATGCGCGCCGCCCGTCTCGCGAACATCCACGACCGGATCCTCGCATTGCCGCGCGGATACGAGTCGGTGATCGGGGAGGACGCCGGGCTCTCGGGCGGCGAGGCGCAGCGCATCTCGCTCGCACGCGCCCTCCTCGCCGACACGCCCGTCCTGGTGCTCGACGAGGCGACCGCCTTCGCCGACCCGCAGACCGAACTGGCGGTGCGCGAAGCCCTCGCGACCCTGAAGGGCGAGCGGACCATCCTGGTCATCGCCCATCGCCCGGAGACCATCACCGACGCCGACACCGTGGTGATGCTGGACAACGGGGCGGTCGTCGAGCGCGGGAGCCCCGCCGAACTGCTCGCACGGGACGGCCGGTTCGCCGCGTTCCGGCAATCTCACCGACCGACCCCCGTGGATGGGGCCGAAGCCCGCGTTGGCGTGGCGCAAGGAGACGAGCCCCGATGATCCGCCTGCTCCTGCGCGTCCTGGGACGCGAGTACGCCCGGCCCGTGCGACGCACCGTGGCCCTGATGACCGCGACCGCGATGGCCGAGGGCCTGTCCTACGCGCTGCTCGTGCCGGTGCTGCGCGCCCTCTTCGGCAGTACGCCCGAGGACTCCTGGCCCTGGCTGGCCGCGTTCGGCGCCGCGATCGCGCTCTACGCGGTCCTGCGCTACGTCAGCGCCCTGTCAGGATTCCAGGTCGGGACCACGCTGCTGCGCGGCATGTACCACCGGCTCGGCGATCACCTCGCCCGACTGCCCATCGGCTGGTACGAAGCGGGCCGCCTCGGGGAGGTGTCCGTCCTGGCGGGCCGCGGGGTGCTACAGGCGATGAGCGTGATCGCGCATCTGCTCGCACCGTTCATCTCCGCGAGCGTGACGCCGCTGACGATCGTCGCCGTGATGCTGGCCTTCAACTGGCAGATGGGACTTGCCGCGCTGGCCGCCGTACCGATCGTGGCCGCGATCCAGATCTGGACGGCACGCTCGACGGCGGCAGGCGACGCGGAGCGGGCCGCGCGCGACGAGGAGTCCACCGCACGGGTCATCGAGTACCTCCAGGCCCAGCCGGTGCTGCGGGCCGGTGGCCGCACGGCCGAACGCTTCCGGCTGCTCGACGACTCGCTCCGGGACGTCGAGTGGGCATCGCGCCGCTCCACGCTCTCGGCGTTGCCCGGCGCGGTGGGCCTGACGCTCACGGTGCAGGCGCTGTTCACCGGGCTGCTCGTCCTCGGCGCCTACCTCGCCCTCGACGGCGACACCGGTGTGGCGCAGATCCTCACCATCCTGGTGCTCGCGGCGCGCTGCGCCGATCCGCTCCTGTCCCTGTCGGACATCGGGGGCAGGCTCCGCGGCGCGCGCTCCGTGCTGGTGAAACTCGACGCGCTCCTGCGCACCGAGCCACTGCCGGAGCCCGCCGAACCGGTCCAACCGAAGGGCCACGACCTGGAGTTCGACTCCGTCACCTTCCGCCGCGCGGAGCGTACCGTCTTCGACGACCTGTCGCTTTCCGTGCCGCGGGGACGGCGGATCGCCGTCGTCGGGCCATCGGGCGCGGGCAAGAGCACCCTGCTGCAACTGCTCGCCCGGTTCCACGACGTGGACGCGGGCGCGGTCCGCGTGGGAGGCGTGGACGTACGCTCCATCGACACGGAGGTGCTCATGGCGCGGATCGCCGTCGTCTTCCAGGACGTGTACCTCTTCGACGGCACCATCGAGGAGAACATCCGCGTCGGCCGGCCCGACGCCGAGGAGGCCGAGGTCCGTGCGGCGGCCACCGCCGCACACCTGGACGAGGTGATCGAGCGGCTGCCCGGCGGGTGGGAAGCCCATGTCGGCGAGGGCGGCGCGAGGCTGTCGGGCGGTGAACGCCAGCGCGTCTCGATCGCACGGGCACTCCTGAAGGACGCGCCCATCGTGCTGCTCGACGAGGTGACCTCCGCTCTGGACCCGGCGAACGAGGCCGCCGTCCACGAGGGAGTCGAGCGTCTGATGGCGGGCCGGACGGTCGTGATGGTCGCCCATCGCATGCGGACCGTCCGGCGCGCCGATCACGTCGTGTTCCTGGACGGCGGCCGGATCGTGGAGCAGGGCAGTCACGACGAACTGCTGAGCCGAGACGGCCGCTACGCCGACTTCTGGAACATCGCTCAGCGGCCCCCTCGGGTCGGCGTCCAGTCCCTCAGGTAGGCGGAACGCGACGCGAACTGGGCCTGGGTGCGGGTGAGTTGGGGACGGTTGCCCGCGACCGTGATGTGCGCGCCCGGGCCCGTGTTGCGGTACTCCGCGAACCGCTGGGCCTGCCAGGGGTGGGCGTCACGCATGTTCGCGTACGGGGCCACCGCGTCGATCCCGGGCCCCAGGTGGGTGTCGCGCACCGTGAGCATGGGGCGGGCCGTGGTGTCGGAGCTGGGGACCCAGGGGCGGGCCAGCTTGTAGTACGCGTTCGGGGCGTCACTCGTCACCCGGCCGCGGATGACGAGGTAGCCGCGCGGGTTGGCCACGGCGGTGGACGGCGCGAAGACGAAGCCGTACGGAGCCGCCGCCAGGTCGCCCCGGGTGAGCGTGTGAAAGCGGCAGCGCTCGAAGACGGCGGTGGCCCGGCCGAAGACGAAGTCGACGTCGCCCTCGACATAGCAGTCGCGGAAGTACTGGCGGGCGAAGGCGCCCAGGTCGACGGTGTCGGCGTAGAGGGTGTCCTGGTGGCCCAGGAACCGGCAGCGGAAGAACGCCGAGCGGTCGCCCATGACCTTGAGGGCGACGGCCTGCGTTCCGGTGTACTCGGGGTGGTCGGCGCGCAGCCAGTCGTTGGCGAACGTGATCGCGTGGGCGGTGAATCCGGCTGCCCGCACGGTCGTGGTGGCCGAGCCGCTGGTGCCGTAGGTGCCGGACCCGTCGGGCTTCGGGGTCCCCGCGGCGTTGTCGTACACGATGACGGTGTCGCGCGGGTCGCCGCTCGCGCCGACGAGCGTGAGTTCCGTGCTCGTCTCGGGAACGGTCACCGTCTCGCGGTACGTGCCCGCGGCGAGGACCAGTGTCCACCCAGGACCGGAGGCGGCGTCCACCGCGGCCTGGACCGTGGTGTGGTCGCCGCCGCCCGCCGGGTCGACGTACAGCGTCCGGCGGGCGGGGCGGCGCTCGTCGGCGCGGGCGGGCCGCGTGCCGCCGAGGGTCAGAGCGGCCCCGGCGCCCGCGCCCGCGGTGAGCAACGTACGCCTGCCGACAGGGGAGGTGAGGCGGACAGGGGAGTGGTGCGAGGGCATGGCTGCTCCTTCGCCTTGCGGTCGGTGAGGAGGTGGCGGGGGAGGTGAGGGGAGATGAAGGGAGGTGAGGCGGGTCAGAGGCGCTTGCCCGCGCCCGCGAGACGCGCGAGCAGCCCCGGCAGTGCGCGCGGGTCGTCCACCCGCGTCCGGAGGCTCGGCGTCCAGCCCGCACCCGACTGGAGGGTCTCCTCCGGCAGCTCCGCGTTGTGCACGGCGATGAGATCGACGCGCTTCCCGTTGACGTAGTTGGCGTCGGCGGTGACCGGCGCCTCCTTCCACTTCTTGAGGATCTTCGCGGCGCTGACCCCGCGCGGGAGCGTGAACGCGTTCTTCTGGGCGACGAGTTGCGACTCCTGACCGATGCCGAACGAGTACTGGTAGCCGCCCGCGGGGACCACGTAGTGGTTGTTGTAGGCGTCGACCTGACCGAAGCGGACGCGCGGCGCACGCTCGACGATGTCCCTGAACACGTTGTGGTGCAGGGTGACCCGCAGCTTGCCGCGGTCGGTGGCGCCCGCGCTGTCGCTGTTGCCGATCATCAGGGTCTTGTCGTGGTCGGCGAAGACGTTCCAGGACGCGGTGACCAGATCCGCGCCGCGTACGACGTCCAGCTCGCCGTCGTGCTGCTGGTAGATCTCGCCGTAGTAGGACGGCAGTGAACTGTCGGGGTGCTCGCCGTCGGTGAACGTGTTGTGATCCACCCACACATGCGTCGAGCCGTACACGACCATGCTGTCGTACTCGGAGTTCCAGGCCCCCCGGTCCCCGTCGGTGGGGTCCCACTGGGGGAAGCAGTCCAGCGGGCTCTCCAGGGTGAGATTGCGGACGACCACGTCGTCCACACCCTGGATCTGCAGGCTGCCGCCGACGATCCCGGCGTTCCTGCCGACGCCCACGATGGTCGTGTCGGCGGGGACGTACGCCTTGATCGCCGCGGCCTGCCGCGTCGCCGACGCCGCCCGCAGATCCTCCTGCGCACCGCTGACCGGCGTGTCACGCCCCCACACGGCGGGGTCGTAGTCGGCGAGATAGCGGTCGAAGTCGTAGCCATCGGCCTCGAACGCGGCGCAGCCCGCGGCCGTGGCGTTCAGCGTGCCCTTGACCTTGATGATCCGGGGAGCGCCCGCGTCGTCCGCGAGTGCGGCCCGCAGTTGCTCCCAGGTGGTGACGGTGTAGGTGTGTGCCGCGTCGGCACCGGCGCCGCCGGTGGTCCCGCCGTCGGCCGACGCCCACCCGTCGCGGGGCGGCAGTACGCCGTGCCGGGCGCCGGCGGCCGAGGCCGGGGCACTGGTGACCGCCACCACCAGGGCGGTGCACCCGGCGAGCGTTGCGAGGGATCTGCGTGCGGCCATGCTCGTCGTCCTCATGTCACGGTCCTTCCGGCCAGGTGATCCAGGATGGGGGTATCGCGGCGTCGAGCCGCCGCACGTCCCGCGGCGCGAGCACCTTGTGGTGCAGCAGCCCGGCCGCCACCAGGCGGGCCACTTCGATCGCGCCCGGCGGATTGAAGTGCGTGTTGTCCTGCTCGGTGGCGGTCCAGTTGAAGTACGTCTTGGTCCCCTCGACGCCGAGCTTCTGCCACAGCGCGATGGACCGGGCCTGCACGTCGAGCAGCGGCACGCCGTCGGCCGCGGCGAGCGCGCGCATCGCCGCCGGATACTCGCCGTGGGTGGGCAGGGCGACGCCGTCCGCGTCGAACTTCCTGCGCTCCACGGCGGTCACCAGGACCGGCCGCGCGCCACGGGACCGCGCCCCGTCGACGTACTGCCTGAGGTAGGCCTGGTACGTCGACCAGGGCTCGGTGTAGCGCGTCGGGTCGGCGCTCTTCTCGTCGTTGTGCGCGAACTGGATCAGGAGTCGGTCGCCGGGCCGGATCGCCTCCAGGATCACCGCGAGCCGGCCCTCGTCGACGAAACTCTTCGAACTCCGGCCGTTCATCGCATGGTTGGAGACCCGCAGCCCGTCCCGCAGGAAGAAGGGGAGGGCCATGCCCCAGCCGGTCTCGGGTGCCGCGTCCGTGTACTTCTGTGCGGCGGTGGAGTCCGAGGCGATGTAGAGGGTGGGCCCGGGACCCGCCGGGCGGGCGAACGCCGCCGGGGCCGCGGCCGCCGCGAGCGGAAGGCTCGCGAGGGCCGCGACCGCACGGCGTCGGCCGACGCCGTGCGCGGGGCGCGCTGTCACTTGTTCTGTTCGTTCCACTCGGCCTGAGCCTTGTTGAGCTGCTCGGCGAGGGTGTCGAGGAAGTCCTTCGCGGACATCTTGCCGAGCAGGACCTTCTGGTAGTTCGGCTCGTTGTCGGCCTTGCTGATGGTGTTCCAGTCGGGCAGGTAGTACGGCAGCTGCACGATCTTCAGGGAGCCGTCGTTGAGCGCGGCGGCGGCCAGCTTCGTGGGCTCGGCCTCGTTCACCCAGGCGTCCTTGGACGCCGCGGTGTTGGCGGGGATGGCGCCCGCGGACTTGTTCCACTTGCTGTTGGCCTCGTGCGAGGCGGCGAACTCGATGAACTTCCAGGCCGCCGCCTTCTTCTTGCTGGACTTGAACAGGCCGAGCCCGTCGACGGGGTTGGAGACCTGGACGCGGATGCCCTCGTCGGTCGTCGGGTTGGGCAGGCCACGGAACTTGCCCTCACCGAGCGCCTTCACGTGGTCCGTGTAGGAGCCGAGGTTGTGGCTGAGCATGCCGATCTGGCCCGTGTCCCACTGGGCGTTCATCTTCTTGAAGTCGTTGTTGACGTCGGCCGCGGGGGTGTTCTTCTTGTAGAGCGCGACGTACTTCTCCAGCGCCTTCACGTTCTTCGGGTCGTTGACGGTGGTCTTCTCGCCGTCCCAGAACGACCCGATGCCGGACTGGCCGTAGGCCGCGTCGAGCGCCTGCGCGATGGAACCCTCGCCGCCGCGGATGGTGTACCCGAACTTGTTCTCGCCCTTGGCCGTCAGCTTGTCGGCCGCCTTGTAGAACTTGCTCCAGTTGGTGGGGGCCTCCAGGCCCGCGGCCTTGAACAGGTCGGTGCGGTAGTACAGGACGCCGTTGCTCGCCGACGTCGGCACCGTGAAGAGCCGGTTGCCGCCGCCCGCCGCCCGGACGCTGTCCACCATGCTCGGGTTCAGCTTGCCCTCGAGGGAGCTGCCGGCGAGCCGGTCGTCCAGCGGCTCCAGGGCGTTCTGCGCGGAGATCCCGGCGAGCATCGCGGCACCGACGCCGCCGACGTCGGGCAGGCCGCCGCCCTGGATCGCGGTGTCGTACTTGGACTGGACGCTCTCGGCGGGGATCGGCACGTACTTGACGTCGATGTCCGGGTTCTTCGCCTCGAAGTCCTTGATGATCTCCTTCCAGACGTCGGTGCGGACACCGCCGTTGTTGTCCCAGAAGGTGATCTCGCCCTTGCCGGAGCCCTCCTTGCCCTTGTCTCCGCCCGCCCCGCTGCCGTCGTCGCCGCAGGCGGTGGCGGTCAGCGCGAACGCGGCGGTGAAGGCGACGGCGGCCACCGCGCGACGGCTTCTGCTTCTGTTTCCGCTTCTGTTTCCGCGGATGGTGAGGTTCATGGTCGGCTCTCTTCGTCGGATTACGGGTGGTGCGAGGTGATGTGGGGTCAGGGGGTGCGGTCCGGATTCAGTGGGTGGTGATCCGGAAGTGCGTGAACAGGGCTGTCCCGGCCCCGTTCCGTCCTGTGGGGGCCGTGGCGAACAGGCCGAGCAGTGCGCCCACCCATCGCCATGGAGTCGCGGTGAAAACCTGGCCCGAGGGGCGGAAACCGTCGCCGGTGTCGGCGGAGAAACGGCAGCGGGCGCCCTCCGCGACGTCGATCCGCAGCCGTGCGGTGCCGTCGGGGGCGAGGCGCGGGTACGCGGCGTCACGCTCGTGTTCCGCCACCGGCTCCGCGAACCGGTGGACGAGGCGGACCGTGCCGTCGTCGTCGCGTTCGAGGCCGATCCAGGCGAAGGCGTCGCCGAGCACGGCGAGCCCGGCCCTGGCGCCGGCCGCGGAGCCGTCGAGCCGGAGCCCGACCTCGACGGTGCACGGCGTGAGCGGAAGGCGCTGGGTCAGGACGTGGGGCAGGCGGCGCAGGTCGTCGGCTTCCACGGACCTGACGCACGTCAGCCGCAGGCCGTCCGATCCGTGCGAAGTCGCCCACCCCTCAAGGGGGTTGGCCGACCACTGCCACTGGCGGCCGTGCCGTCCGCCGGGGAAGTCGTCGTCGGTGGCGGGGGCGGACACGGGCTGCGCGGGCAGGTCGGGCTTCTTGTGCACGGCGACCGGGGCGCCGCCGTCACCGATCACCGGCCAGCCGTCGGTGCCCCAGCACATCGGCTGGAGGTGGACGACCCTGCCGTAAGCGCCGCGCTGCTGGAAGTGCAGGAACCAGTCGTCACCGGACGGGGTGCGCACCCAGCCGCCCTGGTGCGGGCCGTTGACGCCGGTGTCGCCCTGCTCCAGGACGATCCGCTCCTCGTAGGGCCCGTGGAAGGTCCGGGAGCGGAAGGCGCCCTGCCAGCCGGTCCCCACCCCGCCGGCGGGGGCGAGGATCCAGAACCAGCCGTCGTGGCGGTACAGCTTGGGGCCCTCCAGCGTGAACCAGCCGGGCAGCCGGTCGGCGTCGATCAGCACCCGGCCCTCGTCGAGGAGTTCACGGCCGTCAGGGCTCATGCGGTGACCAGTGAGCCGGTTCTTGATCCCGGAGCGCGACCTGGCCCAGGCGTGCACGAGGTAGGCCTCGCCGCGCTCCTCGTCCCACAGCGGGCAGGCGTCGATGAGGCCCTTGCCCGCCTTGACGAGGTGCGGCGCGCTCCAAGGCCCGCGAATGTCAGGGGAGTTGACCTGGTAGATGCCGTGGTCCGGGTCGCCCCAGAAGATCCAGAACCGTCCCTGGTGGTGCCTGATCGACGGCGCCCACACCCCGCAGTCGTGCCGTGGCGCGGCGAACGACTCCGCGGGTTCGAGGTGCTCGAGGGCGTGCCCGATCAGGGTCCAGTTCACCAGGTCGCGGGAGTGCAGGAGCGGCAGCCCCGGGGCGCGCCCGAAGCTGGACGCGGTGAGGTAGAAGTCGTCGCCGACCCGGACGACGTCGGGGTCGGACCAGTCGGCGGCGAGGACGGGGTTGCGATAGGTCCCGTCGCCCAGGTCACCTGTGCGGCCGGTGAGGGGCGCGTTCACGCCGTCACCGCCTTGCGGACGAGCCCCGCGGCCTCGGTCCGGCTCGGGCGGCCGTCGGAGACGACGGTGATGACACGGCGTACGACGGTCTCGCCGGGGCCGATCGGCAGGCGCCGCGTGTGTGCGAGCGAGGAGCCGACGCCGGGATACTCCGCGGTCCGCACGAACCACGGGTCTCGCCGCGTGTCGGGCGTGGCCCCGGCGAAGACGAGCGTCCAGCCCTGACCGGAGAGGGCCACCCAGTCGGCCGTCGCGCCGTGGGCGGCGGCCTCGCCGTCGGTGTCCGCGGTGAACACCTCGGGGGGCCGCGTCTCCTTGGGGGCGCGCCAGAAGAAGCCCCCGTAGGCCGCGCCGGGGCGGCCGTTGGTGGCGGGGCTGCCGATCGAGATCTCCGCAGCGGCCGGGTTGGTGAGGGAGAACGTGAAGTCGAGGGCCCAGGCGGACGGGGTGAGGGGCGTGACGGCGACGGTCCGGCGCTCGCGCAGCAGCTCGCACTCACCGTCGAGCCAGCCGATCTCCTCGACGAACCCGTCGGGGTCGCGCAGCTTGAACTCCAGATGGCGCTGTTCGCCGTGGTTGTCGAGCTCGGTGGGCCCCTGGTCGCGGACGTACGTGCGCCCGCCCCAGAAGTTGCGGCCCGCCGCGTCGGGCACGGCGACGCCCACGCCGAGGTGGTGCGGATGGTCGGCCGGACCGTACTCGGTGACGGGGAGGCCGCCGAAAGTGCGGACGGGGTGGAGATAGGGGCGGGGTGCAAGGCGCGGGCCCGCCGAGGGGTGGATGACGTAGCGGCCGACGGGGCGGCCCGAGCAGCGCAGCATGAGCGCGGTGTCGGTCGCGATTCTGTTCATGGCGTACTCACCTCGGTGGGGTCTCGGCGGTGGGTGACGGGGAGGTGGGGGATGCGGGGGCGGCGGCGCCGGCCCGCCGTGCGGAGGGACGGGAGTCGGGCAGCGCCCAGAACGTGCCGAGCTCCGCGAAGCCGCACAGCGTGTCGGCGCTCGCCGCGACGAGCCCGTCGATGCCGTGCACGACCCGCCGCCCCACGCCTTCGTGCTCGCCCGGCACCACGCGCCAGGCCTCGACCGGCAGGGGGAGCGGATCGGGGGCCGTGCGGACCGCCTCGACGACCTTCATGAAGGCGCCCGTCGACGCCGGCGGAACCAGCAGTTCGGCGTGGCCCGAGAGGTGATCGACCAGGTTCTCGAGGAGGTCCGTCCGCCCGTGAAGGACCTCCTCGGGCCCGTGCCCGGCGCGCTGCACGAGCACCCGGTCCTGCTTGTACCAGAACGTGACGCGGCCGCGGGTGCCGTGCACGATGACGTACGGCTCGTCGGGACGCTCGGCGCAGAGGGTCGCGGCCACACCGATGCGGCCGCCGCGCGCGGTGTTGATCCCCACGAAGGAGGTGTCGTCCGACTCGATGGCGTTGGCGCGGAACAGCTCCGTCTGCACGCCCGCGATGTCCTCGGCCCGCGTGGACCCCGCCACCGCCAGCGCGGTGGCGACGGCGTGGGCGAGGGGGTTGGTCAGGACCCCGTCCACGACGTCCACGCCGTCCAGGCGCCGCCGCCCCGCCCAGGACGCGCGCCGGTAGTACGCCTCGTCGCGGGCCCAGGCACCCGCCGCGCCGACACCCGTCGGTTCCCCCACCGCGCCTTCGGCGACCAGGGCGCGGATGGCGGGTACGGCGTGCGAGCCGAGCGACTGGAACCCGACCTGGCAGGCCACGCCCCCGGCGGCCACCGCGTCGGTGATCCGCCGGAACGCGGCGTACGAAGGGGCGGGCGGCTTCTCCAGGAGCAGGTGCACGCCCCGCTCGGCGGCGGCCACGGCCAGGTCGGCGTGGGTGGGGATGGGCGTGCAGATGACGGCGACCGCGGCTCCGGTGGCATCGAGCAGTCCCGCGAAGTCCGCGGACTGCGCGGGCTCACCGAGCCCGTCGAGTTCGGCACCGGTCAGCGGTGCGAGCTCGCAGACCCCCACGAGGCGTACGAGACCCGCCTTCTGGAGGCGCCGGATGTTCTCCAGGTGCCATCTGCCGTGGCCCCGCGCACCGGCGAGGACCAGCGGCAGCGGAGTGCGGGGCGCCTTCGGGCCCGGGCCAGGGCTCATCCCTTCACCGCCCCGGCGCTGAACCCGGTGACCAGCCACTTCTGGATGAAGGCGAAGACGATCACGACGGGCAGGGCGGCGATGACGCCGCCGGCCGCGAGCGCGCCGAGGTCGACGCTGTCGGCGCCCATCAGAGTGGCGAGGCCGACCGGGATCGTCTGCTTGTCCTGGTTGGAGAGGAACATCAGGGCGAACAGGAAGTGGTTCCAGCTGTGCACGAAGGCGAAGGAGCCCACGGCGATCAGACCGGGTCGAAGGAGCGGCAGGACGACGGCGCAGAAGGCGCGGAATCGTCCGCAGCCGTCGACCCAGGCGGCCTCCTCCAGGGAGTAGGGCACGTTCTTGATGAAGCCGCTGATCAGGATCATCGAGAGCGGCAGCTGGAAGACGGCCTCGGCGATGATGACGCTGCCGAGCGAGTTGATCATCTGGAGGTTGGCGAAGATCTGGAAGAGCGGCACCAGCATCAGCGCGCCGGGGATGAACTGCGAGCACAGCAGCGCCAGCATGAAGCCGCGCTTGATCTTGAAGTCGAAGCGGGCCAGGGCGTAGCCGCCGGCCAGCGCGACGAGCGTCGTCATCAGCATCGACAGGACGCCGACGATGAGGCTGTTCTGGAAGAAGAGCGCGAAGCTGCGCTCGGTCCACACCTTGTCGAAGTGCTCGAAGGTGATCGGCCAGGGGAGCAGCGAGGTCGAGCCCGCCGGGCGGATCGCGAAGAGCAGCATCCAGTAGAACGGGATGATGGTGAAGAGGAGGTACAGGCCGAGCGGCAGGTAGATCTGCCAGCGGGGTGCCTGGTCCCAGGGGCGCCGCTTCGGTGTGCGGGGGCCGCCGGCGCGGGTCTCGGCGGTCGCGGCGATGTCCGCCATGGCGCTTTCCCTGTCCAGGTGCTGAGTGGTGGTCACTTGTCCTGACCTCCGAACTTGCTCAGCCGCAGATAGACCATCGAGCAGAAGAGGAGGATCACGAACGCGATGGAGGTCAGTGCGGAGGCGTAACCGAAGTCGTGCGAGTCGACGGCGATGGACGCGATGCGCAGGGGCAGGGTCGTCGTCTCGCCCGCGGGTCCGCCGCCGGTGAGGGTGTAGAGCAGGTCGACGTTGTTGAACTCCCAGACCGCGCGAAGGAGCGTGGAGAGGATGATCGCGTCCTTCAGGTGCGGCAGCGTGATGTGGAAGAACTGCCTGAAGCGGCTCGCGCCGTCCACCTCCGCCGCCTCGTACAGGTCCTTCGAGACGGACTGCAGGTCGGCCAGGATGAGGATCGCGAAGAAGGGGACGCCGCGCCAGAGTTCGGCGACGACGACGGCGGGGAAGACGGTGCTGGTGTCCGAGAGCCAGGACGTCCCGTACGAGCCGATGCCCATGTCCGCGAGGTAACGGGTGATGCCGGTCTGCGAGTTGAAGATCAGCAGCCAGATCGTCGAGGTCAGCACGCCGGAGACGGCCCACGGCGAGAAGACCAGGGCGCGGGCCATCGCGCGGCCGATGAACGTCTGGTTCACGATCAGCGCGAGCCCGAGACCGAGGAGCAGCTGCAGGACGACCTCGACGACGACCCACTGGAGGCTGAAGCCGAGGGTCTGCCAGAACTGCGGGTCCTCGGTGAACGCGGTGACGAAGTTGTCGAAGCCCGCGAAGCCGTCGCGCCACGGCTTGGTCGGGTTGTGGTGGCGCAGGCTGTAGTAGAAGACGCTGATGACGGGATAGGCGATGAAGCCCACCATCAGGAGTCCGGCCGGCGCGATCAGCAGATACGGGAGACGGCGCGGGGTCGCTCCCGTTCGGCGCCGGTGCGCACCCGGCACGCGGCGCCGGGGCGGTGGCTGCGGTGGCGCTTTCGCCACAGCTGAGGCCATGTCTGCTTCTCCGTTCTCAGGGGCGGCACACGGTCCGCGAGATGAAGCGCTTCGCAGACGTCGTTCGAGATCTCGTACCAAGAGGAAAGTGCGTGAGTGGTCGTGCGGGGAGCTGTGCGGCTCAGCCCACGTACGGG
The DNA here is from genome assembly GCF_053610705.1 of Streptomyces sp. NPDC054872. NCBI lineage: Bacteria > Bacillati > Actinomycetota > Actinomycetes > Kitasatosporales > Streptomycetaceae > Streptomyces > Streptomyces sp. NPDC054872. Next base: position 45,407 of record NZ_JBSGYY010000022.1, on the reverse strand, counting down.
TCGGGGACCTCGCCGTCGCGGGCCAGGAACGCGAAGTCGCAACCGGTGTCGGCCTGGGTGATCTGCTCGTCGTAGAGCGCGCCGTAGCCGCGTCCGAAGCGGGTGGGCGGCGGCGTCCACGCGGCCCGTCGCCGCGCCAACTCCTCGTCGGACACGTCGAGACGGAGGGATCGCGCCTCGACGTCCAGGGTGATCGAATCGCCCGTGCGGACCAGGGCGAGCGGCCCGCCCACGTGCGACTCGGGCGCGATGTGCAGCACACACGCGCCGTACGACGTACCGCTCATCCGCGCGTCGGAGATCCGCAGCATGTCGCGCACCCCCTGCTTGAGCAGATGGTCGGGGATCGGGAGCATGCCGTACTCGGGCATCCCGGGGCCGCCCCTGGGGCCCGAACCCCGCAGCACGAGGACGTGGTCGGCGGTGATGCCGAGCTCCGGGTCGTTGATGGTGCGCTGCATCTGCCGGTAGTCGTCGAAGACGACCGCGGGCCCGGTGTGACGCAGCAGGCGGGGCTCGGCGGCGATGTGCTTGATGACGGCGCCGTCCGGGCAGAGGTTGCCGCGCAGGACCGCCACTCCGCCCTCGTCGGCCAGGGGCTTCGTGCGGGGCCGGATGACCTCGGGGTTGTGCACGATGGCGCCCGCGAGCTGTTCGCGCAGGCTGTCGTGGGCAACGGTGGGCCGGTCCAGGTGCAGTATGTCGGTCAACTGGGCCAGGAAGGCCGGGAGTCCGCCCGCGAAGTGGAAGTCCTCCATGAGGTACTGCCCGCCGGGGCGCAGGTTGGCGAGCACCGGGACGGTCCGCGCGATCCGGTCGAAGTCGTCGAGCGTGAGCCGTACGCCGCTGCGGCCCGCCATGGCGATCAGGTGGATCACCGCGTTGGTGGAACCGCCGAGCGCGAGCACGGTGGCGACCGCGTCCTCGTAGGCGTCGGAGGTGAGGAAACGCGACAACTTCAGGCCCTGCCGCACGAGTTCGACGATCCGCATCCCGGAAGCGGCCGCCATCCGGTCGTGCCCGGAGTCCACCGCGGGGATGGAGGAGGCGCCGGGCATCGTCACGCCGAGGGCCTCGGCCGCGGCGGTCAGGGTGGAGGCGGTGCCCATGGTCATGCAGTGCCCGGGGGAGCGGGCCAACCCGTTCTCCAGCTCGGCCAGTTCACAGTCGCCGATGAGGCCGGCGCGCTTGTCGTCCCAGTACTTCCACATGTCGGTGCCGGAACCGAGCACCTCGTTGCGCCAGTGGCCGGGGAGCATGGGCCCCGCGGGCACGAAGACGGTCGGCAGGTCGACGCTCGCGGCGCCCATGAGCAGGGCGGGCGTCGTCTTGTCGCAGCCGCCCATCAGTACGGCGCCGTCCACGGGATAGGACCGCAGCAGCTCCTCCGTCTCCATGGCGAGGAGGTTCCGGTAGAGCATCGGCGTCGGCTTCTGGAACGTCTCCGACAGCGTGGAGACGGGGAACTCCAGGGGGAATCCGCCCGCCTGCCACACCCCGCGCTTGACCGCCTGGGCGCGGTCGCGCAGGTGGACGTGGCAGGGGTTGATGTCGGACCAGGTGTTGAGGACCGCGATGACGGGCTTGCCCAGATGTTCCTCGGGCAGATACCCGAGCTGCCGGGTGCGCGCCCGGTGACTGAAGGACCGCAGGCCGTCCGTGCCGTACCACTGGTGGCTGCGCAGCTCGTCGGGGTTCATGCCGACCACGCCTTCACCAGGGCCGCTATCTCGTCGCGCCGCTCCTCGGGCAGCTCCCGGCTCGGCGGGCGCACCTCGCGGCGGCACAGACCGAGTGCCGCCAGGGCTTCCTTGACGACCGTGACGTTGTCCGCGGACTGGTCGGCGGCGCGCAGTTCCTCGAAGCGGCGGATCCGCTCCCAGACGTCCATGGCCGCCGGATAGTCGCCGGCCCGCAGAGCCCGGAGCATGCTCAGCGACACCTCGGGCGCGACATTGACCAGACCCGAGGTGAAGCCGGTGGCGCCGACGGCCCAGTAGGCGGGGGCGTACAGCTCGGCGAGCCCCGCCACCCACACGAAGCGGTCGAGCCCCGCGTCCCGGGCGAACGCGGCGAAGGCGGCGGCGTCCGGAGTCGCGTACTTCGCGCCGATCACATTGGGGCACAAGTCCCGCAGGTCGGCGAGGCGTTGGCCGGTCAGGCGCGGATTGCGGATGTACGGCACGACGCCCAGCTCGGGCACGGCGTCGGCGACGGCACGGTGGTAGTCGACCCAGCCGTCCTGGGAAACGTACGGATGCACGGGCTGATGGACCATCACCATGTGCGCGCCGATGTCCCGCGCATGCCGGGCCGCGGCGATCGCCGTCGGCAGGTCATGGCCGACGCCGACGAGCACGAAGGCGCCGCTCGACCCCGCCTCCTCCATGGTCAGCTCGGTCACCAGACGCCGCTCTTCGGGGCTCAGTGCGTAGAACTCCCCGGTGTTCCCGTTCGGGGTGAGCGTGCGCACGCCCCCGTCGGTGAGCCGCCTGACCAGGGCGCGGTAGGTGTCCCGCTCCACCGATCCGTCCTCGGCGAACGGTGTCACCGGGATCGCGACCACATCGGCGAGCGCCGAACGCAGGTCGCCGAAACGGGAGTCGGGGGTCGGGCCGGTCATGAAAGCTCCCCTTCCGGGAACGCCCGCCGCACGAACGAGGCGATGTGGTCGTGGAGTCCGCGTGCCGCCGCGTCGGCCTCCCCCGCGAGGGCGAGCCGCAGGATCTCCCGGTGCTCGGCAGCCTCCCGCTCCCAGGAGGGCAGCGTGGCCCAGGCGACGGCGGAGACCAGGGCCGCCTGGTCGCGCACGTCGTCGAGCATCCGGGAGAGCAGCGGGTTTCCGCACGGGACGTACAGGGCGCGGTGGAACTCCCGGTTGGCCAGGGAGCGTTCGGCCGCGTCGACGGCCGAGTCCGCTCGCTCCAGTGCGTCGCGCGCCTCCTCCAGGTGGGCGCCGCCGCGGACGGTGCGCCGCAGGGCCTCCGGTTCGAGGAGCAGGCGTACGTCGTAGACCTCCTGCGCCATGGCCGCGTCGACCGTGCGCACGGTGGCGCCCTTGTACTGGCTCATGACGACGAGACCGGTCCCGGCGAGCGTCTTCAGCGCTTCCCGCACGGGCGTCTTGGAGACCGCGAACTGGGCGGCGAGCTCGGTCTCGACGAGGGGCTGGCCGGGCGCCAGCTGCCCGGTGAGGATGCGGTGCTTGACCGCCTCGAGCACGTACTGCGTGCGCGAGGGGATGGGGTGGGGCGCAAAGTTCATCGATGCTCTCAGTCGTCGTGCGGCCGTCGTGCGGTCATCGCGTAGGGCCGTCGTGCAGTCATCGCGTATCGCGTCTCATATATGACGTACGAAGTACGACGCGATGAAGCTAGGGCGCCGACCGGCCCGCGTCAACGTTTCGCGCAGGAAAACTCGTTCGAAATATCGGAGTTGAGGTCCAGCGGCTCGAAGCGCTTCGACCGTTACCGCCCGAACCGTTGACGTACTCATCGCGGCTCCCTACCTTGTCCCGGCAAGCGCTTTCCTAAAACGATTCAATCGCGTAGCGGAGGACGAACTGTGCCGACGAATGGGGAAGTTGACAGGCGTGGCCTGTTGAAGCTGGCCGGTGGCTCCTTGGCGGCCCTCGGACTGACCGCGGCGGGCTGCGGCGGTGGAAGCGGATCCGGCGACGGGACCGTCACCATCCGGTACGCGTGGTGGGGGTCCGACGACCGCGCCCAGCGGATCAACCGGACGATCGAGCTCTTCGAGAAGAAGCACCCGAAGATCAAGGTGAAGACGGACTTCCAGCCCTACCTGGACTTCTGGAAGAAGTTCAACACCCAGGCGTCCGGCGGGAATCCGCCCGACGTCTTCCAGAACGCGATCGGCTTCCTGCGCAAGTACGACAAGCGCAACGTGCTGCTCGACCTGAACGCGCAAGCCGAGGCGGGCAACCTGCGCCTGGACGGGTTCCGGGCAGGCCTGGAGAAGTTCGGCGAGATCGACGGCAAGCTGCTGGGCGTCCCCGTCGGCAGCAACTCCATGGCCCTGGTGATCGACAAGCCGGTCTTCGAGAAGGCCGGGGTCACTCCGGAGATGGGCTGGACCTGGGACGACTTCCACACCGCGATGGAGAAGATCCGCAAGCAGGGCAGGGCCGGCGACAGCGGACTCTACGGCGTCATGTACCTCTACGACCCCTACCTGCGCCAGCAGGGCAAGGCCTTCTTCACCGAGGACGGCCTGGGCTTCGACGAGTCCGACCTCGAGGAGTGGTGGACCAAGGGGTACGCCGGGGTGAAGTCGGGGATCTACGCCGACCCGAAGAAGGTCGCCCAGATCAAGCCCAAGTCGGCCGTGGCCGCCGAGATCGCCGCGTCCGAGTTCACCTGGGACAACTTCACCGTCCGCTACACCGCTGAGGGCAAGAGCACGTACGGCCTCGCGCCGCTCCCGACCACCGACGGAAAGAAGACGGGGCAGTACCTCGGCTCGCTGATGCTCAGCGGCTCCAAGCGCACGCAACACCCCAAGGAGGTCGCTCAGTTCATCGACTTCATGGTGCACGACCCCGAGGTCGCCAAGATCATGGGTTACGACCGCGGTGTGCCCACCACGACCGCGCAGTACGAGGCGTACAAGCCCGCCGAGGAGAAGGACAAGGTGATCGCCTCGGTCAACAAGGAGATCGCCGCGTACGAGGAGCAGCTGGTCGACGCCGGTGTCCTGGAGACCATCACGCCGCACCCGGCGGGCGCGGACGTCTGCGAGGCGGCGTTCCTGCGCATCGCCGAGGAACTGGCCCTGGGGGAGCGGTCGGTGGACGAAGCGGTGAAGCAGTTCTTCACCGAGTGCAAGACCGCGCTCGGCTCCTGATGGGCGGCACGATGACGTCCCTCCAGGCCTCGGTGGCCACGCCCGTCCCCGAGAAGCCCTCGCCGCCGAGCGGCCGACGCCTCCCCGAGGCCGCCCGGCGGCGACGGCGGGGCGAGAACATCGCCGGGTTCCTCTTCATGTCGCCGTGGCTCGCAGGCTTCCTGCTGCTCACGGCCGGGCCCATGGTCGCCTCGCTCTACTTCGCGTTCACCGACTACAACCTGTTCGACGCCCCCAGGTGGATCGGCCTCGACAACTTCACGGAGATGTTCGGCGACCCGCGCTGGCGAAAGTCGGTGGAGGTGACGCTCTGGTACGTCGTCGTGGGCACCCCGCTGAAGCTGGCGGCCGCCCTCGGCGTGGCGCTCCTTCTCAACCAGAAGCGGCGCGGACAGGCCTTCTACCGGGCCGCTTTCTACGCGCCGTCCCTGATCGGGGCCAGTGTCTCGATCGCGGTCGTCTGGAAGGCGATCTTCTCCGACGACGCCATCGTCGACCGCACGCAGCAGGCGATCTTCGGCATGGACGTCGGCGGCTGGACCGGCGACCCGCAGTGGATCATCTACAGCCTGGTGGCCCTCACCGTCTGGCAGTTCGGCGCGCCGATGGTCATCTTCCTGGCCGGTCTGAAGCAGGTGCCGCGCGAGCTGTACGAGGCGGCGGAGGTGGACGGCGCGGGCGCCTGGCGGCGGTTCTGGAACATCACACTGCCGATGATCTCCCCGGTCCTCTTCTTCAACGTCCTCCTGGAGACCATCCACTCCTTCCAGATCTTCGCCTCGGCGTACATCGTCGGCGGCGGCGCGGGCGGCAATGCCTGTGGCCCGGCGGACGGTTCGCTCGTCTACACCTGCTATCTCTACGTCCAGGGCTTCGAGAACAGCCGGATGGGTCTCGCGTCGGCCATGGCCTGGATGCTGCTGCTCGCGGTGGCCCTGGTGACGGCGGTCCTGTTCTGGTCCCAGAAGCGCTGGGTGCACTACGAGGAGGCATCCCGTTGAGCAGCGCGACACGCGGTCCGCACACCCACCCGTCCGCCCGCCGAAAGCGCTCAGCCGGTTCGCTCGCCTGGCACATCGGCTCCCTGGCGGTCCTCGCCGTGGTCCTCTACCCCGTGCTCTGGGCGATCGGCGGTTCGTTCAAGCCGAACGACGAGATCGTCGGAAGCCTCGACCTGTTCCCGACCGACCCCATCGTCGCGAACTACTCCGGTCTTGCCGACGGGATCGCCGACATCTCCATCTCCACCTTCTTCTCCAACTCCCTGTTTCTGGCGCTCGGCTCGGTGGCGGGAGTGCTGTTCTCGTGCTCCCTCGCGGCGTACGCCTTCGCGCGGATCAGGTTCGCGGGCCGCAATCTGCTGTTCGCCCTGATGATCGGCACCTTGCTCCTTCCGTACCACGTGCTCCTGATCCCGCAGTACGTGCTGTTCCAGAAGATGGGCCTGATCAACACCTATACGCCGCTCCTGCTCGGCAAGTATCTGGCGGTCGACGCCTTCTTCGTCTTCCTGATGGTGCAGTTCATGCGGAACCTGCCCAAGGAACTGGACGAGGCGGCGCGGCTCGACGGCTGCGGGCACCTGCGGATCTACTGGTCGATCGTGCTTCCGCTGTGCAGGCCCGCGCTCATCACCAGTGCGATCTTCACCTTCATCAACTCCTGGAACGACTTCATGGGGCCGCTGATCTATCTCAACGACCCCTCGAAGTACACGGTCTCGCTCGGCCTGAAGATGTTCGTCGACCAGGAGGGCGTCGCCAACTACGGCGGCATGATCGCCATGTCGCTCATCGCGCTGCTGCCCGTCCTCGCGTTCTTCCTGGCCTTCCAGCGGTACCTGATCGACGGTATGGCCACGTCGGGTCTGAAGGGCTGAGCGCCGATGAAGGCCAGGACGACGGAACGCTTCGGCGCCTTCGCCGAATGCCTCCTGACCGGGGTGTGGATCGCGCTCGCCGCCCTGCCCCTGGTCACCCTGCCCGCCGCCTTCGCGGCCGGTTCCCGCCACCTGAACCGGCATCTGGCCCACGAGACCTCCGGGTGGCGGGAGTTCACCGCGGATCTGCGCGCGGCGTCCCGGCGCGGCTGGCTGGTGGGCCTCGCCGGCTGGGCTGCGCTCGCCCTGCTCCTGGCCGACATCGCGTTCGTACGGGCGGGGCTTCCCGGTGGCGCGTTCGTCGGCGCGGTCGGGGTCATCGCCCTGTTCGTGCTGGTCGTCGCCGGGCTGCGAGGCGCGGCGAACTGGCGCCCCGAGGCGTCGTGGCGCGCGCTCCTGACCGGGGCGGTGCGCCGCACGCTGCGCGATCCCGCCGGTTCGCTGGTCATCGTGTGCGGCTTCGCCGTGGTCGTGGCGTCCGCCTGGTTCGCCCTGCCGCTCGCGGCACCCGCCCTGGGGATGGTCGCGGCGGCTGCCCTGGCCGTCGAACGGCGCAGCGCGGCGGCCTGAGGCCCGCGTGACGCAGCCGAATCGGCTGCACGTCCTCTTCTGTCCTGCCCTGTCATGCCCATGTAAATCGTGGAGAAAGGACCAACATGTCTCCGATCCCCCGCAGGTCCCTGCTCAAGGCCGCCGCCGTGGCCGGTGCCGCCGCGCAGTTCAGCTGGGCGCTCGGCCGTGGCGACGCCGAGGCGGCTCCCCGCGCGACGGCGGACGCAGGGCCCGTCGGCATCGGCTGGCTGGAGAAGGGCGGGCTCGGCGCGGCGCCGGGCTCCACCTTCGGCGTCCCGTGGCCCAAGGGCGCCCACCCCGCCGGGCAGAAGTTCACCCTCGCCACCACCGACGGCAAGGACGTCCCCGTACAGACCTGGGAGACCGCTCACTGGCCCGACGGCTCCCTCAAGTGGAGCGCGCACGCGGTGGGCCCGGCGGCGGCAGGCACCGAGAAGTTCACCCTCCGGACGGGGACACCCGCCACGCCGGCGAAGAAGGTCGAGGTCACCGAGACCCGCCGGGCGATCACCGTCGACACCGGTGTCATCAAGGCCGTCATCGCCAAGGACGGCGAGCGGCTCATCGAGTCCGTCACCCGCGACGGCGTGCAGATCGCCACCGACGGCCGGCTCGTCCTCCTCCGGCAGGGCGACCTCGATGACGGCGACCACGGCAATGCCAAGTGGGACCGGTTCGACGGCGAGATCAGCGGAGCCAAGGCCGAGCAGGACGGGCCGGTGCGCGCCGTGGTCCGCATCGACGGCAAGCACCGGAAGGGGAGCCGCAGTTGGCTGCCGTTCAGCGTGCGGCTCTACTTCTACGCGGGCGCCGACTCCTTCCGCATGGTGCACACCATCACCTACGACGGCGACGCGGAGAAGGACTTCATCCGCGGCCTGGGTGTCCGCTTCGGCGTGCCGATGCGCGACGCGGCGTACGACAGGCACATCCGTATCGCGGGCGAGGGCAAGGGATTCCTGACCGAGGCGGTCAAGGGGATCACGGGCCTGCGCCGCGACCCGGGCGCCGCGATCCGCACCGCGCAGGTCAAGGGCGAGAAGCTGCCGGACCCGGCGACCTGGGACCAGCGGGTCACCACCCGCCTCCCGTACATCCCCACCTGGGGCGACTACACCCTCTCCCAGCTCTCCGCCGACGGGTTCACCCTGCGCAAGCGGACCAAGCCGGGGCACACCTGGATCACGGCCGGAGGCGGCGGTCGTGCGACCGGCTTCGGGTACGTCGGCGGGGCCGGCGGCGGCTTCTCCTTCGGCCTGCGCGACTTCTGGGAGAAGCACCCCGCCCAGCTCGACATCCGGGGCGCCGCCGGTGACGAGGCCGAGGTGACCCTCTGGCTCTGGTCGCCCGAGGCCCAGCCGATGGACCTGCGCACCTACCACGACGGCATGGGCCAGGACACCTACCCCGAGCAGATCGAAGGCCTCAACATCACCTACGAGGACTACGAACCGGGCTTCGGCACCCCGTACGGCATCGCCCGCACCAGCGAGCTGATGTTCTGGGCGAACGCGGCCACCCCATCGGCGGCCACCCTCGTCGACCAGGCCGCCGCCGTCCGCACCCCGCCCCAGCTGGCCGCAGGCCCCGAGCACGTGACGAAGGCGGGTGTCTTCGGCGGTCTCTTCGCGCCCGTCGACCGCTCCACGCCCGCGAAGGCGACGATCGAGGACCACCTCGACTTCCTCTTCACCTACTACAGGGACCAGGCCGAACAGCGCCGCTGGTACGGCTTCTGGGACTACGGCGACATCATGCACACCTACGACGAGGACCGTCACCAGTGGCGGTACGACGTCGGCGGCTACGCCTGGGACAACTCGGAGCTCTCGCCCGACCTGTGGCTCTGGTACGCCTACCTGCGCTCGGGCCGCGCCGACATCTTCCGTTTCGCCGAGGCCATGACCCGCCACACCGGCGAGGTCGACTCCTACCACCTCGGCCAGTGGGCGGGCCTCGGCACCCGGCACGGCGTCCAGCACTTCGCGGACAGCGCCAAGCAGCAGCGGATCTCCACGGCCGTCTACCGCCGCCCCTACTACTTCCTCACCGCCGACGAACGCGTCGGCGACCTGATGCACGCCCTGGTCGATTCCGACGAGACGTTCCTCGTCCTCGACCCCCTGCGCAAGATCCGCACCGAGCCGTACGAACCCGACCGCAACGCCCTGTCCATCGGCTTCGGCACCGACTGGAGCGGCCTCGCGGCGGCCTGGCTCACCGAGTGGGAGCGCGGCGGCCCCAAGGCGGACAAGGCCGAGGACCGCCTGCGCTCCACCATGGAGACCATCGCGGCCCAGCCCAACGGCTTCGTCCAGGGCAGCGGACTCTACGACCTGGACACCGGGAAGTTCGCGGTGGCCGACGAACCCGCCGTCAATGTCTCCCATCTCTCCGCGATGTTCGGCCTGGTCGAGATGTGCGCCGAACTCATCGACCTCGTCGACCAGCCGGAGTTCGAAGAGGCGTGGCTGGACTACTGCCGTTACTTCAACGCCACCAAGGCCGAGCAGAAGGAGCGCTACGGCAAGGATTTCGGCAGCCTGCTGCTCTTCCAGGGGCACTCCCGCCAGGACGCGTACGCCGCCGCCCGGACCAAGGACGGGAAGCTCGCGGCGCGCGCCTGGCAGAAGTTCCACGACAGCGACGGCTACACGAAGGCGATGAGCTGGGCCAAGACGGACCTGGAGGGCCCGGCGGCCCTGGAGCCCGGGTACGAGAACCTGCGGATCAACACCAACGAGACCGCGCTGTTCGGGCTCGCCGCCATCCAGAACCTCGCCCTGGTCGGCGGCGAGCTTCCTGGCTAGCCGCCCGACACCGTAAGGGAGTTGGTGGTGAAGTCGAGCCCGCCGGCCGAGCCGCTGATCTCGTAGCCGAACTGCACGTCGCCGATGGTCTCGTTGCCCATCCAGCCCTTGGTGTTCTTGATCCACTTGAGGATCGGGAGGATGTCGACGGTCCCGGACGAGGAGTCGGAGGTGCGCAGGAAGGAGAACACCTCGTTGGCACCGTTGGTGCCCTTGTAGACCGCCCAGGTGTGGCCGCCGAGGCTGACGGTGCCCTGGGCGGTGCCCAGGGGGCCGACGTTCCCGTTGTAGTTGACCCAGAGCATGATCTCGTAGTCGTAGTCCGTGTCCCAGATGTCGTACGAGGAGTTGTAGTCGCCCGCGGACGGGACCCTGACGTTGTACGAGCTCTTCAGCGAGGACAGCGAGTCGACGGGCTTGCCGATGACCTTCTTGGAGTTGGGGTAGGACTTGATGCCGCCGGTGTTCGGGTGGTCGGCGCGCACGCTCCACTTCGTGCCCGAGTCCGCCGATATGCACTGGCTGCCCGCGCCCGAACCCCAGATGTTGTTGTAGAGGGTGTAGCCGCCCAGGCTGGTGTTGCCCCACTGGTTGCAGGAGCTCCACACGGCTGCCTGTGCGGGTGCGGCGGCGAGTCCGAACACCGCGCCCGCAGCCAGGGCGGGGGCGAGCAGCAGGCGGGTCAGGGTGCGGCGGGGGTGTCGTGTCATGTGTCGTCTCCAGGGTGGGGGGAGATGCGCCGCGGGTCCGGGGCGGGCCCGCGGTCGTCGTCGGCGGCGCGGCGCAGGACGGCCACACCGTGGCGGCCCAGGGTGATCGCACCCTCGGCCGCGCGGCCGGTCAGCAGATCGAGGTGCCGGCCCGGCACGGGCACGGTCACCTGCTCGCGGCCGTGGTGCAGGAGGAACAGGAGATCGCCGCGGCGTACGGCCTCCACTGCGCGGGGGAGGCCTGCGAGCGGGGGCCGTACGCCTGCTTCGGCGGCCACGCGCGCGAGCAGGTCGCGCAGGGCCTCGGGCTCGGGAAGCGTGGACAGGTACCAGGCGCGGTCGCGTCGAAGGAGCGCGGGCAGCCCGTCGAGTTCGCCGCCCCGGTAGGCGGCGGCCGTCTCCGCGCCGCCGTCGGCCTGCAGTTCCTCCGACCAGAGCGTGCCGGTGAACGCCCCGCAGTCCACGCTCTCCCCGGCCTCCAGAGGCCACCACTCGTGCACGGTGCGGATGCCGAACAGCGCGCGCAGCCGGGCGTCCATGCCGCCGGGCCGCACCCGGTCGTCCGCGTCGGCGACGCCGGTGAGGAAGCCGCAGACGAGGGTGCCCCCGTCGCGTACGTACGTCAGGAGGTTGTCGATCGCGGCGTCGGTGAGGAGATAGAGGTGCGGCACGGCGACCAGGCGGTACGGGGTCAGGTCGTGCTCGGGGTGGGCGAAGTCGGCGGGGATGTTCGCCTCCCACAGGGCGCGGTGCCAGGCGCCGAGCACCTGCGTGTGGTCGACCAGGGAGGAGGGGCGGCCCTCCTGTCCGCTCGCCCACCAGGAGTCCCAGTCGTGCAGCACGGCGACCTCGGCGGTGACGCGGCTGCCCGCCACCTCGGGACCCACCCGTGCCAGCTCGGCACCCAGCTCCTTGACCTCCTGGAAGGTGCGGCCGTGCTCGCCCGCGTGGCTCAGCATCCCGGAGTGGAACTTCTCCGCGCCCTGCCGGGACTGGCGCCACTGGAAGTAGCAGACGGCGTCCGCGCCGCGCGCCACCGCCTGCCAGGACCAGAGGCGGTTCAGGCCGCGCGGCTTGGGATGGTTCACGCCACGCCAGTTCACCGGACCCGCTGCCTGCTCCATCAGCATCCACGGACCACCGCGCGCCTGCGAACGCGTCATGTCCTGCACCAGGGCGCCCTGTTGGGCGCCGAGCGGGTCTCTGGGGTCCGGGTAGACGTCGACGGAGACGACGTCCTCCTGCGCGGCCCACGCCCACGCGTCCTGCCCCGGCCACAGCGGCATGAAGTTGGTGGTGACCGGCAGGTGCGGGGTGTGCGCGGTGACGATGTCCCGCTCGGCGCGGAAGCATTCGAGGAGGGCGTCGGACGTGAAGCGCTTGAAGTCGAGCACCTGGGTGGGGTTCTTCAGGTAGTGGGCGCGGCGGGGCGGCAGGACCTCCGCCCAGTCGGTGTAGACCTGCCCCCAGAAGGCGCTTCCCCAGGCCGAGTTGAGCGCGTCCGTCGAGGAATACTTCGCCCGGAGCCAGCGGCGGAACGCGGCCGCCGCCTCGTCGCCCCAGTCGTAGGTGCAGTACTCGTTGTTGATGTGCCACATCGTGAGCGCGGGGTGGTGCGCGTACCGGGCCGCCACGTCCTCCGTGATCGCGGCGGCGTAGCCGCGGTAGATGGCACTGGAGTGCGCGAAGTGCTGGCGCGACCCCCACCACTCCACCTGCCCGTTCTCGTCCCTCGGCAGCGTCTCGGGGTGCAGCCGGCCGAGCCAGGGCGGGGGAGCGGAGGTCGGTGTGGCGAGGACGACTCCGATGCCGTGCGCGTGCAGCAGATCCATCAGCCGGTCCAGCCAGCCGAACTCGCGGCTGCCCGGACGTGGTTCGAGCCTCGCCCAGGAGAAGACCCCGACGGTGACGGAGTTGACCGAGGCCTCGCGCATCAGGCGTACGTCGTCGAGCCAGACCTCCTCGGGCCACTGCTCGGGATTGTAGTCGCCGCCGAACAGGATCCGGCCGCGCGTGGTGTCGTCGAGGGAAGGCATCGGTGGGTCAGCCCTTCACTGCGCCGGTGAGCATGCCCTGCTTGAAATGCCGCTGCACGAAGGGCGAGAGGACGGCGACCGGCAGCAGCGCGAGGACCATCACGGCCATCTGGATGGCGAGCGGCGACAGGTGCCCCGTGTTGATCGCCTGACTCAGGCCCGTCGGCTTCTGCTGTTTGATCACCAACTGCTGCATGACGTTCTGCAGCGGCATCATGTCCGGGTCGCTGAGGTAGATCGACGCGTTGAACCAGGCGCTCCAGTAGCCCACCGCGTAGAAGAGGGTGATCACGGCGATGACCGCCCGGGACAGGGGCATGACGATCCGCCACAGGATGCGCAGGTCACCGGCGCCGTCGATGCGGGCGCTCTCGATCAGCTCCTGCGCCGTGCCCATGAAGAACGCCCGCAGGACGAGGATGTTGAAGACGTTCAGGGCGCTCGGCAGGATCAGCGACAGATAGGTGTCCGTGAGACCGAGGCCCTGCACCACCAGATAGGTGGGGATGAGTCCGGCGCCGAAGAACATCGTGGCGACGATCAGCAGCAGGATCGGACGGTGCAGGACCGATCCCGGGCGGGAGAGTCCGTAGGCGCACAGGACGGACACCACCATGCTGAAGAGCGTGCCGACGACCGTGACGCCCACGCTGACCAGCGTGGCCCGCGACACCTGGCCGCCGCCGAGCAGCTCCTGGTAGTGGACGAAGGTGACGCCCCGGGGGATCACCACGAGGCCGCCGGTCTCGGTGATCGTCTTGACGGAGGAGAGGCTGGTGACGACCACCACCCACACCGGGAAGAGGACCGCCAGACAGACCAGCGTCAGCGTCACGCCCTTGGTGGCGAGGCCGGCCCGCGTCGGGGGCTCCTCCCACACCGGACGCAGACCGGTCCTGCTGCCCGGCTTGATGCCGAAGTCGAGCACGCTCACCGCTTGTACACCCCCTGCTCGCCCATGAGATGGGCGGCCTTGTTGGCGCCGAGCACCATCAGGAGGCCGAAGACGCCCTTGACGATGCCGATGGCGGCGCCATATCCGAAGTTGCCGTTGTCCAGGCCGGTGTTCCACACATAGGTGTCGAGGACCTCGGAGGCCGTGGGCCCCACCGCGGTGCGCTGGAGCAGGATCTGCTCGAAGCCGACCGTGAGCGCGTTGCCGACCTGGAGCACGAGGAGCAGGGCCACCACCGGGCGCAGCGCGGGCAGCTGGATGTGCCACATGCGCCGCCAGCGGTTCGCGCCGTCCATCGCCGAGGCCTCGTACAGGTCGGGGCTGACGGCGGCGAGCGCGGCGAGGAAGACGATGACGCCCCAGCCCGCGTCCTTCCAGACCATCTCGAAGGTGACCAGGAACTTGAACAGGCCCGGGTCGGTCATCAGGTCGAAACCCTCGTGCCCGTGGTCCCGCAGGACCTGCGCGACCAGACCCGCCCCGCCGAACATCTGCTGGAAGACCGTGATGACAAGGACCCAGGAGAAGAAGTGCGGCAGATACAGGATCGCCTGCGCCACCGCCCGCACCCGGGGCCGCACGAAGCTGTTGATGAAGAGCGCGAGCGCGATCGGCAGCGGGAAGAACAACGTCAGCTGGATCGCGAAGATCGCCAGGGTGTTCCTGACCGCCTGCCAGAACAGCCGGTCCTCGACCATGTGCCGGAAGTGCTCGACGCCGATCCAGGGGCTCTGCGTCATCGCCTGGAACGCGTTGTCGGCGATGTAGGGGTCGTAGTCCTGGAAGGCGACGACGTTGCCGATCAGCGGCACGTAGTTGAAGACGAGCAGGAGCAGCAGCGCGGGCAGCACCATCAGGAGCAGGACGCGGTCGCGCCGCAGCCGGTGCCGCAGCGGGACGCGGGGCGGTGCCTTCTTCGCGGGGGGCGCGGCCTCGGCCGGCGGCTCGGGCGCCGGCGGGGTGGCGGCGCGCGCGTGAGCGGTGCTCTGTGCCATGTCAGGACGCCGAGTCGCCGGTCGCCCCGGTCTCGTCCAGCAGCTTCTTGTACCAGTCGCGCAGCTTGTCGCCGCCGCCCGACTTCCAGTCCGAAGCCGCCTGCTGCATGTCGGAGACCTTCTTGCGGCCCCGCACGACGTCCTTCTCCAGGTCCTCGAACTCGGCGTTCAGCTCGGTGTACCGGGTCGGCTCGATGATCATCATGCCGTGGAAGAGCGGCTTCTTCGTGTGCGCGCCCTGACGCTGCTGCCACCCGACCATGCCCTCGGTGACGTCCGGCAGGTCGGGGTAGGCGACGAAGGGCGCGGGCGACGCCAGGTACTCGTACGTCGAGAAGACCTCGTTGTTGCCCTTGCCGTTCTTGGTGAGGACGCCGTCCTTGAAGGTGTGGTGGACACCCTCGACGCCGTACATGCGAAGCCGCTGCTCCTTGGAGCCGTAGGGCGCGGCCGTGAAGTTGGCGAGGGCGAGGATGTCGCGGACGGTCTTCTCGTCGGCCTTCTCGCTGATGAACGTCCAGATGTCGGCCGGAGGGCGCGCGTACAGCGTGGGTGCCCCGCCGTCGGGGGAGAAGTAGTCGAACGCCTCCATGCGGAACTTCTTGTTGTCCACGCGCTGCACGGCCGCCTTGCCGTACCAGTCGGAGAGGTCCTGGCAGTACATCCAGACCTTGCCAGCCGCGCACAGGTCGCCGATGCTGCCGGTCTCGGCCTTCGCGTCGGGGTGGACGAAGCCCGCCGAGTAGAGCTTGCGCGACCACTCCAGGGCTTCGAGGTACTCGTCGGTCTCGTAGCGGTTGACCAGTTTTCCGTCGACGAGCTTCCAGTAGTACGGCTTCTCGGGCAGCACCCCGAAGATGTGCCAGGCGGCCCAGGACATGTCGCCGCACGCCCACACCTTGCTCCTGGGGGCGTTCAGCTGCTTGCACAGGTCGTAGAACTCCTGGGCGCTGGTGGGAGCCTCGATCCCCTCCTTCTCGAAGAGATCGGTGCGGTAGAAGGGCGCGATGTTGACGGTGGTCGCGGACGGCATCGGCAGGCCGCGCAGCTTGCCGCCGAAGATGGAGCGCTGCCACGCGCCGCTCGGGATCGCCGCGAGGTTCGGGTACTCCTTGGCCTTGTCGCCGCTCAAGTACGGCCCGAGGTCGGCGAACTTGTTGGCGATGGCGCTCGGTATCTTGCCGGTCAGCTCCCAGCCGGGCACGACCACGGCGTCCGGGACACCGCTGGAGGCGAGGACGGCGCCCAGCTTCTGGCCGTACGTGTCGCCCTGCTGGTTCTGCCACTTGACGCGGACACCGGCGGCCTCGTCCATCGCCGTCCAGTAGGGATTGCCCTGCTTGGGCACGTTCCCCCAGATCGGCGCCATGACGGTGAACTCGCCGCCCTTGCCCAGCTTCCGCGGCACCGACGTCTTCAGCTCTGCCGCGGGCAGGGCCTTGGTGAAGCCGGCAGCCGAGCCGTTCTTGGCGGGGATGTCCGGGGCGGCGAGCTCCGACGCGGTGTACGCGGGGAGCAGGTCCTTGAGCTTCTTCCCCGTCGTGGTGCCCTCGTTCTTCGACCCGCTGCCTCCGCAGGCCGCGAGCAGAGGCGCTCCACCGGCCACCGCGATCGCGGCGAGGCCCGATGAGGCGAGGAAGGATCTCCGGCTCGAACGAGAGCTGTTGGAGAGGGAGTTCGGCGTCATTGCGTCAACCCTTCGTGGCGCGTGCCCGGACACACGGCGGTCACCGCCGGTCGGCATTCGAAGCGCTTCGATATTGCTGCGAGGTTAAGTGAAGGCCTGGTTCGTAACAAGACTCGTTCCCGAATTCGTTTCAGGCGCTGGGGAGTTGCCGGATGAGGCCGGATCAAAGGGGATCGGTGGGTGTCGCACGACCGCGGCCTTGACATCGGCTTGAGCTGCACACAGCATCGAAGCGCTTCGAAGAACATCGACGCGTACGAGAACGAGTCGCCGCCTCCGTGCCCACCGCTCGCCAAGGGGATCCGCACGTGACCGCAAGCCCGCCACCGCTCCGCGACCCAAGACCACTGCCGTTCCGCGACCCCGAACTGCCCCTGGACCAGCGCGTGGACGACCTGTTGTCCCGACTGACCGCCGACGAACGCGTCGCGCTCCTGCACCAGTTCACGCCCGGCGTCGAAAGACTGGGCATCGCCCCGTTCCGCACCGGACAGGAGGCCCTGCACGGCGTCGCCTGGATGGGCCCCGCCACCGTCTTCCCGCAGGCCGTCGGGCTCGGAGCCACCTGGAACGACGACCTCGTCCGCCGCGTCGGCGAGGCCGTCTCCACCGAGGCACGCGCCATGCGGGCGGGGGACGACCGCGTCGGCCTCAACCTCTGGGCGCCCACCGTGAACCTCCTGCGCCACCCGCTGTGGGGCAGGAACGAGGAGGGCTACTCGGAAGACCCCCGGCTCACCTCCGCGATCGCCGTGGCGTACACCCGGGGCCTGCGCGGCGACCATCCGCACCACTGGCGCACCGCCCCCGTGCTCAAGCACTGGCTGGCCCACAACAACGAGACACGCAGAGACACGTCGTCCGCTTCCGTGCGCCCGCGCGTCCTGCACGAGTACGACCTGCGGGCCTTCCGGGCCGCCGTCGAGGCGGGCGCCGTGGCCGGGGTGATGCCCGCGTACAACTTGGTCAACGGCCGGCCCAACCACCTCTCGCCCTACCTGCGCGAGCACCTGCGCACCTGGGCCGACCACGATCTGCTCGTCTGCTCCGACGCGGGCGCGCCCAGCAACCTCGTGGACTCCGAGAAGTACTTCGACACCCACGAGGAGGCCACCGCGGCGGCGCTCGTCGCGGGCGTGGACAGCTTCACCGACCACGGCACCGACGCGAGCATCATCACCGGGCGCATCCAAAGAGCCCTGCGACAAGGCCTGTTGACCCAGGAGGACATCGACACGGCGGTCCGCCGTCAGCTGTCCGTCCGCTTCCGGCTCGGCGAGTTCGACCCCGGCCAGGGACCGTACGCGGATCCGGCGACGCACGCCTTCGACACCCACGGCCACCGCGCGCTCGCCCGGGAGGCGGCCGAGCAGGCCGTCGTCCTGCTGAAGAACGACGGGCTGCTCCCGCTGGACGAAGGGACCCGGATCGCGGTCGTCGGACTCCTCGCCGACGCATGCAAGACCGACTGGTACAGCGGCACCCTGATCCACCGCAGCACCCCCCTCGACGGGCTGCGCGAACGGTTCGGTGCCGAAGGCGCGGACAGGGTCACCTTCGCCGAAGGCGTCGACCGGGTGCGCCTGAAGTGCGCGGCCGGCTGGCTCCACGTGCCGCGCCACGAGGAGGACGAGCGAGCCGGCGGTGCCGAGATCGCCCTGGACCCGGCGCTGCTCGCGGGCCGCACCGACCTGCCGCCGCTGACCTGCGGCCCCGAGCCGACCGAGTTCGCCCTCGTCGACTGGGGAGGCGGCGCCTGGACCCTGCGCGCCCCCGACGGCCGCTACCTCTCGGTCGCCGACGACGGCTTCGTGCGCGCCTCGGCGGACCGGCCCGGCGGCTGGGTCGTGCAGGAGACATTCGCGCTGGTCGACCACGGGGACGGCTACCTCATCGCGCACACAGGGACGGGTGGGTACGTCTCTGTCGCCGCCGACGGCGTGAAGGTTGCCGACGAGCCTGAGGTCTTCACCCTCGACGTCGTGGAACGCGGCGAGGACGCCGTGGCCCGTGCCGCCGCGCGGGCCGACACGGTGATCGTCGTCGCGGGGAACGACCCCCACATCAACGGCCGCGAGACCGAGGACCGCACCACGCTCGCCCTGCCGCCCCACCAGGACCGCCTGTGGCGCGCGGCCCGGGCCGCCAACCCCCGCACCGCGCTCGCCCTGGTCTCGGCCTACCCGTACGCGGTCGCCGACGCCCAGGACCAGTTGCCCGCACTGCTGTGGAGCGCCCACGGCGGACAGGCCGCGGGCACCGCGCTCGCCCGGGTGCTCGCGGGCGACGTGTCCCCGGCCGGCCGCCTCCCGCAGACCTGGTACGCCGCCGACACCGACCTGCCGGACCTGCTCGACTACGACATCATCGGCTCCCGGCAGACCTACCTGTACTTCGACGGAGCCCCGCTCTACCCCTTCGGGCACGGCCTTGGCTACTCCTCCTTCGCGTACGAGGACCTGGTGGCCGCGCGCGAAGGGGAGCTGCTCCGCGTCGCGTTCACCGTCACCAACACGGGGCCCGTCGCCGCGGACGAGGTGGCCCAGCTCTACATCCGCGCGCCGAGGGAGGCCGCCGCCGGCCTCGCCCTGCCGCACCGGCAGCTCGCCGCGCACCGCCGCGTCCATCTCGCGGCCGGGGCGGCACGCCGCCTCGAGTTCGAACTGCCGCTGTCCGAGTCGGCGTTCTGGGACGTGCGCCACGACCGCTGGACCGTCCCGCCGGGCGCCTACGAGATGCTCGCCGGGGCCTCCAGCGGCGACATCCGACTCAGCGTGACCGTGGACGTCGGCGGCGACCCGATCGGCGCGAGACCGGTGCGGCGAGCGGGCCTCGCGGCGACCGGCTACGACCAACAGAACGGCACCGAGATCGTCGACCGCGCCAGGGCATCGGGCGACGCCGTACGGCCACGGGACGACGGCACGGGTGAACTCCTCTTCCGCGCCTGCGACTTCGGCGAGGGAGTGAGCGGCGTGTCCGTCGAGGCCGCGGGATCCGGAGCCGTCGACCTCATCTCGGGCAGCACCGCCACCACCGTCACCGTCCCCGCGACCGGCGGCATCTACGACTACGCCACGCTCACCTCCGGTTTCACCGTCTCCGGAGTGCGCGATCTGCGCGTGCGGCTGCGCGGCCCCCTGCGGCTCGCCCGGCTCACCTTTCCGGCCATCACTGCCCCGCCGAGGGAGACCGCATGAAGTTCACCGACGGCTTCTGGCTGATGCGTGACGGGGTGCGCGCCTCGTACGCGACCGACGTGCGCGAGGTGCGCGAAGGCGCGGGGCGGTTCACCGCGTACGCCGCCGTCCACCGGGTCCGCGAGCGCGGTGACACCCTCAACACGCCGCTCGTCACCGTCGAGTGCTTCTCGCCCGCCGAGGGCGTGATCGGCGTACGGGCGACTCATCACGCCGGAAAAGCGACGCACGGACCGGAGTTCGGCCTCAACGCCACCGAGGGCGCGGGGCACGTGAAACGCGAGGGCGCGGTCACGGAACTCACCAGCGGACCGCTCACCGTACGCCTCGACAGCGACGAAACCTGGGGCCTCACATTCCTCGACGCCGACCGGCAGCGGCTGACGGCCGTCGAGCGCAGGGGCACCGGCTTCGCCACCGCGCCCGACGGCAGCCACCACATGATCGGCCAACTCGCCCTGGACGTGGGGGAGTACATCTACGGCCTCGGCGAGCGCTTCACCCCGTACGTCAAGAACGGCCAGAACGTCGACATCTGGCAGGCCGACGGCGGCACCAGCAGCGAGCAGGCCTACAAGAACATCCCCTTCCACCTCTCCTCGCGCGGCTACGGCGTCTTCGTGAACCACCCCGGCAAGGTCTCCTACGAGATCGGTTCCGAATCCGTCGGGCAGGTCCAGTTCAGCGTCGAGGACCAGACGATCGAGTATTTCGTCATCGCGGGGCCCACCCCGAAGGACGTCCTGCGCCGCTACACCGCGCTGACCGGCCGCCCCGCACTGCCGCCCGCCTGGTCGTTCGGGCTGTGGCTGACGACCTCCTTCTGCACGCCCTACGACGAGGAGACCGTCACCGCCTTCGTCGACGGCATGGCCGAGCGCGACATCCCGCTCGGTGTCTTCCACTTCGACTGCTTCTGGATGCGCGAGTACCAGTGGACCGACTTCCGCTGGGACCCGGAGGTCTTCCCCGACCCCGAGGGCATGCTGCGCAGGCTCCGCGAGCGCGGCCTGAAGGTCAGCGTGTGGATCAACCCGTACATCGCGCAGAGGTCCGCGCTCTTCGCCGAGGCAGCCGACCGGGGCTACCTCGTGAGACGGCCGAACGGCGACATCTGGCAGTGGGACCTCTGGCAGCCCGGCATGGCCCTCGTGGACTTCACCGACCCGGCCGCCCGTGAGTGGTACTCGGGGCACCTGCGCGACCTGCTCGACCAAGGAGTCGACTGCTTCAAGACGGACTTCGGCGAACGGGTCCCCACCGACGTCGTCTGGCACGACGGCTCGGATCCCGCGCGCATGCACAACTACTACGCGCAGCTCTACAACAGCACGGTCTTCGAACTCCTGGAGAAGGAGCGCGGCCCGGGAGACGCCGTCCTCTTCGCCCGCTCCGCGACGGCCGGCGGCCAGCAGTTCCCCGTGCACTGGGGCGGCGACTGCTTCGCCTCGCTGGGCGCCATGGCCGAGTCGCTGCGCGGCGGCCTCTCCCTCTCGCTGTCCGGCTTCGGCTTCTGGAGCCACGACATCGGCGGCTTCGAGGGCACCCCCGACCCGGCGGTCTTCAAACGCTGGCTCGCCTTCGGGCTGCTCTCCTCGCACAGCCGGCTGCACGGCAACGTCTCCTACCGGGTGCCGTGGGCGTTCGGTGACGAGGCGGTCGAGGTGGCCCGGAAGTTCACCCGGCTCAAGCACCGCCTCATGCCCTATCTGTACGCGGCCGCCGTCGAGGCCCACCGCACGGGCGTCCCCGTCATGCGTCCGATGCTCCTGGAGTTCCCGGCCGACCCGGCCTGCCGCACCCTGGACCGCCAGTACATGCTCGGCCCCGACCTCCTGGTCGCCCCGGTCTTCACCGCCGAGGGGGACGTCGAGTTCTACGTGCCCGAAGGCACCTGGACCCACCTCCTGACCGGCGAGACGGTCCAGGGTCCTGGCTGGCGCCGGGAGACCCACGGCTTCGACAGCCTCCCCCTGTATGTGCGCCCCGGTGCGCTGCTCCCGCTGGGCGCCGACGACCGGCGCGCGGACGGCGACTGGCTCCAGGACCTCACCCTCCTGGTCACCCCGGAAGCGGACGGCACCCAGATCACCGTGCCGGACCTGGCGGGCAGGCCCGCGGCCGTCTTCCGCGCCGCACGGGACGGCGCGAAGGTCGAGGTCACCGTGGAGGGGAGCACACGCGCCTTCACGGTGCGGACGGCGGCGGATTGGCCGGACCTGGGCGGCAACCCTTCGGCGGGCGGCGGCGACAAGGACGTGTAAGCCCTCCACCACCGAAGGAATGATCCGGGAACATGACCCCACGAGCGAACAAGCGCGTCCGTCATCGCCGAGGACTCACCAAGCGCCGTGCCGTCGTCGGCGCCATTGCCGCGCTCGGCATGACCGGCGCCGCCCTCCTCACCACCACCATGATGTCGACCGCGGGGGCGGCGACCGCCTGGCCCGAGGCCAAGGGCCAGAAGCCGACGTCCAAGACCATCGAGGTCTCGGGCACCTACGACGGCGGCCTCAAGCGGCACTACGGCACCGGCGACCTGGGCGGCGACGGCCAGGACGAGGGCCAGGACCCGGTCTTCAAGCTGAAGGACGGCGCGACACTCAAGAACGTCATCCTGGGCTCCCCGGCCGCGGACGGCGTCCACTGCGCGGGCAGCTGCACGCTGCAGAACGTGTGGTGGGAGGACGTCGGCGAGGACGCGGCGACCTTCAAGGGGACGTCGGCGGGCTCGACGTACACCGTCTACGGCGGTGGCGCGAGGAAGGCCGACGACAAGGTCTTCCAGTTCAACGGCGCGGGCAAGCTGGTCGTGACGAAGTTCCAGGTCTCCGACTTCGGCAAGCTGGTGCGCGCCTGCGGCAACTGCTCCAAGCAGTACCAGCGGAACATCATCGTGAACGACGTCGACATCACCGCCCCCGGCAAGTCGATCGTCGGCATCAACACCAACTACGGTGACACGGCCGCGCTGCGCAACATCCGCATCCACGGCGACAGCGGCAAGAAGATCGCCACCTGCGACCGCTTCACCGGCAACAACACCGGCGCCGAGCCGCCCAAGACGGGCACGGGCCCCGACGGCAAGCACTGCAAGTTCACGGCTGCGGACATCAGCTACAAGTAGCGGCACGCACAGCACTGCGGCACGGCCACACCCCCCGGCCGTGCCGCAGTGCTGTTTCAGCTGCCCAGCAGCCGGTCGTACTCCGCCTGGGTCACCGGCAGCACCGTGCCGTGCCGGGCACCCGGAGGCAGCGCGGCGTCCTTCGTCTCGGTCCACTGGCCCGACGCGAGGTCCGTCGTCTCGAAGAGGACGTAACCGCGCCCGCCGAACTCGTCGATGAGCATGTACCACCTGTTCCCGGTGTTGGCCTTGAACACCGCGGGGCCCTCGCCCCGGTCGATCACACCCTTCCCGATGCAGTCGGCCACGAAGTCGTACGACGTGTCCGTCAGGCTCCTCGACCTCTCCGCGGTGATGAACTTCGAGCAGGGGGTGCCGGACGCCGGGTCCCGCTCGTCCTTGGTGAAGCGGTAGTAGTCGCGGCCCTCCCTGACCACCGTGGAGTCGATCACCGAGTAACCCGGGTCGTTCCACACCTTCGCCTTGCTGAAGGTGCGGAAGTCCTTCGTCGTCGCGTACAGCATCTTGTTGTACGTCGACCCCGTGTGGCCCGGATCGTCGGCTGCGTACACCTTGGAGGCCCAGAAGACGACGTACGCCTTCTGCTTCTCGTCGTAGTACGCCTCCGGGGCCCAGGTGTTGCCCGCCGTGTCCGGGGCGACCTTCACCAGGCGCTGGTCGGTCCAGTGGACCAGGTCGGTGGACTCCCACACCATGATGGATTTGCTGCCGGTGCGCTGCACCTGGTCCCAGCTGCCGCCGCCGCCCCCGTACATCCGCAGGTCGGTGGCGATCTGGTAGAACTTGTCGCCCTTCGGGGAGCGGATGATGAACGGGTCGCGCAGCCCCTTGGTGCCGAGCTGCGAGGTCAGCACCGGCTTGCCGCCGTTCAACTCCCGGTACCGCGTCGGGTCGTTGCCGTTACTGAGGGCCATGCGGATCTGCTCGCCGTCCGCGGTGCCCTCACCGGTGAAGTAGCTGAAGAGGTAACCCGCGTACTTCTGCTTGGCACGGGTTGGCTCCGCGTGCGCGGGAGTTGCGAGCAGCCCGGCCATCAGGGCAAGGAGCGGGATCAGGATTCTGGTGCGCACGGCTCAGCGCGCCGAGAAGCTGTGCACCGTGCTGGACCGGTAGGTCTGGCCGGGGCGCAGCACCGTCGAGGGGAACTTTGGCTGGTTGGGGGAGTCCGGGAAGTGCTGGGTCTCCAGGCACATGCCGTCACCCTGCCGATAGGTGCGTCCCGAGGGCCCGGTGAGGGTGCCGTCCAGGAAGTTCCCGGAGTAGAACTGCACACCGGGCTCGGTCGTGGCGATCTTCAGGGTGCGCCCCGACTCCGGGTCCCGCAGCGTGGCGAAGTGCTCGGGGCGCTTGGTGATGCCCTTGTCCAGGACCCAGTTGTGGTCGAAGCCCTTGGCGGTCACCAGTTGCGGGTGCGAGACCCGGATGTCCTCGCCGACGGTCTTCGCGCGCCGGAAGTCGAAGGGCGTGCCCGCCACCTTCGCCAGCTCGCCCGTCGGGATGAGACCGGTATCGGTGGGCGTGAACCGGGAGGCGGACAGGGCCAGTTCATGCCCCATGATGTCGCCGCTGCCCTCGCCCGCGAGGTTGTAGTACGTGTGGTTGGTCAGGTTCACCACGGTGGCCTTGTCCGTGGTCGCCGCGTAGTCGATGCGCCAGTCACCGCGTGCGTCGAGCGTGTACGTCACGGTCACCCGCAGCGTTCCGGGGTAACCCATCTCGCCGTCGACGCTCGTGTAATGCATGCGCAGGCCGACGCCGGACGAGTCCTTGAACGGCTCGACGTCCCACACCCGCGTGTCGAAGCCCCTGGCCCCGCCGTGCAGGCTGTTCTCTCCGTCGTTCACGGAGAGCTGGTGCGTCTTGCCGTCCAGGGTGAAGCGGCCCTTGGCGATGCGGTTGCCGTAGCGGCCGATCGTCGCGCCGAAGAAGGTGGTCCCGGCGACGTACGCCTCGATGGTGTCGTAGCCGAGGGACACATTGGTGTACCGGCCGTGCCGGTCCGGCAGTTCGAGGGACTGCACGATGCCGCCGTACGAGAGCACCTTCATGCGGGTGCCGCCGTTGGCGAGGGACCAGCGGTACACCTTGGTGCCGTCCGCGAGCTTGCCGAAGAGCTCCTTGGTGGGCGTGCGGCCCGCCGACGCGTACGAGGTGCCCGCGACGGCGGCGGTGAGGCCGACGGCGGCGGCCGATGCCAGGACGGTGCGTCTGCTCGTTTCCATGTGCGGCTCCTAATTCTCAGCCCGTCCGGCGTTTGAGGACGAGCCCGAAGGGCGATCGACGGTGCGATGAATCACAGGGCGAGGCGCGGTCGGTCAACTGGGGCTCAGCGCCCCACCTTGCGCTTGTTCCAGACGTCGAAGCCGACCGCGGCGAGCAGTACGAGCCCCTTGATGACCTGCTGGTAGTCGGTGCCGATGTTCACCAGGGACATGCCGTTGTTCAGGACGCCGAGGACCAGGCCACCGATCACGGCGCCCATCACCGTGCCGACGCCGCCGCTCATCGACGCACCGCCGATGAACGAGGCCGCGATGGCCTCGAGTTCGAAGTTCAGGCCCGCCTGCGGGGTGCCCGCGTTCAGCCGCGCCGCGTACACACAGCCCGCGAGGGCCGCGAGCACGCCCATGTTCACGAAGATCAGGAAGGTGACGCGCTTGTCCTTGACGCCGGACAGCTTCGCCGCGGCTTTGTTGCCGCCGAGCGCGTAGACGTGACGGCCGACGACGGCGTTGCGCATCACATAGCCGAGGGCGATGAGCAGACCGCACATGATGAGCAGGACCACGGGCACGCCGTGGAAGCTCGCGAGGGTCAGCGTGAAGGCGATGACGGCGGCGGAGATCGCCACCAGCTTGGCCGCCCACAGGCCCGTCGGCATCACGTCGAGGTCGTAGGCAAGCTGCTGCTTGCGGCTGCGCCACTCGCGGAAGATCAGGAACGCGACCGTCACCAGGCCGAGTACAAGGGTCGGATTGTGGTACTGCGTGTACGGGCCCATCTCGGGGATGAACCCCTTGGCGATGTTCTGGAAGCCCTCGGGGAACGGCGAGAGCGACTGGCCCTCCAGGACGATCTGCGTGAGACCGCGGAAGAGCAGCATGCCGGCCAGGGTCACGATGAACGACGGGATGCCGACGTAGGCGATGAAGAAGCCCTGCCACGCGCCCGCGACCGCGCCGATGAGGAGCGACAGGACGAGTGCGAGCACCCAGGGCATGTCGTGCTTGACCATCATCACCGCCGACATGGCACCGACGAAGGCGACCAGTGAGCCGACGGACAGGTCGATGTGCCCGGCGATGATGACGATCATCATGCCGATGGCCAGGATGAGGATGTAGCCGTTCTGCTGGATCAGGTTGGAGACGTTGTTCGGCAGGAGCAGCGTGCCGTCGGTCCAGATCTGGAAGAGGATGACGATGAAGGCCAGGGCGACGAGCATGCCGTACTGGCGCATGTTGGAGCGCACGCTCTGCAGCAGCAGGGCACGCGTGGACTCCTTGGCGGACGGCGCGGACGACGCGTCACGTGGTGGCGTGGACGTGGTGGTCATGGCGGATGCCTCAGCTTCTGTTCTTGGTCATGTGGCGCATCAGGAGTTCCTGGGTGGCGTCCGCGCGGTCGACCTCACCGGTCAGCCGGCCCTCGGCCATCGTGTAGATCCGGTCGCACATCCCGAGCAGCTCGGGCAGTTCGGAGGAGATGAACAGCACCGCCTTGCCCGAGGCCGCCAGCTTGTCGATGACGGTGTAGATCTCGTACTTCGCGCCGATGTCGATGCCGCGGGTCGGTTCGTCGAGGATCAGGACCTCGGGATCGGCGTGGATCCACTTGCTCAGGACGACTTTCTGCTGATTGCCGCCGGAGAGCCGCCCCACCTGCTCGAAGACGGTGGGGGCCTTGATGTTCATCGACTTGCGGTAGCGCTCGGAGACGGAGCGCTCGCGGTGCTCGTCGACGAAGCCGTCCTTGCGCCGCATGCCCGAGAGCGAGGGCAGGGAGATGTTGCGGTTGATGTTGTCGATGAGGTTGAGGCCGTACTGCTTGCGGTCCTCGGTGACGTACGCGATCCCCGCGTCGACGGCGGCGGGCACGTTCTTCGTCGAGACCTCGCGCCCGCCGACGGCCACCGTGCCGGTGACGTACGAGCCGTAGGAACGCCCGAAGACGGACATCGCGAGCTCGGTGCGGCCCGCGCCCATCAGGCCCGCGATGCCGACGATCTCGCCGCGCCGCACGGTCAGCGACACGTCGTCGACGACCTTGCGGTGGTGGTCGACCGGATGTCGCACCGTCCAGCCCTCGACGGACAGCGCGAGCGAGCCCGCGTCCTCGCCCTCGTAGGGCGTGCGGTCGGGGAAGCGGTGGTCGAGGTCGCGGCCGACCATGCCGCGGATGATGCGGTCCTCCGACAACTGCGGTTCGGCGGACGGGGTCTCACGCACCGTCAGGGTCTCGATGGTCCGCCCGTCGCGCAGGGTCGTGACCGAGTCGGCGATGGCCCGGATCTCGTTCAGCTTGTGCGAGATGATGATGCAGGCGATGCCCTGGTCGCGCAGCTCCAGGATGAGGTCGAGCAGCTTGGCGCTGTCCTCGTCGTTCAGGGCGGCCGTCGGCTCGTCGAGGATGAGCAGCTTCACCTCCTTCGACAGGGCCTTGGCGATCTCGACCAGTTGCTGCTTGCCCACGCCGATGTCGGCCACCGGGGTCTGCGGCTTCTCGTTCAGGCCGACCCGCTTGAGCAGTGCGCTCGCCCTGCGCAGCGTGTCGTTCCAGTCGATGAAGCCCCGGGTGCTCTGTTCGTTGCCCAGGAAGATGTTCTCGGCGATGGACAGGTACGGGACGAGAGCCAGCTCCTGATGGATGATCACGATGCCGTGCTTCTCGCTGGCGCGGATGTCCTTGAAGGCCATCTGCTTGCCCTCGAAGTGGATCTCGCCGTCGTAGCTGCCGTGCTCGTGGACGCCGCTGAGGACCTTCATCAGCGTCGACTTGCCCGCGCCGTTCTCGCCGCAGATCGCGTGGATCTCCCCGGGGCCCACGGTCAGGTTCACGTCGGAGAGCGCCTTGACGCCGGGGAACGTCTTGGTGATGCCGCGCATCTCGAGGACGGGGCCGCTCATGAGAGCTGCCCGGCCTTGAAGTAGCCCTCGTCCACCAGGAGTTGGGTGTTGGACTTGTCGATGCTGACCGGGTCGAGGAGGAAGGACGGCACGGTCTTCTTGCCGTTGTTGTAGTCCTTGGTGTTGTTGACCTTGGGCTTCTTGTCGTTCAGGACCGCGTCACCCATGGCGACCGTCTGCGCCGCCAGCTTGCGGGTGTCCTTGAACACCGTCTGCGTCTGCTCGCCGCGGATGATGGACTTCACCGACGCGAGCTCCGCGTCCTGCCCGGTGATGACCGGCAGGGGCTGGCTCTTGGAGCCGTATCCCGCGCTCTTCAGCGCGGAGATGATCCCGATGGAGATCCCGTCGTACGGCGAGAGGACCGCGTCCACCTTCGCGGAGCCGTAGTTCTTGCTGATCAGGTCGTCCATGCGCTTCTGCGCGGTGCCGCCGTCCCAGCGCAGCGTGGTGGCCTGGTTCATCTTCGTCTGCTTGCTGCGGACGCTGAGCTGGCCGCTCTTGAAGTACGGCTCGAGCACCTTCATGGCGCCGTTCCAGAAGTACTTCGTGTTGTTGTCGTCCGGCGAGCCCGCGAACAGCTCGATGTTCTTCGCGTCGCCGCCCTTCTCGGGCTTGCCCAGCTTCAGCTTGTCGACGATGTACTGGGCTTCCAGGCGGCCGACGCGCTCGTTGTCGAACGACGCGTAGTAGTCGACGTTGTCCGTGCCGAGGATGAGGCGGTCGTACGAGATCACGGGGATGTTCGCGTCGGCCGCGCGTTGCAGGACCTCGGTGAGCGCGGAGCCGTCGATGGCGGCGACCACCAGGAGGCTGCGCCCCTTGGTGATCATGTTCTCCAGCTGGGCGATCTGGTTCTCGACCTTGTCGTCGCCGTACTGCAGATCGGTCTTGTAGCCGGCCTTCTGGAACTGCTCGGCCATGTTGTTGCCGTCGGCTATCCACCGCTCGGAGGACTTGGTGGGCATCGCCAGACCGATGGTGCTGCCCTTGCCCTCGTCCGGCTGGTAGCGGCTGCCGCCCTTGGCCTCCTGGCCGCAGGCGGTCAGCGAGCCGAGGAGTACGACGGTGGCCACCGCGGCGGTGAGCCGCATGCGGGATATGCGGGTTCTCATGGATCAGTCCCCTTCCGGGACGGGGAAGCGCTGGAGCTCGCCGGGCAGGCGTGAGCCGAGCGGAGACATCCCGCCGTCCGCGCCGTGCCGGGCGAGCAGGTCGAGGGCGAGACGGCCACGGCGGACCCGCTCGCGTGCGGTGTCCAGGGTGTGGTCGCGCAGGTGGGCACCGTAGGGGTAGATGCCGGGGGACTTGCTCAGGCCGAACTTGAGGTAGAGCGGGGCGCCGCGCCGGATCAGCTCGGCCGCCTCGTACATCCGGACATAGCCGCCGAGGTCGTCGGGCGCCTCGACGTACAGGTCCATCGGGGCGCGGCTGGCCCGGCGGATCTCCGTGAAGTGGTCCAGGGTGAGGTCGGACGGGACGTTGAGCGAGTCGGCGCCGAGTCGCTCGTAGACGGCGTACGAGGCCGGGTTGACCGGGCCGATCAGGGCCGAGACCTTGAACGTGGTGTCGGCGGGGAGTACACCGGCCACCCGCAGCCGATGCAGTGTCCACAGGACGCCCTCGTCGGCGACGAGCAGGCACTTCACGCCCAACTCGGTGGCCCGCACGGCGTCTTCGACGCATCCGGCGAGCGCGTCGTGGCCGCGTGAGCGGAGCCCCGCGCCGCCGGAGTCGGTGCGGGTCGCGGCACCGATGTCCCAGGTGCCGCGCGGCCCGGTGAACAGGCAGAGCTCGATGTCCCGTTCGGCGCAGGCCTCCACCATCTCGGTGATCTCGTCGTCGGAGAGCATCCAGATGCCGCTGCCCTGGCTGATCCGGTGGATCGGCACGTCGAGCCGCGAGCTCTCCTTGAGGACGACGGCCAGCGCCTCGGGGCCCTCCACCGAGGGGATCTCGGTGCGCCAGGTGCCACCGTCGGGGAACGTGTGCGGGGACGTGTCGGCCGGATCGACGGCGGGTACGGGGTGCCCGATGCGGGCGAGGGCGTCGACGCCGGGGCGGCGGGGTGCTGACGGGCTGGTCACGGGACTCCCATACGCGGTGAATTCTGCTGTGAATTCTGCTGTGTTCGGTATTTCGTACGTTGGTCGGTTCGGTGGGGACACCTCAGGGGCGGAGCAGCACCTTCCCGGTCTTCGGGTCGCCGCCGCCGACCAGCGCCACCGCCTCGCCGAACTGTTCCAGCGGGAACTCGTGCGTGATGAGCGGCGCCGGGTCGAGCAGTCCGAGCTCGAACGCGCGGACCGCGTCCGACCAGGCCCTTGACGGCGCGCCGAAGACGCTGCGCACCTCCAGCTGGCTCAGCGAGAGATGCACCGGATCGATGCCGGCCGCGCCGGGCGTGAACATGCCGGTCAGCACGACCCGGCCGCCCCTGCGCGCGAGAAGACACGACGAGGCGGCCGTGCTCGGCGCCCCCGCGGTCTCCACCACGAGGTCGAAACGACCGTGGTACCCCTCCGCCTCGGCGGGCGTCAGGCTCTCGCTCGCCCCGAAGTCCAGCGCCTGGCGGCCGCGTTCGGCCCGCGGGTCGATCACGACGAGCTCGCCGGGCGACGCTGCGGCAAGGAGCTGTACCGCCAGCATCCCGAGGGTGCCCGCGCCGACCACCGCGATCCGCTCGCCGGGCCTCGGCCGCCCCGTCCGCACCGCTCCCGCGATCACCGCGGCGGGTTCGAGCAGGGCCGCGGCGGCCAGGTCCGCGTCCGCGGGCAAAAGGTGCAACAGCCTGGCGGGTACGGCCACGTGGTCGGCGAAGGCGCCGGGCTCGGTGAAGCCGGTCTCCGCGTACCCGCCGCCGCACAGGCTCGTCTCGCCCTCGCGGCAGCGTTCGCAGGTACCGCAGGCGCGGAAGCCCTCGGCGACGGTCTTGTGCCCGGTGAGCGCCGGGTCGACGCCCTCGCCGGTGGCCTCGACGGTGCCGGACCACTCGTGCCCGGGGATCACCGGGTAGCGCACGTAGGCGGGGTCCCGGTGGCCGTCGTACACCTCACGGTCGCTCATGCAGATCCCCGCAGCTGCCACCCGGACCAGGACCTCGCCGGGTCCCGGCTCGGGCCGCGCCCCGACCGTGAGCCGGTGCGCGCCCGGCCGGTCGACGACGATCGCGCGGGAGTCGGCGCTCACTTCGCGGCTGCCTTGGGAGCGCGCTTCTCCCAGCCCTCGGCCCACAGGTCGAACCGCGCCTGCTGTTGCGGGAACTCCGCCGCCGCGTCCGTGTCCAGCTCGACGCCGAGGCCCGGTGCGTGCGACACCTCGAAGTAGCCGTCGACCACCTGGGGAGCGCCCTTGACGACCTTCTTGATCTCCGCGTCCGCGAAGTCGTTGAAGTGCTCCAGGATCTTGAAGTTGGGCGTGCAGGCGGCGACTTGCAGCGATGCCGCCGTCAGTACCGAGCCGCCGACGTTGTGCGGCGCGACGAGCGTGTAGTGCGTCTCCGCGGTCGCGGCCAGCTTGCGGGTCTCCAGGATGCCGCCGATGTGGCCGACGTCCGGCTGGATGATGTCGGCGGCCTGCGACTCGAACAGCTCGCGGAACTCGATCCGGTCGTGGATGCGCTCGCCGGTGGCGATCGGCATGTCCACCTTGGCGGCGACCTTCTCCAGGGCCTTGAGGTTCTCCGGCGGCACCGGCTCCTCCAGCCAGGCCGGCTTGAACGGCGCGAGTTCCCGCGCGAGACGCACGGCCGTGGACGGGCTGAACCGGCCGTGCATCTCCAGCATCAGCTCGGCGTCCGGACCGATCGCGTCC
This sequence comes from Streptomyces sp. NPDC054872, assembly GCF_053610705.1. NCBI lineage: Bacteria > Bacillati > Actinomycetota > Actinomycetes > Kitasatosporales > Streptomycetaceae > Streptomyces > Streptomyces sp. NPDC054872. Next base: position 13,609 of record NZ_JBSGYY010000022.1, on the reverse strand, counting down.
CGCACCGCCTCGATCAGCGAGACCGCGTACGACGTGCCCGCCTGGTCGAGCTCGAAGTGCCCGGTACCGAACGGGTCGATCTTCAGGGCGCGGTAGCCGCGCTCCATCACGCTCTGCGCGGCCTTGTGATAGGCCTCCGGAGTGCGCTCGGTGGTGTACCAGCCGTTCGCGTACGCCTTGACCTTGTCGGTGACCTTTCCGCCCAGGAGCTGCCAGACCGGCACGCCGAGTGCCTTGCCCTTGATGTCCCAGCAGGCCATCTCCACACAGGCGATGCCCGACATGACGATCTCGCCGGCCCGGCCGTAGTCGCCGTACTTCATCCTCCGCACGAGATCCTCGACCGCGAACGGATCGGACCCCACGACGTGATTGGCCGCAGCCTCGTGGAGGTAGCCGAGCAGTGCGTCGGTGTGGCCGAGCATGCGGGTCTCGCCGACGCCGGTGAGGCCTTCGTCGGTGTGGACCTGGACGTAGGTGAGATTGCGCCACGGCGTTCCCACCACGTGCGTGCTGATTCCCGTAATACGCAAGGCAGTTGCCCCTTGGTTGTTCGGTATTTCGTCACACGTTCGAAATGTTGGCGTGACCGTATTCACGCAGGCGGCAGGGTGTCAATGGGTCGCGCGAAACGGTCTTGGGCCGACCGGTGACCCGCAGGCCGTTGCGCGCCGAAGGCCGCTGTGTCTAGCCTGTGTTCGTCATATCGATCGTTGACCGAAGTTTCGGACGCATCTGCAAGCCTGACGTGGACGCGATTTCGGCCGCACGGGGTGGGAGGCCGACCATGGGACGACTCGTTCCCGCGGTGACCAGGGCGCTGGACATACTGGAACTGTTCCTGGAGGGCGACGGGACGCTGTCCGCCCCCGAGGTCACCCGCAGGCTCCGGCTGCCGCGGACCACCGTGCACGAACTGCTGACCACCCTCGCCGCCCGCTCGTACCTTGTCCAGATACCGGACCAGACGGGCCGCTACCGCCTCGGCGTACGCGCCTACCAGCTCGGCAGCCGGTACGCGGAGCAGCTCGACCTCGCCGCCGAGGGGCAGCAGGTGGCCCGCGAGGTCGCCGAGACCTGCGACGAGACGGTCCATGTGGCGGTCCTCGAGGACACGGACGTCATCTACATCGCCAAGGTGGACTCCACGCACGCCGTGCGCATGGTCTCCGCCGCGGGCCGCAAACTGCCCGCGCACTGCACGTCGGTGGGCAAGATGCTGCTCGCCTCACTGCCGCAGACGGAGCTCGAATCCCGGCTCGCGGGGCGGGAATTGGTGGCGATGACGCAGAACAGCATCACGGAGCCGGACGCGCTGCTCTCCGCGCTCGCCGACATCCGGGAGCGCGGTGTCGCGGCCGAACACCGCGAGTCGAACCCGGACGTCAGCTGCGTGGCCGCCCCGGTCCGTGACAGCGCGGGCCACGTCGTCGCCGCGCTGTCCATCTCCGTGCCGATGATCCGCTGGAGCGAGCAGCGCGAACACGAACTGGCCGAGCTGGCGGCCAAGGGCGCGGGCGATCTCTCGGAGCGCCTGGGCCACCGCGGCGGACGCTGAGCGGTCCGGCGGGCCGGGGCCCTAGCTCCTCGACTCCAGGTCCAGGAGCCGCCGCTTGGCCTCGAGGCCGCCCGCGTACCCGGTCAGCGAGCCGTCGGCGCCGATGACGCGGTGGCAGGGGCGGACGACGAGCAGGGGGTTGCGCCCGATCGCCGTGCCCAGGGCGCGGACCGCCACACGCGAGAGGCCGAGCTGTTCGGCGAGCTTCCCGTACGTGGTGGTCGTGCCGTACGGGAGAGTGTCGAGCGCCTGCCAGACCCGCCGCTGGAAGTCGGTGCCCACGCCGCTCGCGTACTGGATGTCGAAACGCGTCAGCGTCCCCTCGAAGTACGCGCGCAGCTGCCCGGCGATCACGGCGAAGGCCTCGTCGTCGCGCACCCACCCGTCCTGGACGACGACGCCGCCCTTCTGCCCCGGCAGGGACAGCGAGGCCAGCGCGGTGCCGCCGTGCGCGGTGGCCGACTCCTCGCCGACCAGCAGCAGCTCGCCCAGCGGGCTCTCGACGGTCGTGTAGACAGCCTTGGCCATGACCTTGCTCATCAGATGCTCCCTCTTACCCCGGTGACCTGTCCCCGGTGACGTCCCCAAGTCTGCGGGGTACGGGGGTGCGCGGCTGGCGGGAATCGGACGTGGCGTTCACCCCCGCGCGGCGGCGAACGTCAGCGCCAGCGGCGCGCCGTGCGTGCGGTCGGACGAGGGCCCCGTCTCCAGGAGGATCTCGCCCGGCTCCACCACGAACCGCAGGGACCGGTCCAGCGAGGCCAGGGTATCCGCCTCGACGGCGAAGGCGACCTCGGCCCGTTCGCCGGGCGCCAGGTCCACCCGGGCGAAGCCGCGCAGCTCACGGACGCGCGGCCAGGAGCTGGACCCCGAGAGGCGGCGCACATAGAGCTGCACGGTCTCCCGCACGGACCGCGCGCCCGTGTTCGTCACGGCGACGGTGCAGGTGAGCGCGGGATCGGTGACCGGCACCTCCGTGCGTGAGAGCCGGGGCTCCCCGTACGCGACGGTCGTGTACGAGAGGCCGTGGCCGAAGGCGTGCAGCGCGGTGGCGGGCTGGTCCACATAGCCCCGGTAGCCGTGATCCTTGGCGTTGTAGAACACCGGCAACTGGGCGGCCGAGCGCGGCACGGAGACCGGGAGCCGCCCCACGGGCTCCGCGCGCCCGAAGAGCACGTCGGCCACCGCCCGGCCTCCCCACGGCCCCGGATACCAGGCGCAGAGCACGGCACGGGCCTGCCCGGACAGCTCCGGCACGGCATGCGGGCGCCCCTGGACGAGGACCACGACGACGGGCGTGCCGGTGGCGGCCACGGCTTCGAGCAGCGCCGACTGGCCGCCCGGCAGACTCAGTTCGGCGAGGTCGACCCCCTCGCCGCACGTCATGCCCACCGGGCCGCCCGGGGCGATGACGGCCGCCCCGTTGCTGTCGAAACGCGTGTCGGCCTCCCGCGCGCTCGACCCGCCGAGCACCAGCACGGCCGTGTCGGCGCCCGCGGCGAGCTCCACCGCATCCGCGACCCCGGCGCGGTCGTCGCCGACCAGCTCACAGCCCCGCGCGTACGCCACATCGACCCCCGGTGGCGCCACCGCCCTGATGCCGTCGAGGACGGTCAGCCCGGTCCCGGGGCGTTGCGGCGCGGTGTAGTCGCCGAGCTGCTGGGGGAGCGAGTCGGCGTTGGGGCCGATGACGGCGATGCGGGGAGGGTCCGCCAGCGGGAGGGTCGCCCCGTCATGGCTGAGCAGGACGACGGACTCGCGGGCCAGGCGCTCACTCAGCCCGGACTGCCGCGCGGGCTGCCGGTCGGCCTCGCCGACGTAGGGCCGCTCGAAGAGACCCAGGCGGAACTTCAGCGTCAGGACACGGGCGACCGCCGCGTCCAGGGCGTCCTCGGAGACCAGGCCCCGCTCCACCGCCTCCGCGAGCCGCGGGAAGCAGCCGTCCCACAGGCTCAGGTCGGTGCCCGCGTCCAGGGCGAGCGCACCGGCAGCCACCGGGTCACCGGCAAGGCGTACAAGACGGTCGAGCGCGCACCCGTCGGCCATGACCAGGCCCGTGAACCCCCACTCCTCGCGCAGGAGACCGGTGAGCAGCTCGCGGTTGGCCGCGCACGGCAGGCCGTCGTACTCGTTGTACGCGGCCATGACGCCTGCCGCGCCGGCACGGACGCCCGCCCGCGCCGCGACCAGGTGGATCTCGCGCAGTTCGCGCGGACCGAGCTCCGTCGCCGCGCTGTTGCGGCCGCCGACCGTCGCGCCCTGCCCGGCGAAGTGCTTGAGCACGACCGCCGCCCGGTCCGGGGCGTACGAGGCGCCGTCACCCTGCATGCCCCGCACCAGCGCCTGCGTGAAGCGCGCCGCCAGATACGGGTCCTCGCCGAAGCACTCCTCCGAGCGGCCCCAGCGCGGGTCCCGGACCAGGTCGAGCGCGGAGACGAGGGCGACATGGCCGCCCCGGGCACGCAGCTCGGCGGCGGCGCCCGCCGCCGCGGCCTCGTACAGATCGGGGTCCCAGGTCGCGCCCACCGCGAGATTCACCGGCAGGACCGTGCCGTCCAGGGCCTGATGGCCGTGCGGGACCTCCTCGACCATCAGGACCGGAATGCCGAGCCGGGTGCTCGACATGACATGCCGCTGCACCGAGTCGGCCACCCGCGCCGCGTCCGCCGCCGTGATGCCGTCCGCGAACGTCACTCCCGACCACGGGTCGGCGCGCTGCAGTCCGTACAGCGCGCCCATCCCGTCGAACGCGGCGACCTCGGCGCGGAAGGCGTCCGTCAGGCGGTGGCCGCCCGGTGAACCGGCCGTGCGCTCGTAGGCGTCCCAGCCGTACATCCGCTGGTTGACCTGGCCCACCTTCTCGGTGAGCGTCATCCGGGAGAGCAGATCGCGCACCCGGTCGGCGACCGGAGCGTCCGCCTTCCGGTACAGCGGCCCGCTCATCGCTGTTCGAGGACGCGCACGCCGAACGGGGCGAGCCGCACCTCCTCCACCGCCTCGCCCGTCTCCAGGTCGTGCAGCGAACCGTCCACCTCGGGACGGGCCGTCAGCTCCTCCTCCGACTGGCTGACCAGCCACACGAAGCGCCGCCCGTCCTCGTGCACCAGGGCGTCCGCCGCTATGTAGGGGCTGTCGACCGTGACCGGCCGCCGCACGCCCGCGAGTCGGGCCAGGGCCGCGTACAGCCGGTGCGTCTGCTCGGGGTTGACGCGGGCGGTGCGCGCGGCCATGTGCTCCAGGGGATAGGTGGCGAGGACCGTGCGGCCACGGCCCGTCTCGTGGACGAGGAGCGCCGGGCGGCCGTGCGCGTCCTTCGCGACGACGCGCGCCCCGGTCGGGACGACCGGCAGATAGGCGCGGCTGTCCTCGTTGCCGGCGACCGGGAAGCGCAGGGTCTCGCCCGCCGCGATCCCCCCGAACTCCTCGATGAAGGTCAGCTCCAGGACATCGTCCTCGATGGGCTCGGCCACCCCGTAGGTGAGCTGGAGTTCGACCCCGAAGAGGCCGTCCAGGTCGTCGAACCACGGGCCGCGTGTCCCGGGGTGCTCGCCGGAGCAGAACGACAGGTAGACGGTGGCGCCCTCGCGGGCCCGCCGCTCGAGATCGCGCCGCGTCCGGGTGGTCAACTGCCGTGTGGACGGCAGGAGATACAGCGCCGCGTCCCCGGGAAGCCCGTCCGCCTCGCGCAGGAGGCCCACCGGAAGATTGGCGCCGCGCGCGGCCACGTACCCCTGGTGCAGGGACGTGAAGATCAGCGGCCGGTCGGCGGGGCGGCTGTAGGGGTAACCGCGCTCCAGGAACGCGGGCACGACGAGCGCCGCGTCCACGTCCGAGCGGCGGCAGCGGGCGAAGTCGATCTGCTTCAACACGGCGGAAAACGCAGCGAGTTCGTGGAGCGGCGCCTTGGGTGTGCCCGTGCTGTCCGTGATGCCGAAGTGCATCTCGAAGGGGTGGTGGTCGTACGGCGACTGGTCCCACAGGTCGTCGTAGTCGGTGTTGTTCCAGGCCATCCAGCCGGTCGCGCCGCCGAGGAGGGAGTTGTGGAGCGTCTGGCGGTAGTAGACGCCCGCGTTCTCGGCCGACACGGTGTCCGTCGAGAGGCCGAACTCCTCCAGGATCACCGGCTGTTCGGTGACTCCGGCCAGCTCGCACTCGAAGGCGGCGCGGTAGTGCTGACGTACGCGGTCCGTGTCGGAGCGGTAGACGTGCGGGCCCACGAAGTCGACGTACTCGGCCGTGTCCCGCAGCGAGAAGCCGTTGTCGCGGCCCGTCACCTCGATGCCCCACGCGCCGTCACCGAGCGACACCGGCTGGGTGCCGCCCGCCGCGCGCACCGCGTCACACATGAACTGGGCCCAGGCGGTGACGACATCGCTGGAGGGCGGGTCGACCTGGTAGATGCGGCCGTAGCCCGGCATCTCGTTGGTGATGAGCCAGCCGGTGACGGCCGGGTGGTCCTTGAAGCGGCGCGTCATCTGGGACACGAACCACGCCTGGCGGCCGACCAGCCACACGTCCTCGTACAGGTCGCGGTCCCCGCGCCACGCCGGGTCCCAGTTCTCGCCGGACATGTGCCCGACGATGAAGGTGGGCACCGTGCCCATCCCCGACTCGGTGTGCGCGTCGAGGAAGTCGCGGAAACGGTCGCACAACTCCTCGTCGATCCGGTGCGGTTCGGGGTGGAAGTCCGGCCAGTAGAAGAACGAGCGGGTCATCGTCAGGCCGTGCTCGCGCAGCACGGAGAGTTCCTCGCGGACCGTCTTCGGGTCGTAGTTCCGCCACATCAGCGGACCGCCGGTACGGGACCAGAAGTTGGCGCCGATCCAGGGCAGGACGGCGGAGTCGTGGGTGAGCTGGGCGCTGTGGCGTCGCATGGTGGTACTCAGGTCTTTCCGTACGGGGGTGGAGAGGTGATCAGAAGCGGCGGTCAGTGGGCGGGCCCCGTCGACTCGCGGACGACCAGCCGTGGCCGGTCGTCGAGCGACACGGGCGGCACGTCCTCGCCGCACCGCGCGAGCAGCGCCCGCGCGGCGGCCGCGCCGACCCGCTGCACCTGCTGGTCGACGGTCGTCAGGCGCGGGTGCAGCCAGCGGCCGATCGGGAGGTTGTCGTAGCCCACGACGGACAGGTCGTCCGGGACGCGCAGCCCGGCGCGTTGAGCCGCCCCGATGCCGCACACCGCCATGGAGTCGTTGGCGTACATGACGGCGGTGGGGCGCTCCGCCATGCCGAGGAGTTCCTCCGTCGCGGCGAGGGCCGCCGCCTCGGAGAAGTCGGTGCCGAGGACGGCTGCGGGCTCAAGTCCCTTGATCAGCAGGGTCTCTTCGAAGACCGACCTGCGCAGTCCGGTGTGCAGCAGTTCGGCGGGCCCCGACACGTAGGCGATACGCCGGTGGCCGAGCTCCATGAGGTGGTCGACGGCCTCGTGTATGCCGGCACCCTGGTTGCCCAGGCCCACGGTGGGCACGGCCGCGTCCGGGTGGGGCGCGCCGAGCAGCACGGCGGGCAGCCCCAGGCCGCGCAGGAGCGGCGGTCGTGGATCGTCGGCGCGGGCGTCGGTCAGGACGGCGCCGTCGACGCGGCCCTCGGCGGCCAGGCGCTCGTACAGCGCGCTCTCCTCGGCCACGTCCGTGACCAGGTGGAGGAGCAAGCCGTAGCCGCGCGGCGCCAGTTCCCCCTCGAGGCCGGTGATCAGTTCGCTGAAGTGCGGGTCGGCGCCGAGCACGTCGGTGGGGCGGCGCACGACGAGGGCGAGCGTGCGGGTCCGCGCGCTGCGCAGTGCCGTGGCCGTGGCGCTGGGCGACCAGCCGAGCTCGGCGGCGGCGTCCAGGATGCGGCGCCGGGTGGCATCGGAGATGCGACCCTTGGCGTTGAAGGCCTGTGAGACGGCGGCCGTGGAGACCCCGGCCGCCGCGGCGACCGCCTTGATCGTCGGACGCCCGCCGCTCTCCCTGCCCGACGTGATCGACCCGTTCACATCTTCACCGCCCCACTGACGAGGGCCTGCTGCATCCGCTTCTGCAGCACCGTGTAGACGGCCCATACCGGTACGAGAGTCAGTACCGTACCGGCGGTCAGCACCCCGTAATCCGTTCCCGTCAGGGACTTCAGCGTGGGCAGGGCGACCTGCACGGTGCGCTGGGACGGGTCGGGGCCGATGATGACGAGCGAGTACAGGTACTCGTTCCAGAACGTCAGGAAGTTCAGGAGCAGCACCGTCGCGATGCCGGGCAGACACATCGGCGTGTAGACGTGCCGCAGGACCGCGAACGTGGAGGCGCCGTCCATCCGTGCCGCCTCCTCCATCTCCTTGGGGATGGTCCGCATGAACTGCACCAGGATGACGACGGACAGTGGCATCGCGGTGGCGGGCAGGAAGAGCACCATGAACAGGCGGGTGTGGAAGAGGCCGGTCGCCGCCGCGAGGAGGAACGTGGGAAAGAGCGCGGCGAACGTCGGGATGAGGAAGCCCAGCGAGAAGACCTTCTCCACGAAGGCACCGAGCCGGCCCGTCGCGCGGGCGATCGCGAACGCCGCCGGAATCGCGAGCGCCAGCGTCAGCGCGAGCGAAAAGACCGTCACCAGCGCCGAGTTGACGACCGCGAGTCCCAGATCGGCGCTCTCGAAAGCCGTGCCGAAGTTGCCCAAGGACAGCGAGGTGGGCAGGGAGAACGGGCTGGCGAAGATCTGCTCGTTCGTCTTGAAGGCGGAGGCGAGCAGGTAGTAGAGGGGGACGACGAGCAGCGCCGCGTACGCCCACGCCAGGATGTGCGCGGGCAGCCAGGACTTTCCGTGCTTCAAGGTGACCGGCTCCAATCGGGGGTCAATCGGGGGCGTGCGGCGTCAGTAGTTCTGGCGGAACGCGCGGCGGATGGTGAGCAGGCCGACGAGGCCGACCAGGAAGAGGATCACGCCGACGGTCTGGCTGTAGCCGAGGTCGGCCGCGATGAACGCCTTCTGGTAGACGAGGAACGACAGCGTCGTCGACGAACTGCCCGGACCGCCCTGCGTAAGCAGCAGGACGTGCTGCGCCGACCCGAAGAACGTCCAGAGGAACTGGAGCATCGTCACCACGCCCACGTACTCGCGGATGACCGGGAAGTGCACGCGCCACATCGTCCGCCAATGCCCGGCACCGTCCAGCTGCGCCGCCTCACCCAGCTCCTCGGGCACGCTGCCGAGCCGGGCGGCGAACAGGACGGCGGTGAAGCCGATGCCGCCCCAGACGTCGAGCACGATCAGACAGGCGAGCGCCGTCGAGGGAGAGGCGAGCCAGGCGTCGGTCACCGAGCCGAGGCCCACCGACTTCAGCGCGCCGTTGACCAGGCCGTCGGGGGAGAGCGCGGCGTAGAACACCATCGCCTTGGCCGGGGTGGAGATCAGGCCGGGGATGAAGAGGAGGTAGCGCAGGACGCGGTGGCCCGGCGGCTTCTGCGCCACGTAATAGCCCAGCATGTACGCGCACACGATCATGATCGGCAGCGCGACGGCGAGCTGGACCGCCGTATTGCGCACGGCGTCCCAGAACACCGGGTCGTCGAAGACCGTACGGACGTTGTCCCACCCGGCGAACGAGACGGGCTGCAGCATGCCCGGCCAGTGCAGGGCCGCGATCACGAAGATCGCGATCATCGGGCCGACCATGAAGACCAGGTACCAGACCAGGGCGGGGACGGCGAGGATCGTGCCGCCTTCCTGGCGGCGCTTGCGGATCGGGGGCTCGGCGGGCGCGGGGCGGACCTCGGTCCCGCCCGGCGGCACGTTCGTCGACATCGTCGGCGTCGTCATCTCGGGTGACTCCCAGAAAACTGCTCGGGCGGGCGGCTCATGCGGTGCGGTACGCGGCTTCGAGCACGGAGCGCACCTTGGCGGGGCTCGTGCCCCGGGTGAACGCCGTACTGGTCGCGGTGATCAGCGGCTGCGTGGCGGCCGGCGGGACGTAGACGTCGGGCAGCAGGGCCTCGCTGACGTCGTTGCCGAGCTTCTGCGCGTCGGCGACCAGCGGGAAGTCCGTGCTGAGGGTGTCGGAGCGCAGCGCCATGTCGCGGCCGCTCTCCTTGATGAAGCGGGACACGGTGTCGGGGCGGTACATGAAGCGCAGGAACTTCTCGACCGCGTCCAGCTTCTTCGTGCCGTTCGGGCTGATCCAGAAACCGATCAGGGTGTACGTCCGCAGGATCGTCGGCTTGGCGTGCGCGGCGTCCGGCGAGAGCGGCCAGCCACCGACCTCGGTGTGCCGCGCGACCTTCTCGGGGATCTTGGCGAGCGCCGAGGACATCGCGGACTCGATGGCGGCGGCCTCGGTGTTGAACTGCGTCGTCATCGTGTCGGACGTCAGGCCCTGCGCCTTGTCGGCGAAGACACCCGCGTCACGCAGGGCGGTGAAGTACTCGATGCCCTCGCGTGCGCCCCGGCTGCCGCTGAAGTCGCCGCTCGTGAACACCTTCCGCGCCTCGTCGGGGGAGAGGAAGGTCTGGATGATCTGGGCGAGGAGCTTCTGGCCCGTCCAGTCGTTGCCGCCGACGGTCACCGGTGCGATGCCCTTGGCGCGGAGCTTGCGGGCGGCGGAGATCAGCTGGTCGCCGGTGGTCGGGACGGCGTCGACACCGGCCTTGTCGAGCAGCGCGGTGTTGTAGGCGACCGGCCAGTTGGTGGCGAAGTACGGGAAGGCCCGAAGGCGTCCCCCGGCGTCGGTCCAGGCGTCGAGGGCGACGGGCAGGACGCGCTGTCGAAGCCCCCAGTCGTCCATGTAGCCCTTGACGTCGACGGTGGCCCCGACATCGGTCCAGGCCAGCGTCTTGTCGTAGAGGTTCACCATGACGACGTCCGGCTCCTTGCGGGCCAGCCGGGAGGTCTCGTAGACCTGCGCGAGGTCGTCGCCGTTGACCAGGTTCTTCACCGTCAGGCCCGGGTTCTCGTCCCGGAAGGTGTTCAGGGCGGACAGGTACGTGGGCGAGCCCGGCGCGGTGGTGCCGAGCTGGCTGTGCACCACGAGCGTGTCGGGATCGGAATCCGCCGACGCCGGCATGGAACAGCCGGCGAGGGCGGGCAGGGCGGTGGCGGCGGCCAGGCCTGAACCTGCGGCCAGGAAGCCGCGCCGACTCATCGTTGAGCGCACAGCGGGATGTCTCCAACCAGGGCGATGACAACCAGGGGTTAATCGATATACCTGTGGGGGTGCGAGGAGCGTAGGAGTGCTTCGATGAATGGTCAATCCCCTGTTGCGCACGGCGAATCTTCCGGCGAAAGGGGCGAATCGACCACCTGGAGCGTGCCGTGCGCCGAAGTGGCGCCCGCCACGTCTTTATGCAACTAGTTGCACAAGGGGTCTGCGTCCTCTAGAACTGTCCCGACGACACATCGCGTACGGAGGGCCCGCATGAGCCGCTACCCGAACCTGCTGAACCCCCTGGATCTGGGCTTCACCACCCTGCCCAACCGGGTCCTGATGGGATCCATGCACGTGGGCCTCGAGGAGGCACCGGACGGCTTCCGGCGGATGGCGGAGTTCTACGCGACCCGTGCGCGCGGCGGTGTCGGCCTCATCGTCACGGGCGGCATCGCCCCGAACGAACTCGGCCGCCCCTGGGACGGCGGCGCCAAGCTGACCACCGAGGCGGAGGCGGAGGAGCACGCGGGCATCACGGCCGCCGTGCACGCCGAAGGCGGCAAGATCGCCATGCAGATCCTGCACTTCGGGCGGTACGCCTACCACGAGGGCCTCGTCGCGCCGAGTGCGCTCAAGGCGCCGATCAGCCCCTTCGTGCCGCGCGCCCTGGAGGACGACGAGGTCGAGCAGACCGTCGAGGACTTCGTGCGCGCCGCCGAACTCGCCAAGCTCGCGGGCTACGACGGTGTCGAGGTGATGGGCTCCGAGGGCTACCTGATCAACGAGTTCATCGCGGCCCCCACCAATCAGCGCGACGACCGCTGGGGCGGTGCCTACGAGAACCGCATCCGCTTCCCCGTCGAGATCGTCCGGCGCATACGCGAGCGCGTCGGCGCGGACTTCATCATCATCTACCGCCTCTCCATGCTGGACCTCGTCCCCGGCGGCTCGACCCTCGAAGAGGTCGTTCACCTCGCCAAGGAGATCGAGGCCGCGGGCGCCACGATCATCAACACCGGCATCGGCTGGCACGAGGCACGCATCCCCACCATCGCGACCTCGGTGCCGCGCGGCGCGTACACCTTCGTCACGAAGAAGGTCATGGGTCAGGTCTCCGTGCCGCTCGTGACCACCAACCGCATCAACACCCCTGAGCTCGCGGAGCAGTTGCTCGCCGACGGCGCCGCCGACATGGTCTCCCTGGCCCGCCCGCTCCTCGCCGATCCCGACTTCGTCGCCAAGGCGGAGGCCGAGCAGTCCGACGCCATCAACACCTGCATCGGCTGCAACCAGGCCTGCCTGGACCACACCTTCAACCTGCAGATCACCTCCTGCCTGGTGAACCCGCGCGCCTGCCACGAGACCGAGCTCGTCCTCGCCCCGACCCGCACCAAGAAGCGCGTCGCGGTCGTCGGCGCGGGCCCGGCGGGACTCGCCTTCGCGGTGTCGGCGGCCGAGCGCGGCCACGACGTCACGCTCATCGACGCGGCGTCCGAGATCGGCGGCCAGCTCAACGTCGCCCGCAAGGTGCCCGGCAAGGAAGAGTTCGACGAGACCCTGCGCTACTTCCGCACCCAGCTCGAACTGCGCGGCGTACAGGTCCAGTTGAACACCCGCGCCACGGCCGAGAGCCTCGCGGGGGCGGCGTACGACGAGGTCGTCGTGGCCACCGGAGTCACGCCCCGCACCCCCGAGATCCCCGGCATCGACCACCCCAGCGTGGTCGGCTACCTCGACGTACTGCGCGACAGCGCGCCCGTGGGGGAGCGCGTCGCGATCATCGGCGCGGGCGGCATCGGCTTCGACGTCGCCGAGTACCTCACCGACAGCGGCGACAAGGCCAGCCTGGACCCGGCGACGTACTTCCGGCAGTGGGGCGTCGACATGGACTACAAGGACCGCGGCGGCCTGACCGCGCCCGACCGCCCCACCCCGCCGCGCTCGGTCCACCTGCTGCAGCGCAAGACCTCCAAGGTCGGCCAGGGCCTCGGCAAGACCACGGGCTGGATCCACCGCACCGAGCTGCGCCACCGCGGCGTCACGATGGTCGCGGGCGCGAGCTACGACCTCATCGACGACGCCGGCCTGCACATCACGGTCGACGGGCAGTCCACGGTCATCCCCGTCGACACGGTCGTCCTCTGCTCCGGCCAGGACCCGCGCCGCGACCTGTACGAGGAGCTGCTCGCCGGCGGGCACAGCGCGCACCTGATCGGGGGCGCCGACGTGGCGGCCGAGCTGGACGCCAAGCGGGCCATCAAGCAGGGCACGGAGCTCGCCGCGGCCCTGTGACCCCCGAGGCCCGTGACGCCGGGCGTCCGCTCCGGACGCCGTACCTAGGATGGCCGCCATGTCACTCCCGCACGCGATCCTCACCGCCCTGCTCGAAAAGCCTTCGTCGGGCCTTGAGCTGACCCGCAGGTTCGACAAGTCGATCGGCTACTTCTGGTCGGCCACGCACCAGCAGATCTACCGCGAGCTGGGAAAACTGGAGCGGGACGGGTCCATCCGCGCCCTTGAGCCGCAGCAGGCCACCCGCGGGCAGAAGAAGGAGTACGAGGTCCTGCCCGCGGGCCGCGCCGAGCTGGCACGCTGGACGGCCGCGAGCCAGGACCCCAAGCCGTTGCGGGACACACTGCTGCTGCGCCTGCGGGCGGCCGCGGTCGTCGGCACGGACGGCATCGAGGCGGACCTCCACCGCCATCTCGCCCTGCATCGGCGACAGCTGGCCGAGTACGAGGAGATCGAGGAGCGGGACTTCCCGCCCGGCAAGGACACGGTGGAGGACCGCCTGAGGCATGTGGTGCTGCGGGCCGGGATCGACCTGGAGACGTTCTGGACGCAGTGGCTGGAGCGGACCCTGGAGGAGCTCGGGGCGCCCGACACGCCACGTGACGCCTGAAGCCCGGGTGAACGACGGCTGCCGCCGGCCCGACCTGAGT
>NZ_JBSGYY010000021.1:0-143848 GCF_053610705.1 Streptomyces sp. NPDC054872 | reverse complement strand
CTGGAAGTCCGGCGCGGCCGGCGCCTGAAACCGACTCGCCGCCCTACGCCCGCACCTCACTCCCGCCCGGCAGCGCAAGGTCCATCTCCACGGCCCTGTCGTCCCCGCGGTACGCCGCCGCCGAAGCCAGCGGCGCATGCCCGGATGCCGTTGCCGCCAGGACGTACGAGCCGTCGCCCGGGACGGTGAGGGCGTAGCGGCCGCCCTCGTCCGTGAGGGCCGAGCCCGCCTGCCGTCCCCGGCGGTCGATCAGCGTCACCTTGGCCCGCGCGACCGGCGCCCCGGAAGGGGCGAGGACCCGGCCGTGGAAACCGGCCAGTGCCTCCGTGGCCGCGCGCAGGTTCGCGTCCTCCTCGCTGCTGGCCCGGAGCTGGGTCTTGACCGAGCGGCGGGCGGAGGGCAGGAACAGGGCGAAGACGAGGCCGAGGGTCACCGCGCCCGTGGCGATCAGGAAGGACGTGCGGAAGCCCGTCATCGTGGGGATCGCGACGCCGCCCACGTGGTTCGCCGTGTTGGCGAGGACCATGCCGATCACGGCGGACGAGACCGACGTACCGATGGAGCGCATCAGCGTGTTGAGGCCGTTCGCCGCGCCCGTCTCCGAAGCGGGTACGGCGCCGATGATCAGTGCCGGGAGGGAGGAGTAGGCGAGGCCGATGCCCGCGCCCACGACCACCGCGATGATGATCGTCTGCCAGGCGGCGCTCATCAGGCCGAGGCCCGCCCCGTAGCCGATCGCGATGATCAGCATGCCGAGGATCAGGGTGACCTTCGGGCCGTACTTCGCCGAGAGGCGGGCGTAGACCGGGGCCGTGAACATCATGGTGAGGCCCAGCGGCGCCACGCACAGGCCCGCGACGACCATGGACTGGCCGAGGCCGTAGCCGGTGGCGGTCGGGAGCTGGAGCAGCTGGGGCAGGACCAGCGAGATCGCGTAGAACGCCACGCCGACCATGATCGAGGCCAGGTTGGTGAACAGGACCGCCGGGCGGGCCGTGGTGCGCAGGTCCACCAGGGGCGCCTTGAGGCGCAGCTCCATCACGCCCCAGAGGACGAGCACGACCGCCGCGGCGCCGAACAGGCCAAGCGTCATGCCCGACGTCCAGCCCCAGTCGCTGCCCTTGGTGATCGGCAGGAGGAAGAGGACCAGGCCCGCGGAGAGGCCCACCGCGCCGAGCACGTCGAACGTGCCCTGCGCCTTGACCGTGCTCTCGGGTACGAAGAGGACCGTCAGAAGCATCGACAGGACGCCCAGGCCCGCCGCGCCGAAGAACAGGGTGTGCCAGTCGGCGTGCTGCGCGGTCAGTGCCGCGAGCGGCAGCGCGAGGCCGCCGCCGACGCCGATCGAGGAGCTCATCAGGGCCATCGCGGAGCCGAGCTTCTCGCGGGGCAGCATGTCGCGCATCAGGCCGATGCCGAGCGGGATGGCGCCCATCGCGAAGCCCTGGAGGGCGCGGCCGACGATCATCACGACGAGGTTGTCGGTGAAGCCGCAGATCAGGGAGCCCACGACCATCACGGCGAGGCTCGCGAGCAGCATGCGGCGCTTGCCGTAGAGGTCGCCGAGGCGCCCCATGATCGGGGTCGAGACCGCGCCGGCGAGCAGGGTCGCCGTCATGACCCAGGTGGCGTTCGACGGTGTGGTGTCGAGCAGCGTCGGCAGGTCCTTGATGACCGGCACCAGGAGCGTCTGCATCACCGCGACGACGATGCCGGCGAAGGCGAGTACGGGGACGACTCCGCGGGCGCCGCGTTGGTGGGTCGTCGACTGCGTCATTACGTGGGGCCTCCGGGGGCGGTGCAAAGGGTGCAGGGCTGGCAGGGGTACGTGCAGTACGAACCTGTTTCCCCGGGCGACTATTCCGACGGATGTCGTACGAGGGGAATTCTTGACCTGTTGTTAACCGACCGGTCAAGGGTGGCGTCGGTGGTCGCCGCATCTGACCCTGCGTCAGTCTTCCGGAAGATTGGAACGTGTTCTAGTGTGACGCCGTCCCGGAAGCTGCTACCGGCGAGGACGCGCATGGGCATCGGAATCACGCAGGAACAGCGGGAGTTGGCGGCAGCGGTGCGGGGCTGGATCGCCCGCGCGGTGCCGCCCGAGGAGATACGCAAACTGCTCGACGCCCCGGTGGGCACCGGTGGCAGGCCCGCCCACTGGGACGGGCTCGCCGAGCAGGGGCTGCTCGCGGTGCATCTGCCCGAGGAGCGCGGGGGCGGGGGCGGCGACCTCGTGGACCTCGCGGTCGTCCTGGAGGAGGCCGGGCGGGCCGCGCTCCCGGGGCCGTACCTGGCCAGCTCCCTCGCCTCGGTCGTGCTGCACCGGGCGGGCGCCGCCGGCCTGGCCGCCGACCTGGCGTCCGGGGCGCGGATCGGCGCCGTCGCACTCGGCGCGGGCACGCTGACCGCGGTGTCCGTGGCGGACGGCTACCTCCTCGACGGCGTCGCGCCGCCCGTGCTCTGCGGGGCCGATGCCGACCTGCTGATCCTGGCCGCCGAGTCCGCACGCGGAACCGAGTGGCTGGCCGTCGACGCGGCCGAGCTGACCATACGTACGCAGGAGAGCGCCGACCCCACGCGGCCCACCGCCGAGGTGACGGCGGACGGCGTCGAGGTCCCGGCCGGGCGGGTGCTCGCCGTCGACGCGGCACTCGTACGCGACCTGGCCTGTGCCCTGTACGCGGCGGACGCGTGCGGGGTGGCGGCCTGGGCGCTGGAGACCGCCACCGAGTACGCGAAGGTGCGTGAGCAGTTCGGGCGGCCGATCGGGCAGTTCCAGGCGGTCAAGCACCTCTGCGCGGACATGCTGGTGCGCCTCGAGCAGGCGCGGGCGCTCACCTGGGACGCGGCACGGGCGGCGGACGGCCCCTCGCCGGACGACCCGTCGCCCCACTCCTCGCCGGACGGCCCCTCGCTGAACGATCCCTCGCTGGACGCGCCGTCGCCGGACGTGCGCAGCCTGGTCTCCGCGCTCGCCGCGGGGGCCGCGCTCGACGCCGCGTACTCCTGCGCCAAGGACGCCATCCAGATCCTCGGTGGCATCGGCTTCACCTGGGAGCACGACGCGCACCTGTATCTGCGCAGGTCAGTCGTAGCCCGGCAGCTGCTCGGCACCGGTGACGCCCACCGGCTGCGGGCGGTGCGGCTCGCGGAGGGCGGGGCGCGCCGGGAGCTGCGGATGGAGCTGCCCCAGGAGGCGGCGGCCTACCGGGAGCAGGCGCGTGCGGCCATCGCCCCGGCCCGCGGCCTCGACCCGGCCGCAGCGCGCAAGGTCCTCGCGCCCACCGGTCATGCCGCGCCGCACCTGCCCGAGCCGTACGGCCTCGGTGCGGGGCCCGTCCAGCAGCTCGCCGTCCAGCAGGAGCTGGCGGCGGCCGGGGTGCGCGTCAGCGATCTCGGGATCGCCACCTGGGTGGTGCCCTCGCTCATCGCGTACGGGACGCGGGAGCAGCAGGAGCGGTTCCTGGCGCCGACGCTCAGGGGCGAGGTGCTGTGGTGCCAGCTGTTCAGCGAGCCCGGGGCGGGCTCGGACCTGGCCGCGCTGCGGACGCGGGCCGAGCGGGTCGAGGGCGGCTGGCTGATCAGCGGCCAGAAGGTGTGGACGAGTGCGGCGCAGTGGGCGGACCACGGGATCCTCCTTGCCCGCACGGACCCGCGAGCCCCCAAGCACAAGGGGCTCACGTACTTCCTCGTCGACATGAAGCGGGCGTCCGGCATCGACATCCGACCGCTGAAGGAGATCACCGGGGACTCCCTCTTCAACGAGGTCTACTTCGACGACGTCCTGCTGCCCGCCGACGCGGTCGTCGGTGAGGTGAACGACGGCTGGCGGGTCGCGCGGCACACGCTCGGCAACGAACGCGTCCACATGGCCAACCAGTTGACCTTCGACACCGGCCTCGAGGCGCTCATCGGGCGCGCCGCCGAACTCGACGGCGCCTGCCGCGCGCGGATCGGCGCGCTCGCCGCCGAGGCGCACGCGCTCGCCTGCATCGGCCTGCGGACGACGATGCGGCAGGTGGCGGGGGCGGAACCGGGGGCCGGGGCCTCCGTCCGCAAGCTCGTGCAGACCCCGCATCAGCAGAAGGTCGCCGAGCTGGCCCTCGAACTGCTCGGCCCCGCGGGCGCGGTGCGCGAGGGCGCCGGGGAGCGGGCGCTGCACGGCTTCCTGATGTCGCGCTGCCTGACCATCGCGGGCGGGACCACGCAGGTGCAGCTGAACGTCGTCGCGGAACGGCTCCTCGGCCTGCCGAGGGACCCCGAGCCGCGCCCCATCATCTGATCCATCGAAGGAGACGGGTTGTGAAGGCGTACATCGTCGGCGTCGGAATGACGAAGTTCGAGAAGCCCGAGACACGGGACTGGCAGTACTGGGACATGGCGAAGGAGGCGGGAACGAAAGCGCTCGACGACGCCGGAATCAGTTACGAGGACGTGGAGCAGGTGCCGGTCGGCTACTGCTTCCAGGCCTCGACGGCAGGACAGCGTGCCGCGTACGAGCTGGGCCTCACCGGTGTCCCCGTCTACAACGTGAACAACAACTGCGCGACGGCGGCGACCGCGCTGATGATGGCGCGGCAGTTCGTCGAGGGCGGCATCAACGACTGCGTGCTCGCGCTCGGCTTCGAGAAGATGGCGCGCGGCGCGCTCGGCGGCGGCTCGGACGGCGGCGACTTCAAGACGTCACCGGTCGCCCGGCACTACGGCGTGATGGCGGCGCGGCACGGCTTCGAGATGACCCCGCCCACCGCCCAGATCTTCGGCAACGCGGCACGCGAGCACATGGAGAGGTACGGCACGACCGAGGCGCAGCTCGCCGCGGTCGGCGCGAAGAACCACCGGCACTCGGTGAACAATCCGTACGCCCAGTTCCAGGACGAGTACACCGTCGACGAGATCCTCGCCGCCAAGACCATCCACCGCCCGCTCACCAAGCTGCAGTGCTCGCCGACCTCCGACGGGTCGGCCGCCGCGGTGGTCGTCTCGGAGCGCTTCGTGGAGCGGCACGGCCTTCAGGAGCGCGCCGTGGAGATCGCCGCGCAGGCCATGACCACGGACACGGGGGAGTCCTTCGGCTCGGGCTCGTGCATCGACGTCGTGGGGCAGCCGATGTCGCGGGCGGCAGCGCGGCAGGTGTACGAGAGGTCCGGGCTCGGCATCGAGGACATCGACGTCGTCGAGCTGCACGACTGCTTCTCCGTCAACGAACTCCTCACCTACGAGGCGCTCGGCATGTGCGGGGCGGGGGAGTCGGGGAAGCTCGTCGAGAGCGGTGCCACGACGTACGGCGGGCGCTGGGTGGTGAACCCCTCGGGCGGTCTGATCTCCAAGGGGCACCCGCTCGGTGCGACGGGCATCGCCCAAGTGGCCGAGCTGACCTGGCAGTTGAGGGGCGAGGCGGACGCCCGGCAGGTGGCGGGGGCACGGGTGGGGCTCGCGCACAACATCGGTCTCGGTGGGGCCGCGGTGGTGACGCTGCTGCGCAAGGGGTGAGGAAGGAGGAGCGGGAGACGGCCCGAGGTCCTAGGACTCACGGCCGAGGATCTGTGCGGCGAAACCCCGATGCAAGGGCCATGCACTCCTGAGAGCATGGCTGTCATGGTCCAAACGCCCCCCGACACTTACATGGCCGCCACCTCGCGGAAGTCCGCGCCCGTGTGGGCGGTGGTGCTCGCCGCCTGCGCGGGACAGTTCCTCGTCGTCCTCGACGTGTCCGTGGTGAACACCGCGCTGCCCTCGATGCGGGCCGACCTCGGCATGAGCGCGGTGGGCCTGCAGTGGGTGGTCAACGCGTACTCGATCGCGTTCGCGGGCTTCATGCTGCTCGGCGGGCGGGCCGGCGACCTCTTCGGCCGCAAGCGGATGTTCCTGGTCGGGCTCGGGCTCTTCACGGTGGCCTCGCTCGCGGGCGGCCTCGCGCAGGCCGAGTGGCAGCTGCTCCTCGCGCGGGCCGTGCAGGGACTCGGCGCGGCGGTCCTTGCTCCCTCGACCCTGACGATCCTGACCTCCGCCGTGCCCGAGGGGCCCGCACGCATACGGGCCATCGGCACCTGGTCGGCGGTGGGCGCGGGCGGCGGCGCGGCGGGCGGCCTGGTCGGCGGAGTCCTCACCGACCTGCTCTCCTGGCGCTGGGTGCTCCTGATCAACGTGCCGATCGGCGCGCTCGTCCTCGCGGCGGGCGTGCTGTGGCTGACCGAGAGCCGCGCGGGCGGCAGCCGCAGGCTCGACCTGCCCGGCGCGATCCTGGTGACCGGCGGACTCGCCACCCTCGCGTACGGCATCGTGCAGACCGAGGAGCAGGGCTGGACGGCGGCCGAGACCCTGGTGCCCCTGGCGGTGGGCCTCGCGCTGCTCGCGGCGTTCCTGGTGGTGGAGGCGCGGGCGGCGGTGCCGCTGATGCCGCTGAAGCTGTTCCGGGTGCGGTCGGTGTCGGCGGCGAACGCGGCGATGTTCGTGTGCGGCGCCGGAATGTTCGCCATGTGGATGTTCATGACGCTGTACGCGCAGAACGTCCTCGGTTACTCGGCGCTGAAGGCGGGCCTCGCCCTGATCCCGTCCTCGCTGACGATTGTCTTCGGCTCGAAGCTGGCGCCCCGCCTGATGCCGGTGCTCGGGGCGAAGAACGTGTCGCTGCTCGGCATCGTCGTGGCGGCGGCCGGGTTCGGCTGGCAGTCGACGATGACGTCCGACGGCGCGTACCTCACCTCGATCATGCTGCCCGGCATCGTGATGATGTTCGGGGCCGGCCTGGCCGCGACCCCGCTGGCCTCGCTGGGCACGTCCGGGGCGGAACCGGGCGACGCGGGCCTCGTCTCCGGTCTCATCAACACCTCGCGCACGATGGGCGGGGCGCTGGGCCTCGCGGTGCTCTCCACCGTCGCGGCCTCACGGATGGGCGGCTCCACGAGCCCCGAGGCACTGACCGAGGGGTACGCGGCGGCGTTCAGGACCAGTGGGTTCATCCTGCTGGCGGGGGTCGTGGTGCTGCTGGTGTGGATGCCGAGGGAGCCGAGCAAGGGCTGATCGAAATCAGCCCGTCCGGCGCTTGAGGACGAATGCGGCGGAGGGGGTGATTGGGTCGTGGGGCTGCGGGGTCGAGGGTGCCGAGCAGGGGCTGAGCGGATCAGCCTGTCCGGCGTTTGAGGACGAACTCGGCGGAGCCG
Source organism: Streptomyces sp. NPDC054872 (assembly GCF_053610705.1). NCBI lineage: Bacteria > Bacillati > Actinomycetota > Actinomycetes > Kitasatosporales > Streptomycetaceae > Streptomyces > Streptomyces sp. NPDC054872. The sequence continues at coordinate 136,685 of NZ_JBSGYY010000021.1, read as the reverse complement.
GTGATTGACGGTGCCTGAGGCCGCGGGGCCACAAGCCACGTGCCGGTCCGGGGCCGCGAAGCCAAGGGCAAAGAGCCCGGGTCAAGGCCCAAGAGCCCGGGTCAAGGGCCAAGAGCCCGGGTGAAGGCCCAGGGGCCAGGTCAAAGCCAGCCCCGCTGCCTCGCCTCCCGTACCGCCTCCATCCGGTTCCGCGTCCCCGTTTTTCCGATCGCCGCCGAGAGATAGTTCCGCACGGTCGACTCCGACAGGTGCAGTTTCTCCGCCATGTCGGAGACCGTCGCGCCGTCCACCGAGGCCTTCAGGACGTCCGCCTCCCGGCCGGTCAGCGGACTCGGCCCCGCGCTCAGGGCCGCCGCGGCCAGCGCGGGGTCGATCACCGTCTCGCCCCGCAGCACCTGCCGGATCGCCTCCGCGAGGTCCTCCACCGGGCCGTCCTTGACCAGGAAGCCCACCGCGCCCGCCTCCATGGCCCGGCGCAGATAGCCGGGCCTGCCGAAGGTCGTGAGGATGAGGACCCGGCACTCCGGGCACTCCTCCCGCAGGTCCGCCGCCGCGTCGAGCCCGCTGCGGCCCGGCAGCTCGATGTCGAGGAGCGCCACGTCGGGGCGGGCGTTCAGTGCCGCGTCCACGATCTCGTCGCCCGCACCGACCTGTGCGACGACCTCGATGTCCGCCTCCATGCCGAGCAGCAGCGCGAGGGCGCCCCGCATCATGCCCTGATCCTCGGCGAGCAGGACTCTGATCATGGGGTGCGCTCCTCCAGGAGTGAACCGGAACCGGAACAGGGACCGGAACGGGGACCGGGACTCGGCTCGGTGACCGGCAGCTCCGCCGTGACCCGGAACCCGCCGTGCGACGCGGGGCCCGACTCCAGGGAGCCACCCGCCGCCGCGAGGCGTTCGGCCAGGCCCTTCAGCCCGCTGCCGGGCGTCCCCGAGCCTACGCCGCGACCGTCGTCGGTGATCAGCAGCCGAGTCCGTTCGGCGGTGCCCGTCACCTCGATCTCGCAGCGGGTCGCCCTTGCGTGGCGTACGACATTCGTGGCGGACTCCCGGACGACCCAGCCGAGCAGCGCCGCTGTCTGCGGGGCGAGCGGCGGGCCCGACTGGCGTACGACGGCCTCGATGCCCGCCGCGTCCAGGAGGTCGCGGGCCCGGTCGAGCTCCGTGGCGAGGCTGCCCTCGCGGTAGCCGGTGACCGCCTCGCGGATCTCGGTCAGGGCCTGGCGGCCGACGGACTCGATGTCGGACACCTGGCCGAGCGCGGCGTCCAGGTCGCGGGGCGCCAGACGCCGCGTCGCCTCCGCCTTCACGACGATCACCGAGAGCGTGTGGCCGAGCAGGTCGTGCAGGTCCCGCGAGAAACGCAGCCGCTCCTTCTCGACCGCGGCGCGGGCCAGTTCCTCGCGGGTGGAACGCAGTTCCTTCACCGTCTCGGAGAGGGCGAGGATCGCGGCCGTCACCATGACGGAGATGAACGTGCCGTACGCGATGCCCGCCGCGTCCCAGCCGTCCTTGAGACCGCCGACCACCGCCGCCGTGATGCTCAGGGCGAACCCCGCGGGAACGAGCAGCCGGCCCCGGAGCACCGAACCCGTGGCCAGGCCGAGCAGGGGGAAGAACATCAGCCAGCTGTCGCCGTAGCCGATGGCGAGGGCGAGGGTGACCGCGGTCAGCGCAAGGAGGAGCTGCCTGGTGACGCGCGCCTCCCGCGCCCTCTTGTCGAAGGCACGGAACACCACACTGATGTAGAGGGAGTTGAAGACCAGCAGGCCGAGACCGCCGAGCCAGGGGTTGCCCGTCTCGCCCTGGAGGATGTTGGAGAAGGAACCCATCCCCATCAGGAGCCAGGGCAGCATCGCGAAGCCGTTGGGCGGACCCAGGTCCTCGGGTCTGCTCCGGCCGGACTTCTCCCGCGCCCGCACCTCGGCCAGCTGCGCCCCGCTGCTGTGTTTCCAGCGCGCGAGACGTGTGTGCCGCTGCCAGAAGCCCTTCACCGGCATCGCTTCTCCTCTCGCGCCGTGGCGCCTCGTCCCAGGCTGCCGACCCTACGGAGCCGCGGTGGGAAACCGGCAGATGCTCTTGTACGGACTCGGCCGGTACAAATGTCACGGGCCGGGCGAGGCGGGCCGCCGCGCGCCTATCTGACGTGACGTCAGGAGTCTTCACAACTACCGGGCCCTCGGCTATACATGGGATCGCCGGACTGGAACGCGTTCTAGAACGGGCTCCTTCCGGCCCTGTTGCGACCTCGGTGCGACCGACGGTGCGGACGGCCGCACCGAGGTCTTCAGACCGGCCAAGGAGCTGCCACCACATGCCCATCGATGCCGCGAAAGCACTGGCCGCGGAGCCCAGGTCGGCCGAGATCGCCTGGGATCACAAGGACATCCAGCTCTACCACCTGGGCCTCGGCGCGGGTATCCCCGCCACCGACCCCGACGAGCTGCGCTACACGCTGGAGTCCGGGCTGCACGTCCTGCCCAGCTTCGCGACCGTCGCGGGCGCCGGCATGGGCGTCGTCGGCGGCCTCTCGTCCCCCGGCATCGAGGTGAACCTGGCCGCGGTCCTGCACGGCGGCCAGAGCATCACGCTGCACCGCCCGATCCCGGTGAAGGGCGAGGCCGTCACCACCTCCAAGGTGGCCGCCGTCTACGACAAGGGAAAGGCGGCGATCCTCGTCCTGCGCACCGAAGTGGCCGACGCGGACGGCCCGCTGTGGACGAGCGACGCCCAGATCTTCGTACGCGGTGAAGGCGGTTTCGGCGGCGAACGCGGACCCTCGACCCGCCTCCCGGCCCCCGAGGGCGAGCCCGACAGGATCGTCGAGCGTCCCGTCCGCGAGGAGCAGGCGCTGCTCTACCGCCTCTCCGGGGACTGGAACCCGCTGCACGCCGACCCCGAGTTCGCCAAGCTCGCCGGCTTCGACCGGCCGATCCTGCACGGCCTGTGCACCTACGGGATGACGCTCAAGGCCGTCGTCGACACCGTGCTCGGCGGCGATGTGTCGCGAGTGCGGAGCTACAGCACACGCTTCACCGGGATCGTCTTCCCCGGGGAGACCCTGCGCATCCGGATGTGGCACCCCCAGGGGGCCGACGGCCGCGTCCAGGTCGCGGTGACGGCGGCCGAACGGGACGACGCGCCGGTCCTCGCCGACACGATCGTCGAGCACGCCTGAAGCGCCGTGCCCGCCCGAAGCGCCGCACCGCCTGAATTTCGTACGAGAGGAGCCGCACCATGCGCGCAGCCGTACTGCACGAGATAGGCCAGGACAAGCTGGAGGTCCTCGACGACGTCGAGGCGGTGGGTTTCGGCCCCGGCAAGGTGAAGATCCGGGTGCGGGCCACCGGCCTGTGCCACTCCGACGTCTCCGCGATGAACGGGGTGCTGCCGCAGCCGGCGCCCTTCATCCCCGGCCACGAGGGCGCGGGCGAGATCGTCGACGTCGGCGACGGCGTGACCGGCGTCAGCCAGGGAGACAGGGTCCTGGTGTGCTGGCTGCCCGCCTGCGGCCAGTGTCCGGCGTGCAAGCGCGGCCAGAGCCAGCTGTGCCTCGCCGGATTCATGAACGCGGGCACGCCCAACTTCAGGCGCCCCGGCGGGGACGTCTTCGGCTTCGCGGGGACGGGCACCTTCACCGAGGAGGTCGTGGTCGACGCGGGCTGCGCCGTGCCGATCCCGGACGACGTGCCCTTCGACATCGCGGCCCTGATCGGCTGCGGGGTGACGACGGGGCTCGGCGCGGCCATCAACACCGCGAAGGTGGAGGCCGGTTCGTCGGTCGCCGTCATCGGCTGCGGCGGCGTCGGCATCTCCGCGATCCAGGGCGCGCGGCTCAAGGGCGCGGCGCAGATCGTCGCCGTCGACCCGGTGGCATCACGGCGCGAGGCCGCGTTGCGGTTCGGCGCCACCGAGGCGGTCTCCCCGGACGAACTCGCCGACGCCAAGCAGCGGATCACCGCGGGCGAGGGCTTCGACTACGTCTTCGAGGTCGTCGGCAAGTCCGCCACCGCCCGGACCGCGTACGAGACGACGCGACGCGGCGGCACGCTGGTCGTCGTCGGCGCGGGCGCGATGGACGACAACCTCCAGCTCAACATGTTCGAGCTGTTCTTCGACGAGAAGAGGATCCTGCCGTCCATGTACGGCGGCGGCGACGTCCTGCAGTCCTACGAGCGGGCCATCGCGCTGTGGCGCGCGGGCCGGATCGACCTGGAGAGCCTGATCACCCACCGGGTGCCGCTCTCCGAGATCAACGAAGCGCTTGACCAGATGCGTACGGGCGTCGCGCTGCGTACGTGCATCGAGATCTGAGAGGACTTCGATCCCTGATGGCACAGCCATTGCCACGGCCACTGGACGGTTTGGCCGCGATCGTGACGGGCGCGGGCCGGGGGCTCGGTCGTGCGGAGGCCCTCGAACTCGCCCGGCTCGGCGCGAGCGTCGTCGTCAACGACTTCGGGCAGCCGGGCCGTGACGGCTCGGGCGAGGCGTCCGCGACGCCCGCCGAGGAGGTCGCCGCCGAGATCCGGGCGGCGGGCGGGCAGGCGGTCGCGCACCTCGGCGATGTCGCGGACCACGAACAGGCGCGCCAGCTCGTCCAGTTGGCGATCGACACGTACGGCAAGCTCGACATCCTGGTGAACAACGCGGGGATCCTGCGGGACCGGATGATCTTCTCGATGAGCGAGAGCGAGTGGGACTCGGTCATCCACGTCCACCTCAAGGGCCACTTCAACACGTCGCACTTCGCGTCCGTGCACTGGCGCGAGCGGTCCAAGGCGGCGGGCGAGCCGGTCTACGGCCGGATCGTCAACACCTCGTCCGAGGCGTTCCTCGCGGGCTCGGCGGGCCAGCCGAACTACGCGGCGGCCAAGGGCGGCATCGTGGGCCTGACCACGTCGAGCGCGCTGGCACTCGGCAAGTACGGCGTGACGGCGAACGTCATCTGCCCCCGGGCGCGGACCCGGATGACGGAGGACGTCTTCGCGGGGTTCCAGGAGCCGGGCGCGGGCGAGCTGGACGCGCTCGCCCCCGAGCATGTGGCGCCCCTGGTCGGCTACTTGGCGTCCCCCGCGGCGGCCGGGGTCAACGGCCAGCTGCTCGTCGTGCACGGCGGGATGGTGGCCGTGGTCGAGCGCCCCAAGGTGGCGGCGAAGTTCGACACGGCGAAGGAGGCTTTCACGTACGAGGAGCTGGACGGGGTCCTGTCGCCTTATTACGCGGGGCGGCCCTCCGGGGAGACGTTCGCGGCGTCGGAGGTGCTCGGGCTGAAACGGGGCTGACCCTGACCCTGACCCTGACGCAAACGCCGGACGGGCTGGAGTTCCAGCCCGCCCGGCGTTTGAGGACGAACTCGGCGGAGCCGGTGATCGACGACGCGCGAAGCCAGGGGCTCTACTCGTCGCCCGGCCGACGATGCCGCCCCCGCGGCACCCCCGCCTCGTCACGCTCGGCCACAGGCCCCCGATGCCTGCCGGCGCCGGAACTGCCCGCCGCCTCCCGCGGCTCGGGATTCCGCTCGGATTCCGTACGGATCTCGGTTCTGGTCAATACATTCACCCCGTAAAAGCTGTAACTCTGTAAAGAAGATCGTTCGGTGCAGCCGGGCGAGTCTAACCAACGCCCGCGCGCCCGTTGAGGGGCGCCTGTTGCAACGGAACGGGCCGCGCGGCGACCGGCGCGGGCGCCGCCGCCGGAGCGGGAGGTTCCAGCTCCGCGACCCCGCACGGCACCGCCTCCGTCGCATACGGCAGCCGCAGCGCACCCTCCCGCGTCCACCACCCCGAACCGGCCAACCACCCCTCGGGAGCCGCCAGTTGATGCAGACGGCGCTCGGCGGGCCGCCACAGGCCGAGCCAGCTCCCCGCCGCGCCGTCGATCCGCAGCGCCACCGCGCAGTTCTCCGGCATCAGTGTCTGGCCGGGCTGTATGGCGAACGGCGTCACCGCGAGGTCGGGCAGGCGCAGGCACTCCGGGAAACGCACCGGGCGCGTGCCGCCGAGCACCCCCCAGCCGAGCCTGTCGTGACCCGGCGCGTCCGAGCGGATCAGGAGCAGCCCGCTGTCCGGGTCCGCGAGCAGCAGCCGGTCGTCGCTCTCGTCGGCGATCTGGAGGAGGGGCGACACCTCGCCGCCCCGCTCCAGGTCCACCGCCACCGCCTTGACCCGGCCGCCCAGCTCCCGGTCCAGGGCCAGCATCCGGCCTGCCCCGTCCAGCCAGACCCCGCCCGAACAGTGCCCGGGGATCTCCGCGACGTGCTCGGGTCCGAAGGCGCCGCCCGCCACCAGCCACAGGGCGGTCGAGCCCCCGCCCACCGCGAGCGCGTACGCGTGACCGGCCGCCGGTGAGGGCGGAAGCAGCGTCAGCCGGGACTCGCCGCACTCCACCGCGCCGAGCGGGATCTCGCCGGTCTCCGGCCCGGTCGGGTACAGGAGCGCGAAGGCGTGCCGACCGTCGACCACGCGGTGGATCAGGACCCGGCCGTCGGCCATCGGAAGCACCTCGGTGCCGGGCTCCTCGGGCTGGTTGCCGGGCAGCGGCACCGCGTACGGCTCGGGGGAGTCGAGGGTCCAGCGCTCGGGGAACCAGGAACCGCCGTCCAGGGCGAGACGGGCGGCGTAGGCGCCGTCGGCGGTGATCACCGGGGGTGCCGCGGACGCCGGGCGAGACGTCGGGGCGGTCATGGGTTCGGGCTCAAGCGTGGGCGCTGTCATGGGGGACCTCCGGGCCATGAAGCTAGTTTTCGCACGCGTTGCCGTGGCACCTGTGGACGCCCGCTTCACACAGAAGGGTGGCGATGAACCGATTCGCCTGAGGGGGCGGGGGTGGTTGTGCTGGGTGAGGAGGGCGCACTTAAGGTAAGGCCGACCTAAGTGATTGCGGGCCTGCGGAAGCGGCAGCAGCACACCCCCTGGAGCCTGGAGCACCGATGGCACCGCTTTCCCCGTTCCCGCGGCCCGCAGGGCCCGCACGACCCCGCCGCCACCGGGCCACCACCGCCATCGCGCTCGCCGTCGCCGGCGCGCTCTCCCTCGTGGCCTGCGGCTCCGGCGACGACTCCGGCACGTCCGGCGACGGCACCGGCAGCAAGGCCGTCGCCCAGGGCGGCGAGGACTTCTCCAAGGCCGCCGAGCAGACCGCGAAGATGGGCACCACGGCGAAGCCGGGCGAGTTCCCGCGCACCATCACGCACGCACGCGGCAAGACCGAGCTGAAGACGCGGCCCGAGCGGGTCGTGGTCCTGGACGTCGGCGAGCTCGACAACGTCGTCTCGCTCGGCGTCAAGCCCGTCGGCTACGCCCCCACCGAGGGCGACGACGGCATCCCCGGCTACCTGAAGAAGGACGCGGGCGACCCCAAGGACGTGGGCACGATCAACGCCCTCAACCTGGAGGCCATCGCGAACCTCAAGCCGGACCTGATCCTCGGCAGCGAACTGCGCGCCGCCAAGCTCTACCCGCAGCTCGCCAAGATCGCCCCGACCGTCTTCTCCATCCGCCCCGGCTTCACGTGGAAGGAGAACTACCTCCTGAACGCGGCCGCGCTCGACAAGACCGCCAAGGCGAAGGCGGAGCTGGCCGCGTACGAGAAGAAGGCGAGGTCCCTGGGCCGGGACCTCGGCGACGACAAGCCGACGATCACGATGCTCCGCTACATGCCGGACCGCGTCCGCCTCTACGCGAAGGCGTCCTTCATCGGCACGATCCTCGACGACACCGGCCTGCCCCGCCCGAAGAATCAGCAGGTCGACGACCTCGCCACGGAGATCAGCACCGAGAAGATCGACGAGGCCGACGCGGACTGGATCTTCACGGGGGTCTATGGCGACGCGGAGAAGACCGGCCGCTCCGCCGCCGAGAAGAACCCGCTCTGGAAGAAGCTGGACGCGGTGAAGAAGGGGCAGGCCAAGGACGTCCCGGACGAGACGTGGTACCTGGGCCTTGGCGTGACCGCGGCGAATTCGGTCCTTGACGACCTCAGGTCCGACCTGGCCCCGTAATCGGACCTGGGCCCGTAATGGGACCTGGCCCCGTAAAGGGCCGGGCGCGGGGCGCTCAGTAGCAGCCCGTAGCGGTGCGTAACGCACGACATGCCGAGCGCAGCGGGAAGGTAGCCTTTCTTCGTGCCCCGTCTGTCTGAAGTCATCGCCGCCCTCGACGTCCTGTGGCCCGCCGAACTGGCCGAGAGCTGGGATGCGGTCGGCACGGTCTGCGGCGACCCGGACGCGGAGGTCTCCCGGGTCCTGTTCGCCGTCGACCCCGTCCAGGAGATCGTCGACGAAGCGGTGAAGCTGGGCGCCCAGCTCCTGGTCACGCACCACCCGCTCTACCTGCGCGGCACGACGACGGTCTCGGCCGCCACCTTCAAGGGCCGGGTCGTCCATGACCTCATCAAGAACGACGTGGCGCTGCACGTCGCGCACACGAACGCGGACCGCGCCGACCCCGGCGTCTCCGACGCCCTCGCCGGCGCGCTCGACCTCCGGATCGTCCGGCCCCTCGTGCCGGACCCGTCCGACGCGCACGGCCGCCGAGGCCTCGGCAGGATCTGCGAGCTCGAACACCCGCTGACACTCCGTGAGCTCGCCGACCGCGCGGCCGCCCGGCTGCCCGCCACCGCGCAGGGCATCCGCGTCGCGGGCGACCCGGAGCAGCTCGTCCGGACCCTCGCGGTCAGCGGCGGCTCCGGCGACAGCCTCTTCGACGACGTACGCGCGTCAGGCGTGGACGCCTTCCTCACCGCGGACCTGCGCCACCACCCGGTGTCGGAGGCCCGCGCACAGACTCCGCTCGCGCTGCTCGACGCCGCGCACTGGGCCACCGAGTGGCCGTGGTGCGAACTGGCGGCGACGCAGCTCGATCAGATCTCCGACCGTCACGGATGGGGACTTCGCGTCCACGTCTCCAAGACGGTCACCGACCCCTGGACCGCCCACGCGGCCTCGAATACCCACACCACAGGAGCCCCCAACTGAACGCCGCGCCCGCCGACCAGATCCGACTCCTCGACGTCCAGGCACTCGACGTACGCCTCCAGCAGCTGGCGCACCGGAAGAAGTCCCTGCCCGAGCACGCCGAGATCGAGTCGCTGAACAAGGACATCGCGCAGCTGCGCGATCTGCACGTCGCCTCGACGACCGAGGAGAGCGACTGCGCCCGCGAGCAGACCAAGGCGGAGCAGGACGTCGACCAGGTGCGTCAGCGCGCCAACCGCGACCAGCAGCGCCTGGACTCGGGCGCCGTGACGTCCCCCAAGGACCTGGAGAACCTCCAGCGCGAGATCGCGTCCCTCGCCAAGCGCCAGGGTGACCTGGAGGACGTCGTCCTCGAGGTCATGGAGCGCCGCGAGTCCGCGCAGGAGCGGGTCGCCGAGCTGGCGGAACGTGTCTCCTCGGTCCAGTCGAAGATCGACGACGCGACGGCCCGCCGTGACGCGGCCTTCGAGGAGATCGACGGCGAGGCCGCCACGGTCACCAAGGAGCGCGAGGTCGTGGCGGGTTCGGTCCCGGCCGACCTGCTCAAGCTCTACGACAAGCTGCGCGCCAAGGAGGGCGGCATCGGTGCGGCCAAGCTCTACCAGCGACGCTGCGAGGGCTGCCGCATCGAGCTGGACATCACCGGGGTCAACGAGGTGAAGGCGGCGTCCCCCGACACGGTCGTGCGGTGCGAGAACTGCAGCCGCATCCTGGTCCGCACGTCCGAGTCGGGTCTGTAAGAGGCCGTGGCGGTGCGGGAGTTCATCGTCGAGGCCGACGGCGGGTCGCGGGGCAACCCGGGGCCCGCGGGCTACGGGTCGGTCGTCATCGACGCGGCCACGGGCGAGACGTTGCGGGAGGCAGCGGAGTACATCGGCGTCGCGACGAACAACGTCGCCGAGTACAAGGGGCTCGTGGCCGGCCTGAAGGCGGCGCACGAGCTCGACCCGAATGCCTCGGTCCATGTCCGCATGGACTCCAAGCTCGTCGTCGAGCAGATGTCGGGCCGCTGGAAGATCAAGCACCCGGACATGAAGCCGCTCGCCGCCGAGGCCGCGCGGGTCTTCCCGCCCGCCCAGGTGACGTACGAGTGGATCCCGCGCGCGGAGAACAAGCACGCGGACCGGCTCGCCAACGAGGCCATGGACGCGGGCAAGCGGGGGGAACAGTGGTCGGCGGCGGACTCGACGGCGGAGTTGGACGCGCAGTCCGCGCGGGCGGCGCGGCAGGCTTCTGAGCCCCCGGGTCCGCCGGGGGACGCGGCTGCGGGCGCGGCGAAGGCACGGGCCGCGCTGGCCGAGCGGCGGACGCCGGAGGCTGTCCCCGAAGCCATTCCCGGGACCGGGGCCGGGGACGATGTGCGCGCCGCGGGCAATGTGGCGGCGGCGCAGGCGGCCGCCCCGCCTGTGGGCTGGGCCGTGCCCGCCGACCTGGGAGCCCCCGCGACCTTTGTGCTGCTGCGGCACGGGGAGACCGCGCTGACGCCCCAGAAGCGGTTCTCCGGCAGCGGCGGTTCCGATCCCGCGCTCTCCGACGTGGGCCGGGAGCAGGCCGAGCGCGCGGCTGCCGCGTTCGCCGCGCGGGGCACGATCCAGGCGATCGTCTCCTCGCCGCTGAAGCGCTGCCAGGAGACCGCGCAGGCAGTCGCCGCCCGCCTCGGCCTCGATGTACGCGTCGACGACGGGCTGCGCGAGACGGACTTCGGGGCCTGGGAGGGCCTCACCTTCGGCGAGGTGCGGGCGCGTCAGCCCGAGGAGTTGAACGCGTGGCTGGCCTCGCCCGACGCGGCGCCCCCCGGCGGGGAGTCCTTCGCCGAGGTGGCCCACAGGGTGTCGGCGGCGCGGGACCGCCTCACCGCCGAGTACGCGGGCCGCACGGTCCTCCTGGTCACGCACGTCACCCCGATCAAGACCCTGGTCCGCCTGGCACTGGGCGCCCCACCGGAGTCCCTGTTCCGCATGGAACTCTCGGCGGCGTCGGTGTCGGCGGTGGCGTACTACGGAGACGGAAACGCGTCGGTACGACTGCTCAACGACACGTCACACTTGCGGTAGGGGCCCGAGCCCCGAAGGGGCGCGGGGAACTGCGCGAGCAACCACGACGCACTGGCAGGTTCAGCGTGGGGCAGGGCTTTGCGGGCCGATTGCCGCGCCGAGGCTGAGGGCTCCCAAGGGGCGCGGGGAACTGCGCGATCAGCCACGACGCACCCGCAGGCAGGAGCGGAGGGGGCGCCCCGTAAGGGGCGCGGGGAACGGCGCGAGCAACCACACCGCACCCGCAGAGGCGTACTCGCGTCAGGCCCAGGGGCCAGAGTCAGCGCAGCGAAGCCGCTTCGCGGGCCAGGGTCTCGATGCGGGGCCAGTCCTTCGCCGAGACCGCGTCAGCGGGAAGCATCCAACTGCCGCCCACGCAGCCGACGTTCGGCAGAGCGAGGTACGACGGCGCGGAGGCGAGGCCGATGCCGCCCGTCGGGCAGAAGCGGGCCTGCGGCAGCGGGCCACCGAGCGACTTGAGGTAGGCCGTACCGCCGGCGGCCTCCGCCGGGAAGAACTTCATCTCGTGCACCCCGCGCTCCAGGAGAGCCACCACCTCGGACGTCGTCGAGACCCCCGGCAGGAACGGCACCCCGGACGCCTTCATCGCGGCGAGCAGCGTGTCGGTCCACCCCGGGCTCACCAGGAAGCGGGCCCCGGCGTCGACGGACTCCGCGACGCCCTGGGGCGATGTGACGGTGCCCGCACCGACCACCGCGTCCGGCACCTCCGCCGCGATGGCCCTGATCGCGTCGAGCGCGGCAGGCGTCCGCAGCGTCACCTCGATCGCGGGCAGGCCGCCCGCCACCAGCGCACGCGCCAGCGGCACGGCGTCGGCGACGTCCTCCACGACGACTACGGGGACGACGGGGGCGAGATCGAGCACGGAGGCGGAAGTCATGGGAGCATCCTGCCCCGGCATGCGCAGCATGCGCAAAGGGCGTTGCGCATGCTGCAACCAGGAGAGTGGGCGCTCAGTGAATCTCCCGCACCACCACATCCAGCGCCCACGCCTTGCCCGCCTTCGCCGGCGCCTCCGCCTCCACCACGTGACCGAGGTCCCGCAACACCTCGACCAACTCGGCCGGGTTCTTCGGCTGCGCGCCGGTCTCCAGGAGGGAGCGGACGATCCGGCCCTTCGTCGCCTTGTTGAAGTGCGAGACGACGGACCGCTTCTCGACGCCGTCGACCATCTGCGCGTGCAGCACCCGCACGGTCGCCGTCCGGTCCGCGACCTCGCCCTTCGGCTTCCACGCCGCCGCGTACGCCGATGAGCGCAGGTCAAGTACGAGCCCGTCGCCCGCCGCCTCGGGCATCGCCGAGGCCATCGGCGTACGCCAGTAGGCACCCAGCGCGCCGAGGCCGGGCAGCTTCACGCCCATCGAGCAGCGGTAGGAGGGGATGCGGTCGGTGACGCCGACGGCACCCCACAGCCCGGAGAAGACAAGCAGCGACCGCGCCGCACGGCGCTTGGCGGCGGCGTCCAGCGTCGCCAGGCCGAGCGCGTCGTACAGAACGCCCGTGTAGATCTCGCCCGCGGGACGCGCGCCCGCCGTGCGCAGCTCGGCGTTCTTCGCGATCTCGCCGCGCAGGCCCTCGCTCAGACCGAGTACGTCACGGGCCTTCTCCTCGTCCGCCACGCAGAGGTCGACCAGCTCGTCGAGCACTGCCTGCCGCGCGTCCGCGAGCGCCGGCAGGGAGAGCGACTCCGGCTTCAGGGGGGCGCCACGGCCGGAGGGCGCCTTGCCTTCGGAGGGCGGCAGCAGGACGAGCATGGTTCTCCTTCGGAGGGCAACGGGTGGGGGTGCGGGCCCTGCGCCAGGGTAATCGTCACCGGGAACGGCCTGCGCCTGCGCCTGCGCCTGCGCCTGCGGCGGGCAGGGCGTCGTAGCTGCGCCCGGCGCTGGCGCCGGCCTCCGCCGTTCCGCACCCGGCAGCGGTGTCCCCGCCCCTCCACCGTGCCGCCCCGCCCCTCCCCGCCTACGCTCGACCCATGCCCCGTCGTCATCTCCGCGTGACCGGCGCAGCCGAAGCTCCCTTGCGGGGCGTGCTGCGTGAGCTGCGTACGAAGTTGGACGTGCCCGCGGACTTTCCCGCTGACGTCCTTGCCGATGCCGAGCAGGCCCTCGCCGCTCCACGGCTCCCCGCGCACGACGCGACCGACATCCCCCTCTTCACCATCGACCCGCCCACCTCCGTCGACCTCGACCAGGCGATGCACCTCTCCCGGCGCAACGGCGGCGGATTCCGGGTGCGGTACGCCATCGCGGACGTCGCCGCGTACGTCACGCCCGGCGGAGCACTCGACGCCGAGGCCCACCGGCGCGTCACCACCCTCTACTTCCCCGACGAGAAGGTGCCGCTGCACCCCACCGCGCTGAGCGAGGGCGCGGCCAGTCTGCTCCCGGGGCAGGACTGCCCGGCCGTCCTCTGGACGATCGACCTCGACGGAGAGGGCCGAGCCGTCTCGACCGACGTGCGCCGCGCCCTCGTACGCAGCCGCGCCAAGCTCGACTACGACGGCGTGCAGCAGGCCATCGACGGCGGCACCGCCGAGGAGCCACTCGCGCTGCTCGCCGACATCGGGCGGCTGCGCGAACGCCTTGAGATCGAGCGGGGCGGCATCTCCCTCAACGTGCCCGAGCAGGAGATCGTCGAGGCGGACGGGGCGTACGCGCTCGACTTCCGCGCCCCGCTCCCCGCCGACGGCTGGAACGCCCAGATCTCCCTGCTCACCGGCATGGCAGCCGCCGAGCTGATGATCCGGTCCGGGGCGGGCATCCTGCGCACCCTGCCCACCGCTCCGGACGGCGCCGTCGGCCGCCTGCGCCGCACCGCGAAGGCCCTGCGAGTCGACTGGCCGCACCACGTCCCGTACGCCGAGCTCGTCCGCTCCCTGGACCCGCGCCTGCCCCACCACGCCGCGTTCCTCCAGGAGTGCACCACGCTGCTGCGCGGCGCCGGATACACCGCGTTCAGCGGCGGCGACGTCCCGGAGCTGATCACCCACGCCGCCGTCGCCGCCCCCTACGCCCACTGCACCGCCCCGCTGCGCCGCCTCGTCGACCGCTACGCCTCCGAGCTGTGCCTGGCGGCGGTAGCCGGGGACGAGCCGCCGCAGTGGGTGCTCGCCGCGCTGCCCGAGCTGCCCAAGGAGATGGCGGACGGTACGCGGCGCGCCAACACCGTGGAGCGCGAGTGCGTGGACCTCGTCGAGGCCGCGCTGCTCAAGGACCGGGTGGGCGAGCTCTTCGACGGGGTGGTGGTCGACGTCCAGGAGCGTGCACCCACCGTCGGGACGGTCCAGTTGACCGACCCCGCGATCGTCGCCCGCGTCGAGGGCGGCACCGGCGGCCTGCCGCTGGGGGAACGGCTGCGGGTGCGGCTCACGCAGGCCGACCCCGGCGCGGCGAAGGTGCAGTTCACGCCCGCGTGAGTGCCAGGGCCCGCCCCAGTGCCGCGCGCAGCTTCGCCGGCTCGTCGGAGTGCAGCCGTACGGTCGTCACGGGCCGGCGCCCGCCGAGGAAACCGGCCACCATGACGGGCTCCGCCAGCTCCAGCGTGAGGGATGTCTGCGCGGCGACCGGAATGTTGAGCACCCCGTCGGCGGCCTCGTGCGTGAAGCGCCGCTCACCACTCGCGGAAACGATCAGATCCAGCGGTATCAGCAGGTCACGGTGGGCGCCGTGGCGTACGCGCAGCGCGTCTCCGGACAGCACGTGCGGCCGGGTCACGGAAGCGGCGTGCACGCCGAGCATCAGGATGACGCCGTAGACGTCGATGACGAGGGTGATCGCGTGGAGGGTGGGCCAGTCCCGCAGCAGCACGGCGAGCCCGATGGTCTCCACGACGCAGACGAACACGAAGCCGTAGAGCATCGCCGCCTGATCCCGGGCGTGCCCGAAGGCAAGATCCCCCTCCCGCACCCCGTGCCGCCGCCGCGCCACCCACAGCACCAGGCTCGACAACGCCCGCACCTCATGCCCGACGATCCGCCGCACCGGCTCCGGCACGACCTCCCTGACCGCCGCGCGCCCGCCACGCCGGTACACCATCAGGAGACCCGCGCACTCGACGAGGAGCAGCGACAGGGCCACGGCCTCCATGCCGACCAGTACGGGAGTGGGAAGCGATGCCCCCGCCAACAGGCATACGACAAGGGCGAGTTCGAGAGGTACGACCACCCAGGCGAGGCCCCGCACGAGCCGCGTCATCGCGCACCCCTTTCCATGAGCAGCCGCATCCCCCGGCGCACGGCCTCCGCCTGGGCGGGGGCGAAGTCGGAGAAGAGCGCTTCGAGGAACCGGTCGTCGCCGCGGCCCCGCCCGTCGGCCACCGCCTGTACGCCCTCCGTGCCCAGCTCCTTCAGGAGGGAGTCGGGCAGCGCTCCCGCGAGCGCCCGGGCGGCCTCGTCCACGGCCGCTTCCGAACGCGGATCGGCGAGATCGGTGTCCGCGAGCGCGTCGAGCAGCGCGTACACCTCGTGCGCGCGCTCCACGGCGTCCGGGGTGGACAGCGCGGGGCGCAGCGCGGCCATGAGCCTGTCGCGGTCCTCCGGGGGCGCCGTCGTGTCGATCAGGGCGAGCAACTCCCGGTCCTTCGCGGCCATCGCGGACCCGGGACCTTCGCGGGCGGCGCCGGAACGGGCCATCTCGGCGAAGAAGTCGCCCAGTTGCGGCGACACGGGCCCCTCGACGGTCAACCGCCCGTGCTCCGCGTCGTCCAACAGCACCCGCAGCCGCTCCCGCCGCTCCCGGATCGCGGTTTCCTGCCGGGCGAGGTCCGCGTCCAGCTCGGCGAGCACCTCGGCCAGCTCGCGCCCCGCGTCGTCCGCGAGCACGTCCCGCACCTCGGCGAGCCCGAGCCCCAGCTCGGTCAGCCGCCGGATCCGCGCGAGAGCGACGGCGTGCCGCAGCCCGTACTCCCGATAGCCGTTGGCCCGCCGCTCGGGCTCGGGCAGCAGTCCGAGGTGGTGATAGTGCCTGATGGCCCGCGTGGTCACGCCGACGATCCCGGCGAGCTCGCCGATCCGCATCCCGTTCATGAGGCCGTTCGCATCCCGTTCATGGGGCCAGTAGAAACGTTGACGCTGCGGCAAGGTCAAGCAACGACGGGCCGGGACCCGCCGGGCGGGCGAACCCTGACGTCCACCCGTGGTCCTGTGCCACGATCGAGGGAACAATTCCCGATCTCTTGGACGGCGGATCAAGCGATGTCCCAGTCTGGCGAGCGACCGAGGAAGGGGCGTGACATGACTGCCATGGCACACCAGCCGCTCACGCAGGCAGAGGTCCTCCTGGAGGGCTTCCTCGCGCTGGACACCCCGGAGGGTTTCCGGGCGGAGCTGATCGAGGGGGAGATCGTCGTGACGCCGCCGCCGGACGGGGACCACGAGGACTGCGTCAACCTGGTCATGAAGCAGGTGATCAGGCGTTCCGAGACCGACATGGACTTCTCCGGGAACAAGGGCTTGAAGCTCAAGAGCGTGGGCGCCTGCCCGAAGAACCACGCCATCGCGGATGGCACGTTCGCGCCAACGGAGCTGCGGCTCTTCCGCGGCGCCGACCCCTGGATGCCCTGTGAGGGCGTCGCCCTGGTCGTCGAGGTCACCTCCACCAAGCCCGCAGGCGGACCGCGAGGCCAAACGGCGCTGCTACGCCCATGGCGGCATCCCGCTCTACCTGCTCATCGACCGCGAGGGCTCATCGGTGACGCTGTTCCGCGACCCGGAAGGCGACGACTACCGCGAGCACTGCACGCTCCCCTTCGGCAAGGCGGTGGCCCTCCCCGAACCGTTCGGCTTCGAGCTGGAGACCGCGGAGTTCGACTGACCGCGGAAGGTTCCCGGGCGTCCCCGGCGTTGCACTCCTGAGAGGCGACGACGGGGGAGCGGCATGAGCGCGGGAACGGTGCACGGCGGCGGCAGCGGTGGCGGGGAGCACGCGGTGTGGACCCGCGCCCGTCTCGAACCGTGCGCGCCGCCCCTCGACCTCCTCACCGCCCGCTTCGACCGGCATCGCTACGCCCCCCACTACCACGAGGAGTTCACCGTCGGCGTCTGCGTCGGCGGCTCCGAGGTCATCGACTACCGGGGCGGGCGGCTCGACGTGGGACCGGGGAGCATCGTCGTGCTCGCCCCGGGCGAGGTGCACACCGGCGGCCCGGGACGCCAGGGCGGATACGCGTACCGGGCGATGTACCCGGCGCCGCACCTCCTCGCCGAGGGCACCCTGACCGCACCGAACTTCCGCGACCCGGTCCTGAACGACCCCGAGCTGGCCGCGGCCCTGCGCAGGGCGCACACCGAACTCAGCGGCGGCCCCGGCCCGTTGGGCATGTCGGACCCGTTGGACCCGCTGGAGGCCGAGTCGCGGCTGCCCTGGCTGCTCACCGCCCTCGCCCGCAGACACGGCAGCGCCCGGCTCCTGTGCGACACGGTGCCGGGCGCCGACCGCATCGCCCGCGCCGTACGCGACCGGCTGGCCGACGAGCTCCTCGCCCCACCGTCCCTCGCCGAACTGGCGGCGCCCCTCGGCCTCTCCCGCTACCAACTCCTGCGCGCCTTCCGTACGTCGACGGGGATGCCGCCGTACGCCTGGCTCGCCCAGCACCGCGTGACCCGGGCCCGCGGACTCCTCGACGCGGGGCTGCGGCCCGCGGAGGCGGCGTCCCTGGTGGGCTTCGCCGACCAGGCGCACCTGACCCGGTGGTTCCGCCGCGTCCTCGGGGTGACCCCGGCCGCGTACCGCAACAGCGTTCAAGACGGCGGGCGCTGAACGGCCGGAAACTGCCCGCATGACTGCACGCGGCTGGTTCCTCTTCTCCCTGATGGGCGTCCTCTGGGGCATCCCGTACCTGATGATCAAAGTGGCGGTCGAAGACCTCTCCCCCTCGATGGTGGTCTTCACCCGCTGCGCGCTCGGCGCCGCGCTGCTGCTGCCGTTCGCCCTGCGGCAAGGGGGCCTCGCCCGTGTCCTGCGCACCCACTGGAAGCCGATGCTGGCCTTCGCCTGCATCGAGATCCTGGGCCCCTGGTGGACCCTGACGGACGCGGAGCGCCGCCTCTCCAGCTCCACGGCGGGCCTGCTGATCGCGGCCGTACCGATCATCGGCGCCGTCCTGGCCCGCTTCTTCGGTGACACGGAGCAGCTCGGCGGGCGCCGCCTGGCGGGTCTCGGCCTCGGTCTCGGCGGAGTCGCGGTCCTGACCATCCCGCACCTCACCGGCGGCGACGCCTGGTCCCTCACGGAGGTCCTGCTCACGGCGCTCGGCTACGCGATCGCGCCCCTGATCGTGGCCCGTCACCTCAAGGCGGTCCCCACGCTCCAACTGATCGCCCCCTGCCTGACCCTGGCGGCCGTGGTGTACGCCGTACCGGCCGCGCTGACCTGGCCGTCCGCCGTACCGGACGCCCCGACGCTGGCCTCCCTCGCGGGCCTCGGCGTCATCTGCACGGCCCTGGCCTTCGTGGTCTTCCTGGAACTCATCCGCGAGGCGGGCCCCACGCGAGCGGTGGTCTTCACGTACGTGAACCCGGCGGTGGCGGTGGCGGCGGGCGTCGCGTTCCTCTCCGAACCCCTGACGGCGGGCATCGCGGCGGCCTTCACGCTCATCCTGGCGGGCTCGTTCCTCGCGACGTCGTCCTCTTCTCCGGGCCGGAGCTCGGGCACACGCCGGGTAGCATGGTCGACACGGCAGACGAGCCGGGCGGACGGCCGCGTGAAGCTCCCCTCACCAGGGGGTCTTCCCGAGGAACGTCCGGGCTCCACAGGGCAAGGTGGTGGCTAACGGCCACCCGGGGTGACCCGCGGGACAGTGCCACAGAAAACAGACCGCCGGAGGCTTCGGTCTCCGGTAAGGGTGAAACGGTGGTGTAAGAGACCACCAGCGCCTGAGGTGACTCAGGCGGCTAGGTAAACCCCACCTGGAGCAAGGTCAAAAGGGGTCCTGGAGACAGGACCCTGCGCGGACGATCGAGGGCTGCCCGCCCGAGTCCGCGGGTAGACCGCACGAGGTCCGCAGCAATGCGGACCCTAGATGGATGGCCGTCTCCCCGGCCGCCGCGAGGCGACCGGGCGACAGAACCCGGCGTACAGCCCGACTCGTCTGCCGCTTCCCCCCTCCGGGCCCCCGCTCTCCGCGACCCCCCTCTCCCTGGCCGCAATTTTTGCGGTTAAACGTCACCTTTGGTGCGTATTTTGCGGCTTATGCGCGTGATGGCCGTTACATTCCCTATGGGGTTCTTTGATGTGAGATCCGTAACTTCGTAGATGTCACCGCGACCGAGCGGACGACACACATCTGGAAACACATCCTGGAACCGACCCGAGAGGGCCTCTTCATCATGCGAACTGCCCGCACTCTGCGCACCACCGCCATCGCCGTCGTCGCCACCGCAGGCATCAGTCTCGGTGCCGCCTCCGGGGCCATCGCCGCCACCGGGCCCCAGGCGCCGGCCTCGACCGTGAGTGTCGAGGCCGCGGCGACCGCCAAGGGCAGCAAGGCCAAGACGGTCAAGCTGCGCGACGGCTCCATCGCCAAGGTCTACAAGCTCGGCAAGAAGAAGGCCAAGGCCGTCATCTCCGGCCCCAAGGGCGGCACTCTCGTCGCCAACGGCAAGAACGCCTACGCCAACCACAACGGCCTGCACATCAAGCTCACCCCGAGCGGCTCGCTCACCTCCTGGATGGACAAGGCCAAGCCGAAGCCCAAGCCGAAGCCGACCCCGAACAAGCGGGTCCTCGTCGCCTCGCCGACCCTCGCCGACGGCTCCACCGCGAAGGTCTACAAGCTGTCCACCCACCACTTCCAGGCCGACTTCTTCGGCGCCGGCGCCAGGCTCGGCTCCCTCGACGCGAACGGACGCGCCGCCTACGGCGAGAACAACGGCCTGCATGTCGCGCTCCAGCCCGACGGCCGGCTCAAGTCGTGGCTCGACGACGCCGGACAGGTCGCGCCCGACCCGCAGCCCCAGCCGGACGACGACGTGCGGCCCGACCCCGAGCCCACCCCGGACACCGACGACGTGAAGCCGGACCCGCAGCCCCAGCCCGACGACCACACCGGCACGGACACGGTGAAGCCGGACGAGCAGAAGCCCAAGCCCGACAGCGACACAGGGCCCGCCGCCCTCCCCGCGGCCTGACCCAGGGCGGGCGGGCGGCGACTCCGAGGGTGGATCCCGCCCGCCCGCGTTCGCCCCGGGTCTCAGAACACCGAGAGGCCCGTCAGTGTCGTGAAGCGGTCCAGTGCCGCCACTCCCGACACCGAGTTGCCCCGCTCGTCCAACCCCGGGCTCCAGACGCAGAGCGTGCAGTGGCCGGGGACGACGGCGATGATGCCGCCGCCCACGCCGCTCTTGCCGGGCAGCCCCACGCGGTAGGCGAAGTCGCCCGCGGCGTCGTACGTCCCGCAGGTGAGCATGATCGCGTTGACCTGCTTGGCCTGGCTGCGGCTGAGCAGGCGGGTGCCGTCGGCGCGGATGCCGTGGCGGGCGAGGAAGCCGGTGGCGAGGGCGAGGTCGGCGCAGGACGCCTCGACGGAACACTGGCGGAAGTATTGGTTGAGCAGGACAGGGACCGGACTGGCGATGTTTCCGTACGACGCCATGAAATGGCCGAGCGCGGCGTTGCGGTCCCCGTGCGCCGACTCGGAGGCGGCGACGCTCTCGTTGATGGCGAGCCCGGCGTTGCCGCTCTCCGCCCGCAGGAAATCGAGGAGAGTGCCCGCCGCGTCGCCCGTCTGGGTCTGGAGGCGGTCGGTGACGACGAGCGCGCCCGCGTTGATGAAGGGATTGCGCGGGATGCCGTTCTCGTACTCCAGCTGCACGAGCGAGTTGAAGGGGTTGCCGGAGGGCTCGCGGCCCACGTGGTCCCACAGGGCGTCGCCCTCGCGGGCCAGGTCGAGCGCGAGGGTGAACACCTTGGTGATGGACTGCGCGGAGAACGGCTGCTGCCAGTCGCCCACCCCGTACACCGTGCCGTCGGGCTCGGCGACGGCCATGCCGAACCGGCGCGGGTCGCAGACGGCGAGCGCCGGGATGTAGTCGGCGGGCCTGCCGCGCCCCGGCGTCTTCTCGATCTCGGCCGCGATGCGGTCGAGGACCGGCTGATAGGTATGGGGCGTCCGGGGCGAGGTCATGATCGCCATTTTGCCCCCGGGCGGCCGGGGCCGTGAGTCGCGGGGAGGGGGGCGGCGGCGCTCAGGACAGCGCGCCACCGCCCGTCCCGCTTTTGCCGGGTCCCCCTGCCAGCGGGCGCCAGTACTGGTCCTTGCCCTCGTCCCGTACGACGTACCCCAGACCCTGCATCGTCTCCGCGAGGTCCCGTACGTCCTCCGCGGCCTTGTTCTTCAGCGCGGCCTTCCGTGCCGCGAGGACCGCGTGCGCCTCGGCGGGCAGACCGGGGACGCCGGGGATCCAGCGGTGGAACAGGGCCGCGTGCGGGTCGGCGTCCTGCCACGGGTAGCCGTGTGAGCGGAACGCACCGGCCAGGGCGGCGGCCGGCGTCTTGTGGACGCCCCGGGTGAGCTCGCGTGACGTCTCGTCCAGGACCACCAGTTCCTTGCCGTCCAGGAACACCGCGGAGACGCGGGCGCGTTCGACGGTCCGCGTCCGGTCGTGCTGCTCCGTCACCAGCTCCTGGTCGGTCAGGCGCAGCTTCAGGGTCTCGTCGAGCTCCGTGACGGCGAGGAGGAGGCCGGCGACCAGGCCGACGCCCGTCACGATCGCCGTCTGCCACGGCCTGTCCAGCGAGCCGACGAACGTGATGCCGTCCCGCCAGGGCAGCACCGGCAGATCCGTCAGCCAACGAGCAAGCGGCGGCAGTGCGATGCCGAGCAGGAGGCCGAGGACCGGCATGCCGATGACTATGGTCAGCAGGTCACCGCGCGGGTAACCGAGGACCGTCGTCCGGTCCTTGTGGAGCGGGACGGGGCGGCCGAGGCTCTCTTCGCTGGTCATGTCCCCGACGGTAGGCGGGCAGGTGCCCGCGGGGGAGCGGCCGAAAGTAGGTGGGCGGCAGACTTCGGTCGGTGTCGTGGTGTGCGGGGCGGTCCGGTCAGCTGAGAGGGGTCGGTTGCTGTGTCGTTCCCCTTAGTTGAGCCGGGGCCGGTCCGTAGTCGTGCCTGCCCCGCAGCCGAGTCCGACCCGCAGCCGTGCCCTCGACGAAAACACGTTGCCGTCGTCCCGACTCCCCTCCTACCGTGCCGATCATGCTGCCCACCGTGGACACCGACGAGCAATGGGACGTCGTTGTCCCGGACGAGGCCGTCATGCGGCCCGGAGTCGAGGACCTGTGCCGCAGGCTCGGTCTCGACGGAGCGCCCCTCGACCGGTTCACGGAGGGGACACAGCCCGTCTACGCCGTCGGGGACGGCCTCGTCCTGAAGCTCTTCCCCGGCGCCGTCGCCCACGACGGCCTCGTGGAGGAGCGGGTGTTGAGCCATCTGCACGGCCGGCTGCCCGTCCCCACACCGCGGGTTCACGCGTCGGGGGCGTACGAGAACGGCTGGCGGTACGTCCTGATGTCCCGGCTGCCCGGCGAAGACCTCGCCGAGGCCTGGCCGCGCATCCCGCGTGCCGACCGCGAGCGCCTGGTCACCGAGGCAGGTGAGGCGCTCGCCGCGCTGCACGCCCTGGACCCCGGGCCGCTCACGGACGTTCTCGGGCCCGCCGACTGGGGAGCCTTTCTCGACCGGCAGCGCGCCGGGGCCGTCGCGCGGCAGCGGGAGCGCGGGCTGCCGGAGAGCTGGCTGGAGCAGATCCCCGGTTTTCTGGACGCGGTGCCGCTGCGGGCCGACGCGCCGCGCGTACTCCTGCACACCGAGTTCATGCGACAGCATCTGCTGGTCGGCTCCGTCGGCTCCGTCGGCGGGGCGGGGAACGGTGCCGGACGGCTCGGGCTCACCGGACTCTTCGACTTCGAACCCGCCATGATCGGGGACAGGGCGTACGACTTCGTGGGTGTCGGCCTCTTCGTCACGCGCGCGGAGCCGGGTCTCCTCGGCCGCTTCATGCGGGCCTACGGCCACACCTTCGAGCCGCGCGAACTCCTCGCGCACACCCTGCTCCACGTCTACAGCAGCCTGCCCTGGTACCTGCGGGAGCTGCCCGCCCCGCCGGAGCCGACGCTCGACGCGCTGGCCCGGACGTGGTTCGACGGCGGAAGCGGCTGAGTCCCGACGGCCCGCCCTCAGCCCACCGGCATCAGGGTCAGATACGCGAGGCCGAGCACCCGGCGGTAGCCCCGCAGCCAGCTGGAGCGCTGGCGGTCGGCCTTCTCGCGGGTCTCGGCGGCCAGCGGATGGCCGGGGTTCTCGGCGAGCCATTTCTCCACGTCCGTGCGGTAGCCGGACTCGAACTCCTCCCACTCCTCCGCGCTCGCCGTCTCCACCCACAGGGGGCGGAAGCCGGCGGCGATCGCCGCGTCCACGAGGTCGCCCAGGAAGAGGTGCTCGCCGGTGTGGGCCCCCGGCCACATCCCGGCGAGTTCGTCGGAGGTGGGCGTGCGCTGCCAGAAGCCCTCGCCGAGCACGACGCGGCCGCCGGGAGTGACCAGGCGGCGCAGGGCACGCAGCGCCGCCTCGGTGTGGCCGGGCGGTTCGGCGGAGCTGAGCGCGTGGCTCGAACCCAGGCACAGCACCAGGTCGGCGGGGCCGCGGGTGGTGTCCGTCGCGGACTCCTCGACGAAGGAGACCCGCCCGGCCAGACCGCGCTCCTCGGCGGCCGAGCGGCCCCTTGCCAGGTCCTCGGCCGACAGATCGACGCCCACGCCGGTGGCGTCCGGGGCGGCCTCGAGGACGCGGAGCAGCAACTCGCCCCAGCCGCAGCCGAGATCGAGGACGGAGCCGGTGCCCGGCGCGACACGTTCGACGAGGCGAGCGGCCCGCGCCTCGGAGAGCGGGCCGTGGAAAGTCAGGCCGGTCAGGCGGGGCGGCAGGTTCTGGGCGGGGGTGTCGGTCATGATCGCGGACGTTAGCCGGTCAACTCCACCACCGACCACTGACTTTCACTGACTTTCGCGCGATGCGCCGCGCCCTCCAGGGGCCGGTGTGGTCACGTGAGCCGTGGTGCGGCCGCCGTCAGGTCTCGTCCGGGGCTGCCGCGCTCTCCTGCTCCCGTACGTTCTTGGCCCGCGAGCCCACCGAGACGAGCACGCCGATCGCCGTCCCCGCCAGGGCCGCCGGCACCATCCAGTTGCGGTTGAAGGAGTGGCCGAGCGCGTCGTCGAGTGAGTAGGCGCCGGGGCCCGTGACGGCGAGGGTGGCGGCGACCATGCCGAGGAACGCCGGGTACTCGTAGCCGCCGGCCTGGCTGAAGAAGCCGTTGGGGGCGTGCACCGCGGTCGCCCCGGCCATCGCGCCGGCCGCCGCGGAACCGGCGGCGGGGGTCGCGAGGCCCAGCGCGAGCAGCGTGCCGCCGCCCGCCTCGGCGAGCCCGGCGACGACGGCGTTCGCCTTGCCGGGCGCGAAGCCGATGGACTCCATGAAGGCGCCGGTGCCCTCGATGCCGTGGCCGCCGAACCAGCCGAAGAGCTTCTGGGCGCCGTGGGCGGCGAGGACACCGCCGGTTCCGACGCGGAGCAGCAGAAGGCCCAGGTCACGTCGGTCGAAGCAGGAACGGGTCATGGCGCTGTCTCCTGGGATGGATGCCGGGTGGGTGCCGGGCGGGGTGCCGGATGAGTGCCGGGTGAGTACCGGGGGCTCGCTATCCCACCGTCCGTCAGAGCGTCGCCGCGCACCCCGCTCAAGCGGCCGTACGGGTGACCCCGTCCGGTGGCGGGGCGGGTCGGGCGATGTGACGGTGAGCGCATGAGCATCCAGATGAACCGGCTCACCGACCCGACGGTCCGGGCCTTCGTCAGCGCCGTGAACGCCCACGACGAGGCCGCCTTCCGGGCCGTCCTCACGTCGGACGTGACCATGTCCGACGACGGCTCCGACCGGGACGTGGCCGACTGGGCGGACCGCGAGATCTTCTCCTCCCACGGCCACATGGACGTGGAGAACGAGTCGGACGGCGGGCGCGCCCTGACCGTCTCGTACCGCAACGACACGTGGGGCGAGATGCGGACGAAGTGGCTGTTCACCGTCGACGGCGGGAAGGTCTCCCGGTTCGAGACGGGGCAGGCCTGAGTCAGGCCTGACGGTCTGGAACACCTGAAGGTCCGGAACACCTGAAGGCCTGGAACAGCACCCGGTGTGACGTGTTTCGCGTCAGGCCTTGCCTTCGCGTGCGCTTCAACTCCTAGCGTCCTTCGGCATGGAGACGACACGTGGGACAGCGGAGACGACACGCAGGACACTGGGGCGCAGCGGCATCGAGGTGAGTGCGCTCGGCCTCGGTTGCTGGGCGATCGGCGGCGAGTGGTCGGGCCCCGGCGGGGAGCCGTACGGCTGGGGTGCCGTCGACGACGAGGAGTCGGTGCGGGCGATCCGCCGGGCCGTCGATCTCGGCGTGAACTTCTTCGACACCGCCGACAACTACGGGACCGGGCACAGCGAGCGCGTCCTGGGGCGTGCTCTGGGCGCACGCCGGGACGACGTCGTCATCGCCACGAAGTGGGGGAACCTCTTCGACGAGGAGACCCGGACCGCGGTCGGGGGCGCGGACGACTCGGTCGCGTACGCGCGCCGTGCGCTGACCGCCTCGCTGAAGCGGCTCGGCACGGATCACGTCGACCTCTACCAGCTGCACATCGGCGACGCGGATCCCGAGAGCGCCGAACGGCTGCGCGACGCGTGCGAGGAGTTCGTGCGCGAAGGGCTCGTCCGGGCCTACGGATGGAGTACGGACGACCCCGCCAGGGCGGCGCTGTTCGCCGAGGGCGCGCACTGCACGGCGATCCAGCACCGGTGCAATGTGCTGCAGGACGCGCCCGAGATGCTGGCGCTCTGCTCGGAGCTCGGTCTGGCGAGCGTGCTGCGCAGTCCCTTGGCGATGGGGCTGCTCACGGGGAAGTTCGGCGGCGGGCGCGTGCCGGCGGCCGGGGACATCCGCAGCGCGCCGCCCTCGTGGCTGCCGGGCTTCGGGACGGGCGGGGGCGCGGATCCCGAGTGGCTCGGGCGGGTGGACGCGGTGCGGTCGGTGCTCACCGGCGGCGGACGGACGCTCGCGCAGGGCGCGCTCGCCTGGCTCTGGGCCCGTAGCCCGCTGGCCGTGCCCGTCCCGGGCTTCCGGACCGTGGCGCAGGTCGAGGAGAACGTGGGCGCGCTGGAGTACGGGCCGCTGACCGCGGGGGAGGCGGAGGAGGTCGAGCGGATCCTGCGCGGGGGAGGGCAGGAGTAGCTCCTGCTGCCCTACCCCCGCCCCCGTTCACTGTGGCCGGTGTGGCTGGTGTGCCCGATGCGGCCGATGTGCCGTCAGTGGCAGCTCTTGTACCCGGGGTTGCTGTTCGTCCAGGAGCACGAGTCCTTGAGCGAACCGCTCGGCTTGATGAGGCGGGCCTTGTCGCTGGTGTTGTTCCAGACGTACGAGCCGCGGCCCCAGTAGCGGACGCCGGACGCGTTGGTGCCCTTGCCGGTGCGGACCTTGACCGTCTTGCCCGCGCCGATCTTGTAGCTGCCGAAGGTGTACGTGTAGCCCGTGTTGTCCTTCAGCTTGTAGCCCTTGAGCTGGATCGCCGAGCCGGAGTTGTTGTGGATGTTCACCCACTCCGCGTTCAGCGAGGAGTTGGAACGGGAGTCCCGGCCCGGGCTGTCGAACTGGATGTACCCGAGGTGCAGTCCGCCCTGATGTGCGGCCGCTGTCGCGGGGGACGCGGCGAGCAGAGGGGCCGCGAGTGCGGCCGCGGCGAGGACGGCCGGGGCCGCGGAACGTATGCGCAAGGTGTGCTCCGAGTGTGCTCTGGATGTGCAGTTCTCGTGGAGGGCACGCTGAGCATACGGGGGTTGATGCGCGCAATTAACGCGGTATTTCCCGCTCCGTTTGTGTAGATGTGGGCCGACCGTGAACGGGGGTCACGGTCGGCCCACGAGGGGCCGGGGACTAACCCCGCCCGATGAACGGCATGTTCGTCGCGAGCACCGTGGCGAACTGGACGTTCGCCTCCAGCGGCAGTTCCGCCATGTGGCGCACCGTCCGCGCCACGTCCGACACGTCCATCACCGGCTCGGGCGCCAGCTCTCCGTTGGCCTGCAGGATCCCGTCCCGCATCCGCTCGGTCATGTCCGTCGCCGCGTTGCCGATGTCGATCTGGCCGCAGGCGATCCGGTGGGCGCGCCCGTCCAGGGAGAGCGACTTGGTCAGGCCGGTCAGTGCGTGCTTCGTCGCCGTGTAGGCGACGGACTGCGGACGCGGCACGTGCGCGGAGATCGAGCCGTTGTTGATGATCCGGCCGCCCTGCGGGTCCTGCTCCTTCATCTGGCGGAAGGCCGCCTGCGCGCACAGGAACGCGCCGTTGAGGTTGGTGTCGACGACGTGCCGCCACGCGTCGTACTCCAGCTCGTCCACCGGTACGCCGCCGGGCCCGAACGTGCCGGCGTTGTTGAAGAGGAGATCGAGCCGGCCGAAGCGCTCGCGCACGGCTGCGAACAGCGCGGCCACGTCCTCGGGCCGTGACACGTCGGTGCGCACGCACAGGGCGTCGGTCTCGGCCGGGGCGTTCACCTCGGCGGACCCCTCGGCGTGCGGGACGGGCCGCACCGCGGCGCCCTCCGACACCCCCGCGGCGATCGCCGCCGTCTCCTCAAGTGTCTCCTTGCGGCGCCCCGCGAGCGCCACGGACCACCCGGCCCGCAGCAGTTCCACCGCCACGGACCGGCCGATGCCGGAGCCCGCGCCGGTCACCACGGCGGTCTTTGCTTGCCCGGTCGGATGTCCGGTCGGATGCCCAGTTGGCTCAGCGTTCATGGCCCCGCAGCGTACGGGAGGTGTGTCTATAGGGTCATCATCCGCCCGCCATTTGGGTGTTGTGTACGCGACAGTCGCGCGTCTTCCCCCGCCACTTGCATGCCCAGGACACCAATCGTCAGGGGAGGGCTACATGACACCCACAGGCCAGCAGCACACAGCCGAGCTTCGAGCCGCCGCGCGCCACCTGGGCCGCCGGCGTTTCCTGACCGTCACCGGCGCCGCGGCCGCGCTCGCGTTCGCCACCAATCTGCCGACAGCGGGCGCCGCGGGCGCCGCCGAGATGGACGCGCGGAAGATCGCCGACGATCCGTTCACTCTCGGCGTCGCGTCCGGCGACCCGCAGCCCGACTCGGTCCTGCTCTGGACCCGGCTCGCCCCGGCACCGTACGAGCCGGGCAACGGTCTGCCGAACCAGCGCGTCGTCGTCGAGTGGGAGCTTGCCCACGACGCGGGTTTCCAGCGTGTCGCCAGACGCGGCTTCGAGATCACCCACCCCGAGTACAACCACACGCTGCACGTCGAGGTGGGGTTCCTGGACGCGGGGCGGACCTACTACTTCCGGTTCAAGACCGGGAAGTGGATCAGCGAGACGGGCCGCACCCGCACCGCGCCCGCGGCCGGCACCAAGGTGAGCTCCCTGAAGTTCGCCGCGGTGTCCTGCCAGGCGTACCACGACGGCTACTTCACCGCGCACAAACACCTGGCGAAGGACGACGTCGACGTCGTCTTCCACCTCGGCGACTACCTCTACGAATACGCGGTGAACTCGGCCGGCGGCCACCGCAACTACACCGACCGCGTACTGCCCGACGTCTTCAACCGCGAGACGAAGACCCTGGAGGACTACCGCCTGCGGTACGCCCTCTACAAGAGCGACCCGGATCTGCGGGCCTCGCACGCGGCCCACCCCTTCGTCGTCACCTGGGACGACCACGAGACCGAGAACAACTACGCGGACGACCTCGACGAGAACGGCAGCCCGCCCGCCGAGTTCCTGGTGCGCCGCGCCGCCGCCTATCGCGCGTACTGGGAGAACCTGCCGCTGCGCAGCCCCCAGCAGCCCGTCGGCCCCGACCTGCAGCTCTACCGCCGCCTCCAGTGGGGCCTGCTCGCGCAGTTCGACATCCTGGACACCCGGCAGTACCGCTCCGACCAGGCCTACGGCGACGGCGCGGACATCCCGGGCCCGGAGTCGACCGACCCGAAGCGCAGCATCACCGGGGCCACCCAGGAGCGCTGGCTCATCGACGGCTGGCGCAGCTCGAAGGCGGTCTGGAACGTCATGCCGCAGCAGGTCAACTTCTCACAGCGGAAGCTGGACCTCAACGCGGCGGCGAAGCTCAGCATGGACGCCTGGGACGGCTACCCGGCCTCCCGCGACCGCGTCCTCGCGGGCGCGGCGTCGGCCGGGATCAAGAACCTGATGGTGCTCACGGGCGACGTGCACGTCGGATACGCCTACGACATCAAGGCCGACTTCGACGACCCGGCGTCCAAGACGGTCGGCACGGAGATCGTCGCCACGTCCGTCGCGAGCGGCAGGGACGGCGCCGAGAAGCCCGCGACCTGGGAGACCTACACCAAGGCCAACCCGCACATGAAGTTCTACAACGGGCGGCGCGGCTACGTGACCGTGGACCTCGGCCAGGAATCCGCGCGCGCCGACTTCAAGACGGTGTCGGCGGTGACGACGCCGGGAGCGCCCATCACGACGGCGGCCTCCTTCGTGACGGAGGCGGGGAACCCGGGGCTCAAGCCCGCGTGACCCGAGCGGGTCCGGCCGGTCCGCGAGGGCCCGCGAGGGTCCACGAGGTTCCGCGAGGGCCCCGGGAGTGCGCTCACTCGCCCGGGTAGCGCACCCCGATCCGCTCCCGCACCGTGTCCAGGGTCCGCATCACCGCGAGGGTGCCGTCCAGCGGGACCAGGGGTGACTCGGTGTCGCCCGCGCGCAGCCGGTGCATGACCTCGGCGGCCTCGTGCTTGAGGCTGTCGCGGGGGCCGAACTCGGGGGAGGCGGCGAACTCCTCCGGGTCACGGCCGTCGCGGTGCAGCACGAAGCTCTCCGGGAAGAAGAAGCCGTTCGGGATGTCGATGCGGCCCCGCGAACCGGTGACGGACGCGGTGACGGGGGTGCCCGCGTTGATGGAGCAGTGCAACAAGGCGTGAGCACCGCTCTCGTACGAGAGCAGCATTCCCGTCTGGAGATCGACGCCCTCGTCCGAGAGCGTCGCTCTCGCACTCACCCCCGAGGGCTCCCCGAGCAGCAGCTGCGCGAACGACACCGGGTACACCCCGAGATCGAGCAGCGAGCCGCCGCCCTGCGCCGGGTCACGGAGTCGGTGCGCGGGAGGGAAGGGGCCCGCGAGGCCGAAGTCGGCCTGTACGGTCCGCACCTCGCCGATCGCCCCGTCGTCGACCAGCGCCTTCATCCGCCGGATCAGCGGATGGCAGTACATCCACATGGCCTCCATCAGGAAGAGGCCGCGCCGCCGGGCGAGCGTCACCAGCTCCGCCGCCTCGCGCGCGTTCAGCGTGAACGCCTTCTCGCAGAGCACCGAGCGGCCGGACTCCAGGCAGAGCCCCGCCGCCGCCCGGTGCGAGGCGTGCGGCGTCGCCACGTACACGACGTCGATGTCCTTGTCCTCGGCGAGCGCGCCCCACTCCCCGTACGCGCGCGGTATGCCGAACCGCTCGGCGAACGCCTTCGCCGACGCGTCGGTCCGCGAGGCGACCGCGACGACCTCCGCGTCCGGCATGTCGAGGAGGTTCGCCGTGAACGATGCGGCGATCCCGCCCGTCGCGAGGATGCCCCAACGCACGGGCTCACGGTTGTCTTCCACTACTGGGCCCCTGTTCGTACAGCCGGAGTGCCGCGGTGTACCGCGGAGTAGCACGGAAATGGTCTCGACCAGCACAGCTGAGCTGAGAGCATAGGTAATCGCACGCCTAATCGGGAGGGAATCCGCATGCCGGAGCACGGCAGCCGCACCACGAGCGGGGCGCAAGGCCCCCTCATACGGCAGTCAAGGACGGTGGAGCAGGGGCCGGCACCCGACGCCGTGGCCCGCACCGCCCAGCGCCGCACCGGCCTTCTCGTCACCCTCGTGCTCGGCGGCCTCACCGCGGTCCCGCCGCTCTCCATGGACATGTACCTGCCGGCGCTCCCGGAGGTCACCCGCTCGCTGCACACGTCCGCCGCGACCGCGCAGCTCACCCTCACCGCCTGCCTCACCGGCATGGCGCTCGGGCAGCTCGTCGTCGGGCCGATGAGCGACAAGTGGGGGCGGCGCAGGCCGCTGCTCATCGGGCTCTTCGTCTACATCCTCGCCACCGCGATCTGCGCGTTCGCGCCCTCCGTCGAACTCCTCATCGCCTTCCGTCTGCTGCAGGGCCTCGCGGGCGCCGCGGGCATCGTCATCGCCCGTGCCGTCGTCCGTGATCTCTACGACGGCGTGGAGATGGCCCGCTTCTTCTCCACCCTCATGCTGATCTCCGGGGTCGCCCCGGTCGTCGCGCCCCTCATCGGCGGCCAGGTCCTGCGGTTCACCGACTGGCGCGGCATCTTCGCCGTCCTCACGGTGATCGGCATCGCCCTGACGGCGGTCGTCTGGCGGAGCCTGCCCGAGACGCTCGTCCCGGAGAAGCGGCACAGCGGCGGCACCGTCGAAGCGCTGCGCACCATGAAGTCGCTCCTCGCCGACCGCGTCTTCACCGGGTACATGATCGCGGGCGGCTTCGCCTTCGCCGCGCTGTTCGCGTACATCTCCGCCTCGCCGTTCGTCATTCAGGAGATCTACGGCGCCTCCCCGCAGACCTTCAGCCTGCTCTTCGGCGTGAACTCCGTCGGCCTGATCGCCGTCGGCCAGATCAACGGCAAGGTCCTCGTCGGCCGGGTCAGCCTCGACAAGGCGCTCGCCTTCGGCCTGACGGTCATCGTGCTCGCCGCCACCGCGCTGCTCCTGATGACCACGGGCGTCTTCGGGGACGTCGGTCTGTTCCCCGTCGCCGCCGGGCTCTTCGTCCTGATGTCGGCGATGGGCCTCGCGATGCCCAACACGAACGCCCTCGCCCTGATGCGCACCCCGCATGCCGCGGGCTCCGCGTCGGCGCTGCTCGGCACGTCCTCGTTCCTCGTCGGCGCGATCGCGTCCCCGCTGGTCGGCATCGCGGGCGAGGCCACGGCCGTGCCGATGGCCGTGGTCCAGCTCGTCTGCGGCCTTGCGGCGATCGGCTGCTTCTTGGGACTGTGCCGACCCTGGCAGAACTCGCACTCGCACGCGTTCTCGGCGAGACCGACTCAGGAGGGGACGGACCACTGACCGCGCCACGCCTGCTGCGCGCCGGGACGCCGGACCGCGCGGGGCTCGACACGGACGAGATGGCCCACCTCGTACGCGAGGTGCGCGCACTGACGCGCGGCGAGCGGCCCTGGTGCGCCGGAGCCGTCGTGCTCGCCGGGCGTGGGCCGGTGGTCGCCGTTCATGAGGCGGTGGGCCGTGCGGTGCGTTATGCCGGGTACGACCCGGAGAAGGGCGTGGGCGTCGAACTGCCGCCCGCGGAGCAGGTGTTGACCCGTACGGGCACCCCCTTCGACCTGGCCTCGCTCACCAAGCTGTTCACCACCGTCGCCGCGATGCAGCAGCTGGAGCGGGGCACGCTCGGCATCGACGCGCTGGTCTCCGCGTACGTCCCCGAGTTCACGGCGGCCGCCGAGCACGGCATCACGGTGCGCCAGTTGCTCACGCACACCTCCGGTCTGCGCCCCGAACTCCCGCTGTACGACTGCCCGGACGGCGCGGCGCGCCTCGCCGCCCTGCATGCGGAGGCTCCGTCGAGTCCGCCGGGCGACCACCTCTACTCCGACCTGAACATGCTGCTCCTCCAGCACGTCCTGGAGCGCCTCACGCGGCGCCCGCTCGACGTGCTCGTCCGGGAGGGCATCACCCGGCCCCTCGGCATGGCGGCCACCGGCTTCGGGCCGCGTCCCGACGCCGCCGCGACCGAGGACCAGCGCAGGCCCTGGGCGAAGGTTGACCGGGGGATGCTGCGGGGCGAGGTGCACGACGAGAACGCCTGGGCGCTCGGTGGCGTCGCGGGCCACGCCGGGCTCTTCTCGACCGCGCGGGACCTCGCGGTCTTCTGCCGCGCGCTGCTCTGCGGCGGCTCGTACGGTACGGCGCGGATCCTCGGGCCGGACTTCGTGGAGCTCATGCTGACGCCGCCGGGGCTCGGCTTCGGGCTCGACCAGGCGTGGTTCATGGGGGAGCTCGCGGGGCGCGGCGCTGCGGGGCACACGGGGTTCACCGGGACGTCCCTGGTCATCGACCCGGCGACGGACACGTTCCTGATCCTCCTGGCGAACACGGTCCATCCGAGGCGGGGGGCCGCCGATAGCGCGCCGCGGGCCCAGGCGGCGACGCGACTGTCCCGCGCGGCTCGCTAGCGCGGCTCGCTGGCGCGGCTCGCTGGCGCGGCTCGCTGGCGCGGGGCTTGCACTGGGGGGGGCGTTCACCTGCGGGTCGGTGGGGGTCGGCCGCGCAGTTCCTCGCGCCCCTTCGGGCGCGGTGTCGCTTGGGGCGTGATGATTCGGCTGCGGGTTGGTGGGGGCCGGTCGCGCAGTTCCCCGCGCCCCTTTCGGGCGCGGTGGCGTTCGGGGCGTGATGATTCGGCTGCGGGTCGGTGGGGGCCGGTCGCGCAGTTCCTCGCGCCCCTGTGGGGCCCCGTTGCGCCCCCCGCCGTGCCCGTCTTTTCGGCGCCTAGAATCGCCGGGTGAACGCCCCGATTTTCCCCGCCTCTCCGGCCGAGACCCTGCGCAGTGCCCTTGCCGGGCTCCTCGACGGGCTGCCGCCCAAGCAGGCCGCGCTTGCCGTTGACCGGCTGATCGCCAATTACCGGGGGCTCACCCCGACCGACGCGCCGATCCTGCGGGACCGGGCGGATGTCGCCGCGTATGCCGCGTACCGCATGCCCGCGACCTTCGAGGCGGTGCGTTCCGCGCTCGGGGCCCTCGCGGACGCGGCGCCCGCCGGGTGGGCGCCCGGCAGTCATGTGGACGTCGGCGGCGGGACCGGCGCGGCCACCTGGGCGGTGAGCGCTACCTGGGACGGCGAGCGGCCCGTCACGGTCCTCGACTGGGCCGAGCCCGCCCTGGCCCTGGGGCGTGAACTGGCCGCCGCAAACCCGTGGTTGAAGTCCGCGCAGTGGCAGCGCTCTCGTATCGGATCGGCGCTCAGCATCGAGAGCACTGATCTCGTCACGGTGTCCTATGTCTTGAAGGAGCTGACCGAAGGCGACCGGCAGTCCCTCGTCGACGCGGCGGCCGCCGCCGCCCGGCAGGCCGTCGTCATCGTCGAACCGGGCACCCCCGACGGCTACGCACGCGTCATCGAGGCCAGGGACCGCCTCATCGAGGCCGGCTTCCGGGTGGCCGCGCCCTGCCCGCACAGCTCCGCCTGCCCGATCGTGCCCGGCGACGACTGGTGCCACTTCTCCGCCCGCGTCAGCCGCTCCTCCCTGCACCGGAAGGTCAAGGGCGGCTCACTGCCGTACGAGGACGAGAAGTTCAGCTATGTGGCGGCCGTGCGGTTCGACGCCGAGCCCGCGCGGGAGCGCGTCGTGCGCAAGCCGCAGATCCGCAAGGGGCAGGTCCTGCTCGACCTGTGCGCGGCGGACGAGACCCTGCACCGCGAGACGGTGACCAAGCGCCACGGACCGCTGTACCGCGCGGCCCGCGACGCGGAGTGGGGCGACGCCTGGCCGCCGCCCCACGAGGAGATCGCGCAGGGCTAGCCGCGCAGCTCCTGCGTGCAGCACTTCACGCTGCCGCCGCCCTTGAGCAGCTCGCTCAGATCCATCGCGACGGGTTCGTAGCCGCGTTCCCGCAGGGGGGCGAAGAGGCCGGCCGCGGCCTGCGGGATCAGCACGTGCAGGCCGTCCGAGACCGCGTTGAGCCCGAGGGCCACCGCGTCCGGCTCATCGGCGATCAGCGCGTCGGGGAAGAGGCGCCGCAGCACTGCCTGGCTGCCCGCCGAGAACGCGGGCGGGTAGTACATGACGTCGTCCGTCGCGTCGTCGAGCACCGCGAGCGCCGTGTCGAGGTGGTAGTAGCGCGGGTCGACGAGATCGAGCCCGAGCACCGGGCGGCCGAAGAACTCCTGCGCCTCCCCGTGCGACAGGGGGCTTGCCCGGAAGCCGCGCCCCGCGAGGACGTACGAGGACGTGACGGCGAAGTCGCCCTCGCCTTCGTTGATGTGCGTCGGTTCGTGCAGCTCCGTGAATCCGTGCTGCCGGAACCACTCCAGGTGCGCGACGGCCTCGGGGCCGCGCTCCGGATGGGCGAACCGCGCGCCGAGCACGCGGCCCTCGATGACGGTCGCGCCGTTCGCCGCGAAGACCATGTCCGGCAGGCCGGGGCGCGGGGTGAGCTCCTCGACGGTGTGGCCGAGCGAGCGGTAGCGGTCACGCAGGTCCTCCCACTGGGCGATGGCCAGGGGGACGTCGACCGGTTTCGAGGGATCCATCCAGGGGTTGATGGAGTACGTGACCTTGAAGTGTGCGGGTGAGCACATCAGATAGCGCCGGGGTGTGGCGCGA
This sequence comes from Streptomyces sp. NPDC054872, assembly GCF_053610705.1. NCBI lineage: Bacteria > Bacillati > Actinomycetota > Actinomycetes > Kitasatosporales > Streptomycetaceae > Streptomyces > Streptomyces sp. NPDC054872. The sequence goes on along the minus strand of NZ_JBSGYY010000021.1, from coordinate 101,228 downwards.
CGAGGAAAACGACTCAACGAGGGCTCCTCACGTACCGCGATGGTCAGTTACTGCCCATAGTGGGGCAGTTGCTGTTCATGGTGCGGTCTGAGGAGCCCTCGCGCTGTGATCTGAACGGGTGGTTCGGCGAGTGGTCAACCCGGGTGCGTGGACGGTTGGCACGCCGTCCACGTCCCGGCCGCCCATGTCCCGCCGGCCCACGTCCCGCCGGCCGACGCCCCCGTCTCATGACTCGCCGCGCGCCGAACGGTCTTCCCGCAGTTTGCGCAGCAGCTCACGCTTCTGCGCCTGCGGGCTGAGCCCGCCGCCGACCTGACCGCCGCGGCCTGCGCCGCGCAGCGCCTTGCGGGAGAGGTTGGTGCGCGTACCGCCCACGCCCAGCATGTTTCCTGCTCCGCCTCGCGTCATGTGCTTGCCTCCGGATCGACAACCTCTGGCTGGCGAGACGTTGCGTCTCGCTTCGATGTGCTTACTCTGAACGAGACGGTTCGTCTTGTCAAGCTTTTGCGAGACGGTACGTCTCGGCTCGCTCGCTGCTACATTCGAGGGCATGGCCACGAAATCCGCCCCAGACTCCAAGCGCCGCAGCGAACGCTCGCGCCACGCGATCTATGACGCCGCCCTCGACCTGGTCTCCGAGGTCGGGTACGGAAAGCTCACGATCGAGGCGATCGCCGCCCGAGCGGGCGTGGGCAAGCAGACGATCTACCGCTGGTGGCCGTCGAAGGGAGCCGTCCTGCTCGACGCCTTCCTCGACCTCGGGGAACAGGCCCACCAGGAGGCGAGCGACAACGCGGGGGGTGGTCTGACCCCGACCGAGATCCCGGACACCGGAGACCTGGAGGCGGACCTCAAGCTCGTCATGCGGGCCACCGTCGACGAGTTCAAGAACCCCAAGTACGACGCCCCTTGGCGCGCGCTCGCCGCCGAGGGCATGCTCAACTCGGAGCTCGGCGCCGAGTACGTGCAGAAGCTCCTGGAGCCCGGCCTCCAGATGTACGTGCGGCGCATCGAGATCGCCCAGGAGGCCGGCCAGGTCGCGCCCGACGTCGACCCCCGCATCGCCCTGGAGCTGTGGGCCGGCCCGCTCGCCCAGCGCTGGATGCAGCGCACCGGCCCGCTCACACACGAGTACGCCGACAAGCTCGTCGAGTACGCCCTCTACGGCATCGCGCCCCGCTGACGGCTTCCCGCCACCCGCGTCCCGCCGGTCACGCGGAGTTGACCGGCCACTTCCGTCGCGTCGCGCTCACGCCCTTGGCCCCCTTCACCGGAGTCCGCGCCAGCAGCCCCGGCGCGTCCGTGATCACGCCGTTGCAGCCGAGCCGCAGCGCCCGGTCGCGCTGGCGCGGCGTGGTCACCGTGTGCGCCCACACCCGGGGAACCCCGGAGTAGACCGCGCGCAGCAGATCCGCGTCCCGCGCCTTGTGGTCCACGTCCAGGACGTCCACGAACCCGGCCCACCGCTCGGGCCGGTCCGTGCGCATCTGCGCCTTGGAACGCCACAGCTGCGCGAGCAGCCCCATCCGGTGGGCGCGCGCGGCGACGAGGGGGTCGTTGGAGTTCACGAACACCGACCGCGTCAGGCCGCGGGCGCGGATCAGCGAGCCGAGCGGCCGCAGGCTGCGCGGATCCTTCGCCTCCAGCATGAGCACGATCCGCCCGCCGAAGCGGTCGAGGACCTCGGCGACCGTCGGCGGCCGCTCGGAGCGCCAGCTGCCGGGCAGACCGGGGCCCGGCCGCAGCCTCACCCGGCGCCACTCGCGCAGGGTGAGCGAGCTCACCGGCCCCGCGGACGTCGTCGTACGGTCCAGGGTCGCGTCGTGCATGGCCACCAGGGTGCCGTCGCGCAGCATCCGCGTATCCACGTCGATGACCTGCGCCGTTCCTCGTTTGTACGCCGCCACCAGGCCGGACATGCTGTTCTCCGGCACTTCAAGAGCGCCGCCGCGGTGTGCGGTGTACGTGACGCGGGGGAGGGCCTCGACCGTCAGGGGGCCGCCTCCCCATTCGAGCGGGGCGAGCGGTCTGGCGGGCGCGCCGAAGGCCAGTGTGGTGAGGCTCATGAGCCCCGAGAGTCCCGTGAGCACAGTCCTGGTGACCATGGCGAACACGGTAGGGGGGTAAATCACCGGTTAGTACGCAATGACGCGCGATGTCACCCTGCGCCTTGCATCACCCCAGCTACCCCGGATGTGGGCTCTGGCCCCCCGAGGAGCAGGATGGTGCGACCATGGGAGATGCTTCTCGGCACACATGCGAGGTGAGGGGATTGATGGGCGCGGAGTTCGGCCGCCGGTCCGGCGGACAGAGCAGGATTTCCCAGTGGCTTCGCCGGCGTCCCCGACCGGAGGACACGGCAGACGACGAGGCGGGCCGCGAGGCCCTGCTCGTCGCCGCGGCGGCAGCGGGTCTGCCGCTCTCACCGGCCGCACACCCCTCCGCGTACCGATGTTCCTGTGACCGCATCGGCTGTCCCACCCCCGCCAGGCACCCCATCTCCTTCGCCTGGCAGACGCAGTCCACCACCGACCGCGGGCAGATCGAGCGCTGGGCGAGGCATCAGCCGCAGGCCAACTTCATCACCGCGACCGGCATGGTCCACGACGTCCTCGACGTGCCGCTGGCCGCCGGACGCGAGGCCCTCGCCAGACTCCTTGCCGACGGCATCGAGGTGGGCCCCGTCGCCGAGTCCGAGGGCACCATGGACGAGGGGCGGATGCTCTTCTTCACGCTCACCCGCGGCACCCCCGAGGACGAGGACGAGTGGTGGCCCTGCGAGCTGGACTGCCACCCCGAGACGACGAACGAACACCCGGGCCTGCGCTGGCACTGCCGCGGTTCGTACGTCCTCGTGCCGCCCGCGCGGCTGCCCGGTGACCTGGCCGTCCACTGGATCCGCGGCCCCGAGCACGCGCTCCCGGACCCGCTGACGCTCCTCGAGACGCTCACCGACGAATGCGCGCGCGTCGCGGGCGAGCCCCAGCACGACGTCGCCGCCTGGCCGATGAGGGGCTGACGCCCGCGCGCCGGCCATCGGCCACCGGCCCGGCTACTCGCCCTTCGCGCCCGTCAGCCCCTGGATGCGGCTCAGGAACGTCACCTTGCCCGTCCCCGACGGGTCCAGGACGACCTGGTTGGAGACGCGCTCCAGCGTCACCGACTGCCTGACCTCGCCCTTCAGGAGGGGCTTCACCTCGGGCTCGACGGTGAGGTTCACGCCCTTCGCCGCGGTCTGCTTCTCGTAGTGGTGCGTCGAGAAGAAGACCATCGCCCCGCCGTCCCGCGTACGCAGGCCCACCGGCGCGAACGTCCCGTCGTTCTTCGGCTCGTCGATGTACTGCACGGCGATGCCGCGCCGCTTGGTGTTCCTGTCGCGGAACGCCTTCCACGTCGACGTGTGGTCACCCGGCGCGAACGTGTCGCCGCCCGACTTCAGATACGACGTGTACTCCCTGCCGAGGTTCTTCGGCGCCACCGCCAGCGCGGCGGAGCCCACCTCGACCGGCTCCGCCCAGCCGTCCTTGTCCTTCTTCAACTCGGGCATCTTGGAGGGCGACACCAGGTTCAGGTAGGACGCCTCCCACAGTTGGTCCTTGCTGCCCTTGGTGAACACGAGCAGCCAGCGCAGATCACCCCTGCGGTTGGACTTCGTGTCGGCCACGAACCACCGGGGCCAGCCCGCCTTCTTGGGGATCGAGTACTTCGCGTCCGTCAGCTCCAGCGGCACCTGGTTGGGGTTGCCGCCCGGATTCCGCGCGCCCTTCGACTTCAGGCCCGCCTGATTGATGGCGCTCAGCGGGCCCGTGACCCGGGCCGCGTCCAGGGCCGGGTCGTACGCCTTCTCGGCCTTGTTGTACGCGGTGAGGAAGTCCTTCAGCGCGCGCTCGGCCTCAGCCTTCGTCGCCGACGGGACGACTTCCCGCTCCCCGTGCACCGTCACGCAGCCGCTCGCCGTCACCGTCAGTACGGTCACCGTCGACGCCACCATCGCGAACCGGACCGGCCGTCGCGCCCGGCCGTCCCGCATCGGAGTGCGCTGCCTTGGAAGCCTGCTCATGCGTTGCGTTCACCTTCCCCTTCCCGGGCCCGAACCCTACCGGGGCGAAGAAGAACGCGAGCGTCGGGATCAGGTACAGCAGCCACACCGTGACCTGGACAACCGTCGGGTCGGGCTGGAAGTTGAAGACGCCCTTCAGGAGCGTCCCGTACCAACTGTCCGGCGGGATCGTCGCGCTGATGTCGAACGCCTTGTTCCGCAGCCCGCCGAGGAACTCCGCCTCCTGCAGGTCATGGACGCCGTACGCGAGCACGCCCGCCGCCACGACCACCAGCATCGCGCCGGTCCAGGTGAAGAACTTCGCCAGGTTGATGCGGACCGTGCCCTTGTAGAACAGCCAGCCAAGCGCGATCGCCGTGAGCAGGCCGAGGAGCACGCCGATCAGCGGCCCCGGCGTCCCGTCGTTCGAGGCCCGCACCGAGGCCCACACGAACAGCGCGGTCTCCAGGCCCTCCCGGCCCACGGCGAGGAACGCGGTGGCGACCAGGGCGCCCGTGCCCATCTGCAGGGCCGCATCCAGCCTGCCGTGCAGCTCGGCCTTGAGGTGGCGTGCCGTACGCCGCATCCAGAAGACCATCCACGTCACCAGGGCGACGGCGACGATGGACAGCGAACCGCCCAGCGCCTCCTGCGCCTTGAACGTCAGCTCCTGCGAACCGAAGGTGAGCGCGCAGCCGAAGCCGAGCGCGAGGCCGCACGCGACGCTGATGCCGATCCAGATGGGCTTGAGGGCGTCGCGCCGCTCCGTTTTCACCAGATAGGCGATGAGGATGCAGACGACCAGGCTGGCCTCGAGACCTTCGCGCAGGCCGATCAGGTAATTGCCGAACATGTCTGTCAGATCCCCTCAGGCCTCAGCCGAACAGTGCCCGGCCCCACCAGTCGTCCTTGTCACGGACGCCCGGCGGGATCGCGAAGACCGCTGAACCCACGTGCTGGATGTATTCGTTGAGAACGTCGGCGCGCGCCAGACTGCGCTGCACCGGGATGAAACCGGTGCGCACGTCCCGCTGGTACGCGAGGAAGAACAGCCCCGCGTCCAGGCGGCCCAGGCCGTCGGTGCCGTCCGTGAAGGAGTAGCCGCGGCGCAGGATCGTCGCACCGTCGTTGGTGTCCGGGTGCGCGAGCCGGACGTGCGAGTCCGGCTTCATCGCCTTCAGGAACGGCGCGTCGTGCTCCTTGGCCTTGCCGACCGGGGCGCCCTCGCCCTTGTCGCGCCCGAAGATGTCCTCCTGCTCGCCGAGCGGAGTCCGGTCCCAGGTCTCGACGTTCATGCGGATACGGCGCGCGACGAGATACGAACCTCCGGCCATCCAGCCCGGCCCGTCCTTCTCGCCGACCCACACGTGCTTCGCGAGCGCGGAGCCGTCCTCGCCCGAGATGTTGCGGGTGCCGTCCTTGAACCCGAAGAGGTTACGAGGCGTCTGCGCGCCCGGAGTCGTGGAGGACGTCTTGCCGAAGCCGAGCTGCGACCAGCGCACCGCGACCTTGCCGAAGCCGATGCGGGCCAGGTTGCGGATGGCGTGCACGGCGACCTGCGGATCGTCCGCGCAGGCCTGCACGCACAGGTCGCCGCCGCCGCGGGACTTGTCGAGGTTGTCACCGGGAAACTTCGGCAGATCGACGAGGGCGTCGGGACGCCGGTCCCCGAGCCCGAACTTCTCGAAGAGGCTGGGCCCGAAGCCGATGGTGAGGGTGAGCCGTGACGGCTTGAGGCCCAGCGCCTCGCCGGTGTCGTCCGGCGGCGCCTCCGTGAGACCGCCGAAGGCGCCCTCACCGACCTCGTGTCCCGCGGTCATCCGCGCGGCGGCCTTCGTCCAGTCCTTGAGGAGCTGCACGAACTGCTCGCGGTCCTCCGTCTTCACGTCGAAAGCGGCGAAGTGCAGCCGGTCCTGGACGGGGGTGGCGATCCCCGCCTGGTGCTTGCCGAGGAAGGCGACCGCGCCGCCCGCGGACGCGGCGGGCACGGCCTCGTCCCCGGACCGGGTCACCGCCACCGCGCCCCCGGTGACGGCGGCACCGAGCGCGAGCCCGGCGCCACCCCAGCCGAGGAGCGAACGCCGGGAAGGGGAGCCGGAGGTGGCGGTACTGTCGGCGTTCTCGGCGTGCTCGGCGTTATCCGAGGGCTCGTCCTCCGGCACGGTCCCGGTGTCGTGCCTGATCTCAGCCATGGTTCCGGCCCCCTTGCCGCTACTTGCTGCTCACGACAGCGGCGGCCAGCTTCGACAGCGGCTCCGCGAGCGCGTTGACGCCGTCCGACAGCTCCTTGGTGTCCGCCTTGTCGAGCTTCTCGTACGACGTGAACGTGTACGAGTCCTTGCCGCCGCCCTGGCGGTACGTGCCGAGGAGCTTGTCCAGCGCCGCGAACTGCTTGTCGAGCTCCTTGGTCAGCGCGGGGTCGTTCTCCGACGCGACGGCCTTGAGCAGGCCGTACGCCTTCTCCGCGCCCTCGACGTTCGCCTTGAAGTCGACGAGGTCGGTGTGCGAGTAGCGCTCCTCCTCGCCGGTGACCTTGCCGGTGGCGACCTCGTCGAGGAGTTCCTTGGCGCCGTTGGCCATGGAGGTCGGGGTGATCTCCGCCTTGCCGACGCGGTTCTGCCAGTCCTTGAGGTCCTTGTCCAGCTGGGTGGCGAGCTCCTTCTCACGCTCACCGATCTTCTTGTCCTTCCACAGGGCCCGTTCCAGACGGTGCCAGCCCGTCCAGTCCTTCTCCAGGTCCTGGTCCTCCTCCAGGCCGTCCTCGCGCAGGTCGACCTTCGGGTCGATGTCACCGAAGGACTCGGCGACCGGCTCGGTGCGCTCCCAGCCGATGCGGGAGTTGGAGTACGCCTTCTTGGCGGCCTCGATGTCGCCGTCGCGGACGGCGTCGGTGAAGAGCTTCGTCCTGGGCAGCGTCGCGTCGGCCTGCTCCTGCGCGTAGGCGCGGTAGTCGGCGACGGCCTTGTCCAGGCGCGGGTCGCGCTTGACGGCCTTGCCACCGCTGACGGTGACCTTCTGGCGGATGCCGTCGCCCTTCATGCCGGGCTTGCAGGCGATCTGGTACGAGCCTGACTTCACCTCGGCGGTGAGCTTCTGCTTGGTGCCGGGGCCGATGTTCTCGCGCTCGCTGACGATGCGGTCGTCGGGGAAGAGGAGGTAGACCTCGGTGACCTTGGAGCCCTTGTTCTCGATGGCGAGCTCGACGTGCCCGGAGCTGAGCTCGGTCTTGGAGACCTCGCACTTGTCGTCGGTGGCGGTCACCTCGACGGTGTTGCCGCCGGCCTTGGCGTCGCTCTTCTCGGTGCAGCCCGTGACGGCGGTGAGGGTCGCTGCTGCGGCTATGGCGGTGGCGACGGAGAGGCGGGCGGGGTGCATGGTGGCTCCAAGGCGGTTCACGGACAACCCCGGCGACGGGCCGGGTGAGGGGAACCTAACTTATCTTCCCCTTACCTGCCCAAACGGCAAAGTGCGGGTCAAGCCTTGAGTGGCGCGAATCACCGGCTTCGCCGAGTTCGTCCGCAAATGCCGGACGGGCTAGATATAGCCCGGCCGGCATTTGAGGCCATCTTGTCGGGGGGCCAGGGGGCGGAGCCCCTTGGTTTCGGGAAGGGGTGGGATTGGGGAAGCCCCCCAGGGTTCGCCTTCACCCCCGCACCGGGACAACCAGCGGAGCCCCCGTGCGGGGATGCGGGAACACCTCCACCGGTTGCCGGTAGACCTCGCTCAGGAGCGGGCCCGTGAACACCTCGGCCGGAGGCCCCTCCACGGCCACGGCGCCGCCGGACAGCACCGCCACCCGATCCGCGTACGCCGCCGCGAGCCCCAGGTCATGCAGCACCACCACCACCGCGTCCCCCGCGGAAGCCCGCTCCCGGCAGATCCGCAACACCAGCTCCTGGTGGCGCAGATCGAGCGCGGCGGTCGGCTCGTCGAGCAGGAGCAGCGGCGCCCGCTGGGCGAGGACCCGCGCGAGCGCCACCCGCGCCCGCTCACCCCCACTGAGCGAGGAGAAGGGGCGAGCGGCGAACTCGCTCACCTCCGTCGCGGCCATCGCCTCGCGTACGACACGGTCGTCGTCGTCCTCCAGCGCCGTACCCGCCCAGGGCGCGCGCCCCATGCGGACGACGTCCTCCACGGCGAACGGGAAGGACAGGGCGGCCGCCTGTGGCAACACCGCCCGCCGCAGGGCGAGTTCACGGGCGGGCCACTGCGTGGTGGGGCGCCCGCAGACGCGTACGACCCCTTCGTCCGCCGGGAGATCCGCGGCAAGCGCGGCCAACAGGGTCGACTTTCCCGCTCCGTTGGGCCCGACCAGGGCGAGCACCTCGCCCGCCCGCGCGGTCAGCGACACCCCGGCAAGCACCTCGCGTCCCCCGAGGCGCACCCGCAGCCCCGACGCCTCGCCGAGCGCGTCGCCGGGGGCGACGGGACCCGGCAGGACACGGCCGCGGCCCGACGAGAACAGCCGCTCGGCGATCCACCCGATCATGCCCAACCCCCTTGCTTGCGACGGGTCCTGCGCAGCAGCCAGAAGAAGAACGGACTCCCGACGAACGCGGTCAGCACCCCCAGCGGCAACTCCGCCGGAGCCGCCACCGTCCGTGCCGCGAGATCAGCGCCGACCAGGACGACCGCCCCGCCGAGCGCGCTGCCCGGCAGGAGGAAGCGGTGGCCGGGCCCCGCCGCCATCCGCAGCAGGTGCGGGACGAGAAGACCGACGAACGTGATGATCCCGGCGACGGCCACGGCGGCGGCGGTCAGCAGCGCCACCACGAGAACCAGCACGAGCCGCAGCCGCTCGACGTCGACGCCCAGATGCCGCGCGGGCCGCTCGCCGAGCGCCAGCAGGTCCAGCTTCCGTCCGTACAGCGGCGCCACGGCCAGACCCGCCACCGCGCACGGCAGCACGGCGAGCACCTTCGGCCAGGTCGCCCCCGCGAGCGAGCCGAGCTGCCAGAACGTGATCTGGGTGATCTGCGCGTTGTCCGCGAAGAAGACGCAGAGCCCGATCAGGGCGCCCGCGAACGCGTTCGCGGCGATCCCGGTGAGGATGAGCGTGACGACCTCCGTGCGCCCGCCGTCGCGCGAAAGGACGTACACGAGAAGGACGGTGGCGAGGCCCGTGACGAACGCGCAGACCGTCACGGTCCAGTTGCCGAAGAAGCTGAGGCCGAGCGCGATCGACGCCACCGCGCCGACGGCCGCGCCCGCCGAGATCCCGATGACGCCGGGCTCGGCCAGCGGATTGCCGAACACGCCCTGCATGAGCGCGCCCGCGCACCCGAGCGACGCCCCGACGAGCAGTGCGAGCGCCACACGCGGCAGCCGAACGTTCCACAGGACACTCTCGCCGACCCGGTCGAGCGCGCTCCCGCCGAGACCGATCCGGTGCCGAACGGAGCCGAGGACGTCCCCGAGGGGGATGTCGTACGCGCCGATGCCCGCGGAGAGGAGGCAGAGCAGGACGAGGGCGGCCGTGAGCCCGATGGCCAGGGTGGCCGCCGTGCCCCGCCGGCGGCTCCGGGGAGCCGGCGGCTCCTCCGTCCCGGGCGGACCCGCGTCCGCCGTCTTGGTCAGGACGGTCACTTCTTGCCCCCGTACAACTGCTCCACCAGGGACTTCAGGACCTGGTCGGTGCGCGGCCCGTAGTTCAGGAGCACCCCGTCGTCGATGGACACGATGCGGCGGTCGAGCCCGGCCGGGGTCTCGGCGACACCCGGCACCTTCAGGAGACCGTCCACGCCGTCGACCGATGCGAGCCCCTTGGACATGACCAGGATCGCGTCCGGTGCGGCCTTGGCGAGCGCCTCGCTGGTGATCGCCGTGAAGTCCTTCTCGAGCCCCGATGCCTTGCCCGCGTCGACCGCGCCCGCCGCCTCCAGGAGCGAACTCGCGCCGGATGCGCGGCCGCCGAGCAGGTAGACGGACGCGGAGCCGCGCAGGTAGAGGAAGGCGACGCGGGGCTTCTCGGTGCGCGCGGATGCCGGGATGGACGCGCGGACCTTCGCGATGCGGTCCTGCGTACGGGACCTGAGCTCATCGCCCGACTTCTCGACCCCCAGCGCCTCGGCCACCGCGTCGATCCGGGGACCCACGTCGTCGAGGCCCTTGGCCGGATCGAACACGATCAGCGGGATGCCCGCGTCCCGGATCTGGCCGATGGCCTCCGCGGGCCCCGTCATGGTGTCCGCGAGAACGACCGTCGGCTTCAGGGAGAGGACGCTCTCCGCCGAGACGTCGTGCGCACGTGTCACCACCGGCAGCTTCTCGGCCTGCTCGAAGGTCGCGGTGATGTCGCGCGCCACGACGTTCTCGCCGAGCCCGAGCGTGAAGACGATCTCGTTCAGGCCGCCGGTGAGCGGCACGATCCGGCTCGTGTCCTCGACGGTGACCTTCTTGCCGTCGGCCGACGTGACGGTAGTGGGGAGCGCGGGGTCGGGCCGGGACTTCAGCGGCTCGACCCGGTCGGGCGCGGAGGCCGCGGCCTTCGCCTTCGGGGACGCCTCGCCACCGCCGTCCGAGGACGCTCCGCAGCCCGTGAGGGCCAGGGCGAGAACGGCGGTCCACGCGCCGGCGATACGGAGTGAGCGCGGCATACGCACCGAAGTCCACCGTCCTGTCGTGCTGTTGAGGGCCTGCTGCCGAGGCCCCGGGTGGGGCGCCTGGGGCGGGATGGCCGGGATGGGGGTTCCAGCCGAAGTGATCGTAGTTTAGGTTAGCCTTGCCTAATTAGCTACGCCCGGAGGGGTCCCATGTCGTCGTCAGGACAGGCGCGAGCCACCGCCCGCGCCGGAGCCGTGGCCGTGCTCACCGCACTCGTCGGAGCACTGCTTCCCACGGCCGCCGCGCACGCCGAGGACCGGACGGTCCAGGGCGGACGGCTCGACTGGGGCATCAAATCCTCGTTCCAGAGCTACGTCACCGGGCCGATCGCCCAAGGGAGTTCGACCCTGCAGGGCGGCGCCGCCACGGTCGGCGGCAGCCAGTTCCGCTTCCACTCGGCCAAGGGCTCGTACGACCCGGACAGTGGGGCCTTCAGTGCCGGGTTCTCCGGAGGAGTGCACTTCCTGGGGCACAAGAAGGGCGGCTCGTACGAGCTGGACCTGACCATCAGCCGCCCCACCGTCAAGATCTCCGGCGGCTCCGGAACGCTCTACGCCGACATGGTCAGCAAGGAGAAGGGCACGGGCAAGGTCACGACCAACGCCCAGGTGCCACTCGCGGCCCTCGGCATGTCCGGCATCGACATGAAGGGCGGCGCGGGACCGATCGCCCTCAACAACCTCCCCGCGACGCTCACTTCCCAGGGCGCCAAGGCCTTCGCCGGGTACTACACGGCGGGCACCGAACTCGACCGGGTGAGCCTTTCCACCGACCTCACGGCGAAGTCCGGCTCCGACAAACCGTCGAAGAAGCCCTCGCCGAAGCCCTCGAAGTCCTCGGACGCCGGGAAGAAGGAAACGGCGGCGGGCCGCATCGAGGACGCAGCCGTCGACTGGGGCGTGCGCCGCACCTTCCGCGAATACGTCACCGGCTCCATCGCCAAGGGCGAATGGAAACTGACCGCTGGAGCCCAGGACGGCGGCGCGCTCTTCCGCTTCCCTCGGGGCGAGGGGACGTACGACAAGAAGAAGCAGACCCTCGACGCGGACTTCGCCGGCACCGTGCGCTTCACCGGCGAGCACGGCCTCGACCTCACGCTGAGCGAGGTCGCGGTCAAGGTGAAGGACGGCAAGGGCACGCTCTTCGCGGACGTCGACAGCAAGGGCTCGAAGAACCAGGGCGGCACGCTGAAGAAGGCCCCGCTGGTCACCTTCGCGGCCAAGGAGCTGAAGCCCGAGGATGGGCTCGTCTCCCTGACCGAGGTGCCGTCGAGGCTCACCGCCGACGGCTCCAAGGCGTTCGGCGGCATGTACAAGGCGGGCTCCGCGATGGACCCGCTCTCCCTCGCCGTCGCCCTCGACGCCGACGCGAAGCTCCCCGCGCTGCCGGACCTCGGCTCCTCCCCGAGCCCGTCCCCGCAGGCGAAGAAGGCCGCCGAGCCGAAGACCGAGAACGCCGCCGACTCGTCCGACTCCTCGTCGCCCGCCGTGCCGATCGGCGTCGGCGCGGGCGTGGCGGTGCTGCTCGCCGCGGCGGTCACCTTCGGAGTCGTACGCAAACGGCGCGGCGCCGACAAGACCTGACACCGCAGCACGGCACTACTGCCCAGCACCGCACTCCACAGCACAGCACTCCACAGCACTTCACTTCGCCTCAGTTCAAGGAGACCACTGACCATGGCAGCCATTCGCCGCCCGATAGCCCTCGCCGCAGCAGCCGCCACCGCTGTGGCGCTCGGCGCCACCGTCCTGGCGGCCGTCCCCGCGTCCGCGGCCGACGTGCCGCTGAAGGACTACCGGCTGACGTGGGGCGTCAAGGAGAGCTACCGCAGCTACGTGACCGGCATGGCGGCAGGGAAGATCACTGTCGCCGAGGGCGCCGAACAGGCCGCGGACAACGGCCCGTTGAGCTTCGTCGACGGTACGGGGACCTACGATTCCGGGCAGCACACCGTCGACCTGGCCTTCAAGGGCAGCGTGAACTTCACCTCCAAGCTGCACGGCTTCGACGTCAAGCTCGCGGACGTCCGCTTCGACAGCGCCAAGGCGAAGATCACCGCCGACGTCACCAGAGACGGCGGTACGCCCAAGGACGACGTGCCCCTCGCCGATGTCACCGTCACGCGCACCATGACCGACATGAAGACCAAGCTGACGAAGGAGGCGGACGAGGCGCTCGGCGGCGGTGGCCGCTACACGGGCGCGGAGGGTGACCCGCTGACGGTCGCGCAGAAGACGCCTCCGACGGGCACTCCGACGCCGACGCCCACTCCGACGCCCACGGGTAAGCCGACCGCGAGCGCGACGCCGAAGCCGACGGCCACCCCCACGCCGTCGGGCTCGACGACGGCCTCGCCCACTCCCGCCCCCACGTCGTCCACCTCGAAGCCCGCGCCGTCCCAGGAGGCGGGGAAGGTCCACGACGGCTCGCTCGCCTGGGGCGTGAAGGAGAGCTTCCGCCGCTACGTCGAGTCCGGCGGCGGCGCCACGCTCTCCGGCGGCGTCGAGAAGAACGACAACGGCTACGACTTCCCGTACGCCGACGGCGATGTGGACACCGACGCGAAGAAGCTGAACGCGTCCTTCGGCGGCGCCGTCCGCTTCCAGTACAAGGCGCACGGCATCGACATGAAGTTCAGCGACATCAAGATCGCGGCGAACGGCTCCAAGGGCACGCTGAGCCTGGACGTCACCACGCCCAAGGGCACCGACAACGACGTGAAGTTCGCGACGCTTGACCTCTCCAAGGCGTCGTACGCGGCGAAGGACGACGTCGTCGTGCTCGACAAGGTGCCCGCGGCGTTCACCGCGGCGGGCGCGAAGCAGTTCGCGAGCGAGGACGCGCCGTCCAGCTACAAGGAGGGTGACGCGATCGACCCCGTGACGGTGGCGCTCTCCGTCGCCGAGGGCGCGGAGCTGCCGGGTGGCAGCGGCGGCAGCGGCGGCACGGCCGGCACGGGCGGTTCCGGCACGACCGGCGGGGGTTCGGCAGACCTCGGCGGCACGGTCGGCGGCGGCACGGGCGGCTCGATGGCGTCCACCGGTGCGTCGGTGCCGACGGGTGCGCTGCTCGGGACGGCGGGCGTGATCGTCGCCGCGGGCGCGGGAGCGGTCTTCATGGCCCGGCGCCGCACTTCCTGAGGATGTTTGAATGCCCGGGTGACGGAACCACTTGAGGGCCTTGACGTCCTGCGAGTCTTCTGCGGGCCCGACGGTCGGCACGGCAACGAGCTCGGTGTCGTGCGCGATGGGGCCCGCGTTCCCGGGCGGGGCGAGCGGCAGGAGATCGCCGGGAAGCTCGGCTTCAGCGAGACGGTGTTCGTCGACGACCCCGAGCGCGGGGTCATCGACATCTACACGCCCACGCTGCGGCTTCCCTTCGCCGGGCACCCCTGCGTCGGTACGTCCTGGCTCCTCGACGTCCCTGAACTGGTCACGTCCGCGGGGGTCGTGGAGGCCCGCCAGGACGGGGAGTTCAGCTGGATCGCGGCGCGGGCGGAGTGGGCTCCGGGTCGTGTCCTCCGCTCGTACGCCACCCCGGCCGAGGTGGACGCCCTCGCGGTGCCCCCGCCGGGGGAGTGGGTGTACGCGTGGGCGTGGGAGGACGAGGCGGCGGGGCGGGTCCGTGCCCGGGGCTTTCCGGGACGCGATGACGGCATCCGGGAGGACGAGGCCACGGGGGCGGCGGCGTTGCTGCTGTGCGCGCAGCTGGGCCGGGCGCTCAACATCACGCAGGGGCGAGGCTCGCAGATCCTTGCGGCGCCGGGGCCCGGAGGGGTGATCGAGGTCGGGGGACGGGTGCGGCTGAGTGGGGGCTGAGGTTTGCCTCCGGCGGTCTTTACCCCCACCCCGCCCCTTCCCGAAACCGGGGCTCCGCCCCAGACCCCGTACGAGATGTCCTCAAAAGACCCCGTACAAGATGTCCTCAAACGCCGGACGGGCTGAAAAGATCTTCAGTGCGCCTACGCGGACAGCGGGAACTCATCCCCCAGCTCGCGGAACACCCCGGTGTTCAAAGCGAAAGCGCGCTTGCACTCGTCCACGATCCGCTGCCGCTCCAGCTCGTCCGGGACGACCTCGCCCAGACCGTCAAGCAGCTCCCGGTAGCCCCGCTTGAACGCGGCCGGGTTCGAGATTCCCTCGAAGACGTAGAAGCGGACTCCGTCGCCCTTGCGGGCGAAGCCCCACGTCTGCTCCGCCTTGCCGCGGATGATCTGACCGCCGGAGAGATCCCCGAGGTAGCGGGTGTAGTGGTGGGCCACATAGCCGCCCGGCCACTCCTGCGCGCACTCCGCGACCCGCGCCGCGTACGCCGCAGTGGCGGGCAGCGGGGCGGCGGAGGACTTCCAGCCGGCGCCCCGCAGATGCGCGAGGTCCCGCTCCAGCTCCGCCACGCGCAGCAGCTCGGGCTGTATGAACGGCCCTGCGACCGGATCGTCCTTCAGCGCGGCAGCACCCTCCTCCAGGGCGCGGTACACGAACCACAGCTGTTCCGTGTAGCGCGCGTACGCGTCGACGCCGAGCCTGCCGCCGAGGAGGTCGCTCATGAAGGTCGAGGTCTCCGCCTCCGTGTGCTGCTCGTGCGACGCGGTGCGGATGACCGTCGAGAACGGATCCATGAGGGACCTCCGAAGCCGAAGAAAGCGAGGAACGCCGAAGAAGGGCAGGAACCAGTGACGAACCGGTGACCTCCACCGATCATCCAAGTTAGGCTTACCTAAGTCAACTGGTTCCCGACGTCCTGTCGGTAAAACGCTACCCGCTCCGAGCTCAGGGAAGCGTAAGGATCTCCGCCCCGCTGTCCGTCACCACGAGGGTGTGCTCGAACTGCGCGGTCCGCTTGCGGTCCTTCGTGACGACCGTCCAGCCGTCCTCCCACATGTCGTACTCGTACGTGCCGAGGGTCAGCATCGGCTCGATGGTGAACGTCATGCCGGGCTTGATCACGGTCGTGGCGTGCGGGCTGTCGTAGTGCGGGACGATCAGGCCGGAGTGGAAGGACGTGTTGATGCCGTGGCCGGTGAAGTCACGGACGACGCCGTAGCCGAAGCGCTTGGCGTACGACTCGATGACGCGGCCGATGATGTTGATCTGGCGGCCGGGCTTGACCGCCTTGATGGCGCGGGCCAGGGACTCCCGGGTCCGCTCCACGAGGAGCGTGGACTCCTCGTCGACGTCCCCGACCAGGTACGTGGCGTTGTTGTCGCCGTGCACGCCGCCGATGTACGCGGTCACGTCGAGGTTGATGATGTCGCCGTCGTTCAGGACGGTCGAGTCCGGGATGCCGTGGCAGATGACCTCGTTGACGGAGGTGCACAGCGACTTCTTGAAGCCGCGGTAGCCGAGCGTGGAGGGGTAGGCGCCGTGGTCGCACATGTACTCGTGGGCGACGCGGTCCAGCTCATCGGTGGTCACCCCGGGGGCGATGTGCTTGGCGGCCTCGGCCATCGCGCGTGCGGCGATACGGCCCGCGGTGCGCATCAGTTCGATGGTCTCGGGGGTCTGCACCTCGGGCCCGGTGTACGGGGTGGGCGCGGGTTTCCCCACGTACTCCGGGCGCCTGATGTTTCCCGGAACGGGGCGGATGGGGGAGAGCTCCCCTGGGACGAGCAGTGACTGGCCAGACATGCCAGCGAGTCTAACCAGCGGTGGTGGGGCAGCATGGCGGGAGAGAGAGGAGCAGACCATGCCACTGTTCAAGAGGCGGACCGTCGGTAAACCGGGCGAGTGGTACTACTGCCTGGAGCACCAGAAGGTCGAGGAGGGCCCCGACTGTCCGGGCAAGGACCGCTTCGGGCCGTACGGCTCCCGCGAGGAGGCCCAGCGGGCGATGGAGACCGCCGCCGAGCGGAACCTGGAGTGGGAGACCGACCCGAAATGGCATGACAAGGGTGCCGGGGGCGAGGCCGAGGGCAGGGGCTGATCCGCTCGCCCCCGCCCGGGGCAGGTCACCCGGCGGTGGACACCTCGCGGCGCCGGACGGCGTCCTCGTCCGTGCTCGCGTCGTACGACAGCAGCTTCGGCAGCACCGCCGTCAGGGCGGCGACCGAGGCCACGCAGGCGAGGCCGCCGGACCAGATGGCGCTACGGGTGCCCGTCCAGCCGGCGGCCGCGCCCGCGCGGACCTGGCCGAGCTGCGGGCCGACGCTGTAGGACAGCACCTCGATGCCCGCCAGCCTGCCCCGCAGCTCGTCCGGGATCGTCTGGTTCCAGATCGTGGAGCGGCCGAGCCCGCTGAGCATGTCGCCCGCGCCGGCCAGGGCCAGGCACACGAGGACCAGCCAGATGTTGCCGAACCATCCGGCGGCCGTGATCGCAAGGCCCCATCCCGCCGCCCCGAACACGACGAGCAGCCCGTGCCGTCGTACGCGTGACGTCCACCCGCTGGTCAGGCTCAGGAGCAGCGAGCCGACCGCCCCGGCCGCGTACATCAGGCCGAGCGACCACTCGGCGTCAAGTTCCTCGGCGAGGAACGGGAAGATGGTGTTCGGGAAGGCGAAGAACATCGCCGCCATGTCGATGGCGTACGTGCCGAGCAGCACCGGCCGTGACCACGCGTACCGCGCGCCCTCCGCGAGGCCCCGCAGGGACGGCTTCTCCGCGTCGTGGGCGGGAGGCGCGGGCGCGATGCGGGTGCACAGGGCCACGGAGACGGCGAAGGAGAGCACGGTCACCGCGTAGGCGGGGGCGTGCCCGGCGTAGGCGACGACCAGGCCCGCCAGGGCGGGGGCCGCGATCGCGCCGACGTTCCAGCGCAGCGAGTTGAGCGCCGCGGCGGCCGTGAGCTGGTCGTGCGGCACGATGCGGGCCATCAGGGAGTCGAGCGCGGGGCGCTGCAGCCCCGCGAGCGCCGAGACGCCCGCCGCCACCACGTACAGCGGCCACAGCATCGGCTCCGGGAGCAGCGCGTTCACCAGGAGCACGGCGGCCAGCAGGCCGAGCCCCGCCTCGGTCAGGAGAATCACCCGGCGCCGGTCCACCGCGTCGGCCAGCGCGCCCCCGTAGAGCCCGAAGACGATCAGCGGCACCAGCTCGACCGCGCCCATCGCGCCGACGGCGAGCGGTGAGTCCGTGAGGTCCTTGATCTGGAGCGGCAGCGCGACCAGGGCCATGAAGCTGCCGAAGGTCGTGACGAGCCCTTGCACCCAGAGCAGCCGGAAGTCACGCGTGGAGCGCCAGGGGGAGAGGTCGGGCAGTACGGAGGAGAGGGACACGAAAAGCCATGGTCAGCGCTGATCATGACCCGGGGCAACTGAATTCTCCGGGGTGATCGGGTGGGCGGGCGGAGCCTTACCACCGCGCGGGCGGCGGCGCCGTCAGTTGGTCGGCCAGGCGGGACAACCGGTCACGAAGCCGTCGGCGGCCCCGCGCCGCGGGAAGCGAGTTCTCGCCCGCCGCCGCGCTCACCAGGTGCTGGACCATGTCCAGGTCGAGGTCAGGGGTCTCCGGTACCGCCAGGGCTTCGTGCGCCATGGCCCGCAGGTCGCCGTGCCCCGAACCCAGGGAGAGCACCGTCGCCCCCGCCGCGCGTGCGTCGTGCACCCGCTCGAGGAGGTCCGCCCCCGGCACCGGAGCCGGTGCGTCCGGAGCCACCACGAGCAGGGTCTCCCCGCGCCTCGCCGCCTCGATCCGGCCGAGCCCGGTCGACAGATGCGCGGGATCGCCCTCCCGCACCCGGTGACGTACGAGCGTCGGCGTCAGCTCCGGCGTCCCCGACCACGCCGCCTCGTCCACGAGGTGCGCGGCCAGGTGCCACGGCTCGTACTCCCGCGTGCCCACCAGGAGCAGCCCGCCCCCGTGCGGCACCACGGAGGACCGCAGCGTCCCCGCGAAGCGGCGCGTCGCGCCGACCCACTCGGTTCCCGCGAGCACTTCGCGCAGCAGCGCGACCCGTACGGCGTCCATGGGGTCGCATCCTGCCTCAACGGGCGAGTCGTCAGGCGGAGTTCACCGGGAATTCGTCCGGGGTGGGGACGGACCGGGGATGGCTGATGAGACAAGTGTTCCTTTCCGTGCCGGGCGCGAGGGCTACGCGAGCTTCCGTATCCCCGCCGTCGTGCGCACGAACTCCGGCACCGTGCTCGCCTTCTGCGAGGGGAGGGTCGGCTCGCAGGAGGACTTCGGCAACATCGACGTGGTGCTGAAGCGCTCCAGCGACGGCGGCCGCACCTGGGGCCCCCTCCAGGTCATCGCCCAGAACGGCACCGACCTCGCCGGCAACCCCGCCCCCGTCGTCCTCGACACCGGCCGCATCCTCCTCGTCCACGTCCGCAACGCCGCCGCGGCGACCGAGGACGCCATCCGCCGCGGCAAGGTGTCCGCGGCGAACGGGCGGCGGATCTGGGTGCGGCACAGCGACGACGACGGGCTGACCTGGTCGGCGCCCAAGGAGATCACCGGGCAGGTGAAGAAGGCGAACTGGCGGTGGTACGCGACCACGCCGGGCCACGCGATCCAGCTGGCCGAAGGCGCCGCCCCAGGTCGCGTCGTCGTGCCCGCCAACCACTCCCTTCCCCCGACCGGCACCGACAACGGCACCGAGGGCAAGTACAACGGCGGCCACTGCCTGCTCAGCGACGACCTCGGCCAGACCTGGCGCATCGGGTACATCGACGACAACACCAACGGCTACGTGAACGTGAACGAGACCACCGCGGCCGAACTCCCCGACGGGCGGATCTACTTCAACACCCGCAACGACTCCCCGGCGCCCGGCACCCGCGCCGACGCCCACTCCCGCGACGGCGGCCAGAGCCTGCTCAAGCCCTTCCGGCCGCAGGCCGGGCTCGTCGGCCCCGTCGTCGAATGCAGCGTGCTCCAGCTGCGTACGCCCGATGTGCTCCTGCTCTCCGGGCCCGCCGACCCCGGCTTCCGTGCCCTGATGACCGTGCGCCGCAGCCGCGACGGAGGCACCACGTGGCAGGACGCGTACACGGTGGACGGACTGCCCGCCGCGTACTCCGACCTCGTGCGTGTCGACGACGGGACCGTCGGACTCCTCTACGAGACGGGAGACTTCAGCGCGTACGAGACCATCACGTTCCGGCGGATACCGGTGGGCGCGCTGGTCTGAAGGCGGCGGCGCCGAACCGGTGAGTAAGGTCGGCGGCATGACCTCTAACGACAATGCGCAGAAGCCCCCGGCCAAGGATCCCTGGGAGCTGCCCGACGTCTCCGGGCTCGTCGTCGGCGTGCTCGGCGGAACCGGCGACCAGGGCCGCGGCCTCGCCTACCGCCTGGCCCGCGCGGGCCAGAAGGTGATCATCGGCTCCCGTGCGGCCGAGCGTGCGCGGACCGCGGCCGACGAGCTGGGTCTCGGCGTCGAGGGCGCCGAGAACGCGGAGTGCGCGCGGCGCAGCGACATCGTGATCGTCGCCGTGCCGTGGGACGGGCACGGCAAGACCCTCGAGGCGCTGCGCGAGGAGCTGAGCGGCAAGCTCGTCATCGACTGCGTGAACCCGCTGGGCTTCGACAAGAAGGGCGCCTACGCCCTGAAGCCCGAGGAGGGCAGCGCCGCCGAGCAGGCCGCCGCCCTGCTTCCGGACTCCCGGGTCACGGCCGCCTTCCACCACCTGTCGGCGGTCCTGCTCCAGGACCCGGCCGTCGAGGAGATCGACACTGACGTGATGGTCCTCGGCGAGGTGCGTGCCGACACGGACATCGTCCAGGCGCTCGCCGCCCGGATCCCCGGGATGCGGGGCGTCTTCGCGGGGCGGCTCCGCAACGCCCACCAGGTCGAGTCCCTGGTGGCCAACCTGATCTCCGTGAACCGGCGCTACAAGGCCCACGCGGGACTGCGCGTGACCGACGTCTAGGACGTAGCGGGCATGGGGGACACTGGGTGCGGGCGCCGCTTCGTGCGGCGGCCCGCCAGCACCCGGACCGAACGCCGAACCACACGGACCGACCCCCGACAGGAGCCGACCCCCATGCCCCGCCTCGCTCTCTACGCCCTCACGGTCTGCGCCCTCGCCGTCGTCGCGGCCGTGGTCTCCTTCGTCCAGGGCTACTGGATCGGCGTCGTCTGGGTGCTGCTCGCCGGGCTCTCCTCGAACATGGCGTGGTACTACCTGCGCCGCGCGAAGGCCGAGCGGGACGCGCGCGCCGCTACGGGTTGAGCGTGCAGTACTGGCTCGGGTCGCCGTCCCAGAAGCGGTAGAAGTCCTGGCCGCAGTACGTCTCCAGATCGCCCACGCCGAGGCCGCGCAGGATCGCGTCGATCGCGTCGAAGAAGGCGCCGTTGACCTCGGGAATCCACAGGATGCCGAAGACGGCGATCAGGCCGAACGGCGCGAACGGCTCCACCTGGCGGCGGATCTTGTGCGAGAGCCACGGCTCGATGACGCCGTAGCCGTCCAGGCCGGGGATGGGCAGCGAGTTCAGGATCGCGGCCGTCACCTGGAGCAGCGCGAGGAAGCCGAGCGCGAAGCGGAAGGTGTCCGGGACACCGGAGAGCGCGTCCAGCCAGAAGGGCGCGGTGCAGACGACCGCGAACAGGACGTTCGTCAGCGGGCCCGCGGCCGAGATCAGACTGTGCTTCCACTTGCCCCTGATCCGGCCCCGCTCGATGAAGACGGCGCCGCCGGGCAGACCGATGCCGCCCATGATCACGAAGAGCACCGGAAGCACGATGCTGAGCAGCGCGTGCGTGTACTTCAGCGGGTTGAGGGTCAGATAGCCCTTCGCGCCGATGGAGATGTCGCCGCTGTGCAGGGCGGTGCGCGCGTGCGCGTACTCGTGCAGGCAGAGCGAGACGATCCAGGCCGCCGTCACGAAGAGGAAGACCGCGAGCCCGGCGTTGTCCGCGAACCCGGTCCAGACGGCCCAGCCGGAGACCGCGGTGACGGCGGCGATCCCGAGGAAGACGGGGCTGATCCGCCGGTCGCTTCGTCGGGTGGGGGCGGTGGTCATGGGGCGTGGCTCCTGGAGATGGCGGGCCGGTTGTCGTACGGGACCGTACCCCGGCACACGCCGAAAACGTCTCGCACCAGGTGGGTGGTTCCGGGGAGGGTGGGGGCGTGGCGCCGTGGAACGTGAGACCGAGACTTCCGGGCCCGGACGGGCCGGGCCGCCGGGCACCCCGGCGTTCCGGGACGAACCGGGCGGCGCCGGTGACGAGGGGTGCGCCGGTGACCGGCGCGGCGCCCGGCACCGCTCCTCACCTCCACCAGAGACAATGGACCCCGTGCGCTACCGCATCCTCGGCACCACCCAGGCATGGCACACCGACGGCACCCCGATCGCCGTGGGCGGCTCAAGGCTGCGCGCTCTCCTGACGATCCTCGCCCTGCGCGCACCCCGGGCCGTTCCCGCACCGGTGCTCGTCGACGAGGTGTGGCACGGCGATCCGCCCGCCGACGCGACCGGCGCCCTGCAGGCGCTGGTGGGCCGGCTGCGCAGGGCCGTCGGAGCCGGGGCCGTCGTCTCCACCGACGGCGGCTATCAGCTGTGCGCCGCCCCGGACGACATCGACCTGTACCGTTTCGATCGCCTCGCGGCCGAGGGCGCGGACGCCCTCGCCGACGGCGACGCGGCCAAGGCGGCGGCGATCCTGGACGACGCGCTGGCCCTCTGGCAGGGCCCCGTGCTCGCCGACCTGCCGGACCGCACGGCGGAGGCGGCCCGGTGGGAGTCCCGCCGGCTCGAAGCCCGCCGCGCCAGGCTGGCCGCGGCCCTCGCGCTGGGCCGGGCCGAGCAGGCGCTGCCCGAGCTGGCCGCCCTGTGCGACGACCACCCCCTCGACGAACCGCTGCAGGCCCTGCGGCTGCGGGCGCTGCGCGACGCGGGCCGCCCGGCGCAGGCCCTCGCCGCGTACGACGGAGTGCGCCGCCTCATCGCGGACCGCATCGGCGCCGACCCCGGGCCCGAACTCCGCGCGCTGCACGAGGAGTTGCTGCACGCCGACGCCCCACGTCCGCCCGCGGGCCGGGCCCGCCCGCCGCAGAGACCGCAGAGACCGCAGAGACCGCAGGGCAACCTGCGGGCCAGGCTCACCTCCTTCGTCGGCCGCGAGGGCGACATCGAGGCCATCCGTGGCGACCTGGCCAGGGCTCGCCTCGTCACGTTGCTCGGGCCCGGCGGCGCCGGCAAGACACGGCTCTCGCAGGAGGCGGCCGAGGCTCACGCCGATGGGGTGCCCGACGGCGTGTGGCTGGCCGAACTCGCCCCGGTCGAGGACCCGGACGCGGTGCCGGAGGCGGTCCTCACCGCGCTCGGCGCCCGCGAGACGGTGCTGCGCGGAGCGGGCGCCGAAGAGCTGCGGGCGGTCTCGGAGTGGCACGGCGACGACCCCGTGATCCGCCTCACCGAACACTGCGCCTCGCGCCGCATGCTCCTCATCCTCGACAACTGCGAGCACGTCATCGACGCCGCGGCCCGCCTCGCGGACCGGCTGCTCGCGCACTGCCCCGGCCTCACGGTCCTCGCCACCAGCCGCGAACCCCTCGGCGTACCGGGGGAGTTGCTGCGCCCCGTGGAGCCGCTGCCGGAGCCGATAGCGCTGCGCCTGCTCGCGGACCGCGGCGCGGCGGCGCGTCCGGGCTTCCGCGTCGAGGACGACAGGGCCGCGGCGGCGGAGATCTGCCACCGCCTGGACGGCCTGCCCCTGGCCATCGAACTGGCCGCCGCCCGCCTGCGCATGCTCACCCCCCGGCAGATCGCGGACCGCCTCGACGACCGCTTCCGCCTCCTGACGAACGGCGCCCGCACGGTCCTGCCCCGCCAGCAGACGCTGCGCGCGGTCGTCGACTGGTCCTGGGACCTCCTGGACGGCCCCGAACGCACCGTCCTGCGCCGCCTCTCCGTCTTCGCCGGCGGCTGCGACCTGGCCGCCGCGGAGGCGGTGTGCGGGGCGCCGGCCGGGTCGCCCGACGTCGCCGACGTGCTTGGCTCGCTCGTCGACAAGTCCCTCGTCGTCGCCGCCCCTTCGCCGCAAGGCGTCATGCGCTACCGGCTCCTGGAGACCGTGGGCGAGTACGCGGGGGAGCGGCTCGACGAGGCCGGTGACCGCGGCGCCGCCGAGCGGGCCCACCTGGTGTACTTCCGCGAGCTGGCCCGGACGACCGAGTCGCGGCTGCGGGGCGGCGGGCAGCGGGAGGCCGTCGAACGTCTTGAGGTCGAGTACGAGAATCTGCGTACCGCCCTGCGGCACGCCGTCGCCGCCCGGGACGAGCAGGAGGCGCTCTGCCTGGTCCTCTCGCTCTCCTGGTACTGGACGATCCGCGACCTGCGCATCGAGACCCGCAACTGGTCCCGCGACGTGGTCGCCCTCGGCCCCGACCCCTTCACGCGGCCGGTCACCCCGGTGGAACCCCTCTACGAACGCTGCACGGACAACCCGCCGCCCATGCGCCCCGAGGTGCTCCAGGAGGCGCGGCGCGGTGTGCACCTCATCCAGCTGTCCTGCATGGACATGAACCTGGAGTCCTGGCACACACCGGAGGCCGTCGAGAAACTCGCGGGCATCAGGGAGGCCTACCGGCCGGGTCTTCCGCAGACCTGCTGGTCGCCGGGGAGCCTGTGGTTCTTCGCGGTCCTGCTCGACGGCGACATCGACGGGCTGCACGTCATCGTCGACGCGACCATCGCCACCTGCCGCGAGCGCGGGTACGACTGGGAGCTCGCCGCGTCCTTGCAGCAGCGCGCCAACATCCTCGCCAACCGTGCCGACCGGGCGGGCGAGGCCCGCCGTGACGCCGACGAGTCGCTGGAGATCTTCACCCGGCTCGGCGACGTGTGGGGCATGGCCGAGGCGCTCTCCTCGCGCGGCGAGGCCCATGAGCGGCGCGGCCGGTTCACCCTCGCCGCCGAGGACTTCGCAGCCGCCATCGGGCACGCGGAGCGGCTCGGTGCCCCCGCGCAGGTCAGCGTGCTCACGGCACGGCTCGGGGCGGTGCTCGCGGAGGCCGGCGACGTGGCCCGTGGCGAGGAGCTGCTCTGGTCGGTCCTCGAACACGACGGCCAGGCCGCCGCGAACTCCAGCGAGTCGCTGCCCGCCGCCCGCTTCTTCCTCGTGGACCTGCTCGCCCGCACCGGCCGGACCGCCGCGGCGCGGGAACAACTCCGGTTGCTGAAGGAGGAGTTCAAGGCCGTCGATTTCGTCATCTTCGAGGGCTTCGTGTTGGGCGCCGAGGCCTGGCTCGACACCGTGGACGGCCGTTACGCGCAGGGCCTCGCCACCGCGCGCGGCGCGCTCGGCAAGTCCCTCGACCCGCTGGTCAAGATGATGGCGCCGCAGATGACGTCCGTGCATCTCACCACCGCCGCCCGCGCCCTGGCCGCCCTCGACGACGGCCGGCACGCCCACGACGCGGCCCGGCTGATCGCGGTCGCCGACCGTGAGCTGCCGCCCGGTCACTTCGCGCCCGCCGCGGAGCGCGACATCCGCGACACCGCCGTGGAGTTGGCCCGCGGGGCGCTGGGCGACACCGCGTACGAGGCCGCGTACGCGGAAGGCGGCGGCCTCTCCGTGGAGGAGGCCGCCGCCCTCTGTGACAGGCACATCGGTTAGCGCGTCCGCATTCAGTTCTTCGTGCGGAACTTGTGGATCGCGATGGGTGCCATCGCCAGGGTGAGCACCGCCGACCAGCCGACCGTCACCCAGACGTCGTGGGCGACCGGGCCGCCCACCATCAGGCCGCGCGCGGAGTCCGCGAGCGAGGACAGCGGGTTGTAGTCGGTGAAGCCCTGCAGCCAGCCCGGCATCGACTGGGTCGGCGCGAAGATCGACGAGCCGAACTGCAGCGGCATCAGGACCAGGAAGCCCATCGCCTGCACGGACTGGGCGCTCTTCATCGTGACGCCGAGCACCAGGAAGATCCACATGATGGACGTGCCGAAGAGCGCGGAGAGGCCCACGGCGGCGAGCAGTCCGCCCCAGTTCGTGATGTCGAAGCCCACCAGGACACCGACGATCATCATGATCGTCGTCGCGATGAGCAGCCGCATCAGCTCCACCACGATCTTGGCGAAGAGCACCGAGCCCTGGCCGATCGGCAGGGTGCGGAAACGGTCCATGATGCCGTTCTGGAAGTCCTGGTTGAAGCCCGTGCCGACGGCCATGGCGATGTTCATGCTCATCATCGCCATCATGCCCGGGACCACGTACTGCACGTACTGGTCCTGACCGCCGCCGAGGGCCTGGCCGATGGAGCCGCCGAAGACGTACACGAACAGGAGCGTGAAGACGATCGGCATCAGGACCGCGTCGAACATCGACTCCGGGTCCTGGCGGATCCACAGCAGGTTGCGGCGGACCAGCGCGCTGGTGTGCCGGACGTGGTCGCGCAGCCCGATGCGGGCGTCGGTCTCTCCCTGGTGGAGGGGCGGCGCGAGAGTGGTGCTGCTCATACGGCAACCTCCTCGAGTTCGGGGCGGGCGTCCTGCGGGGCGCTGGCCTTTTGGCCGGTGATGGAGAGGAACACCTCGTCCAGGCTGGGCAGTTCGGTGCCGATCGAGCCGATCGTGATGCCGCGCGCGGTGACGGCGCCGACCACGGCGGTCAGCTGCTCGTCGCTGAGGATCGGCACCAGGACCGTGCCGGACTCGGCGTCCACGGTGGAGGTGGCGAGGCCGGTCAGGCCCATGTCGTCGAGCGCGCCGGCCAGCGGGCCCAGCTCCAGCGGGTCGGCCGGGCGGATGCGCAGGGTGCGGCCGCCGACCTTCGCCTTCAGCTCGTCGATGCCGCCGTTGGCGATGACCTTGCCGCGGTCGATGACGGTCAGCTCGGAGGCGAGCTGCTCGGCCTCCTCCATGTACTGCGTGGTGAGCAGCACGGTGACACCTTCGGTGACCATGCGCTTGACCTCGGCCCACACCTCGTTGCGGGTGCGGGGGTCGAGGCCGGTGGTCGGCTCGTCCAGGTAGAGGACGGAGGGGCTGCCGATCATCGACGCCGCGAGGTCGAGGCGGCGGCGCATGCCGCCGGAGTACGTCTTGGCCGGGCGGTTCGCCGCCTCGGTGAGCGAGAACCGCTCCAGGAGGCCGTCCGCCCTGGACCTGGCCTCCTTGCGGGAGAGGTCGAGGAGCCGCCCGATCATGTAGAGGTTCTCGCGCCCGGAGAGCTTCTCGTCCACGGAGGCGTACTGGCCGGTGAGGCCTATGACCCGGCGGAGCTGGCGGGGCTGCTTGGCGACGTCGTACCCGGCCACGTAGGCCGTGCCCGCGTCGGGGGTGATGAGGGTGGAGAGGCAGCGCACGAGGGTGGTCTTGCCCGCGCCGTTCGGGCCGAGCACGCCGAGGACGGTGCCTTCGCGTACGTCGAGGTCCACGCCGTCCAGTGCTTTGGTCTCGCCGTAGTGCTTGACCAGTCCCCTCACGGTGACGGCGCTTCCGGCGCCGCCGGGGATGTTGTCGATTCGCGTCATGCCGCAAGGTTGTCAGCTGCCACCGACAAACCACCGACAGCCCGCCTACACCCGGACGGCGGACAGCCCGTCGACGGGGGAAGTTCGACGGGCTGCCGGTGTTGCCGCGATGGCTCTAGTGCACGGAGTGCTCCGCGGCGGGGAACGAACCGCCCACCACGTCCTCCGCGAACGCCTTGGCCGCGCCGCTCATCACGCCCCGCAGATCGGCGTACTGCTTCACGAAGCGCGGCATCTTGCCGCCGGTCAGGCCCAGCATGTCCGTCCAGACCAGGACCTGCGCGTCGCACGCGGCGCCCGCGCCGATCCCGACCGTCGGGATGTGCAGGGAGCGGGTGACCTCGGCCGCCAGCTCCGCGGGGACCAGTTCGAGGACGACCGCGAACGCGCCCGCGTCCTGCGCGGCCTTCGCGTCGCTCAGGAGCCGGTGCGCCGCCTCGTCGCCGCGGCCCTGGACGCGGTAGCCCATGGTGTTCACGGACTGGGGCGTCAGGCCGAGGTGGGACATGACGGGGATGCCGGAGGAGACGATGAGCTCGGTCTGGGGGAGCGAGCGCTGGCCGCCCTCCAGCTTCACCGCGCCGACCCCGGCCTCCTTCACCAGGCGCGTCGCCGAGCGAAGGGCCTGGACCGGGCCTTCCTGGTAGGACCCGAAGGGCAGGTCGCCGACGATCAGGGCGCGTGAGGTGCCCCGTACGACGGCCGCGGACAGCATGGTCATCTCGTCGAGGGTGACGGGCACGGTGGTCTCGTACCCGAGGTGGCAGTTGCCCGCGGAGTCGCCGACCAGCATCACGGGGATGCCTGACTCGTCGAAGACGGACGCGGTCATCGCGTCGTACGCGGTGAGCATGGGCCACTTCTCGCCGCGCTCCTTGGCGGCGGTGATGTCCCGGACGGTGATGCGGCGGGTGCTCTTGCCTCCGTACAGCGCCTTGCTGCTGTCGGTGGACTGGCCGGAGGGGCCCGCGGGCTGGTTCTGGGCAGCCGAAAGTTGCGTCATCGCAACGGCTCCTTCTCTTATCTCGAGGCGCCCTGACGGCGTCCCCGGATCACCTCCATGGTGGCATCGCGTGCCGCCCGGCGGCTAGTGGACCCTTCGGTAAAGTCTTTACAATACGAGACGGTCTCGTATCGAAATGGTCCTAGAGTGGGGGCCATGACTACTCCCGCCACCACCCCACGGATACCGGAAGCGGTGCACCGGCGTCGGTGGGCGATCCTCGGCGTCCTGATGCTGAGCCTGCTCATCGTGGTGCTCGACAACTCGATCCTGAACGTCGCCATCAAGACGATCTCGACCCCCGAGCCCACGGGCCTGGGTGCCACCCAGGGCGACCTGGAGTGGGCCATCAACTCCTACACCCTGGTCTTCGCGGGGCTCCTGTTCACCGCGGGCCTGCTCGGCGACCGGCTCGGCCGCAAGAAGGTGCTGCTCGCGGGCCTCGCCGTCTTCGGCATCGGCTCCGCGCTCGCCGCCGAGTCCGGCTCGCCCGTCCAACTCATCCTGTTCCGCGCCGTGATGGGCCTCGGCGCGGCCTTCGTGATGCCCGCCACCCTCGCCGTCCTGATGAACGTCTTCGAGCGCGACGAGCAGCCCAAGGCCATCGGCATCTGGGCGGGCGGCGTCGGCCTCGCCATCGCGATCGGACCCATCACCGGCGGTGTGCTCCTCGACCACTTCTGGTGGGGCTCGGTCTTCCTGGTCAACGTGCCGATCGTGATCGTCGCGATCGGCCTGATGATCTGGCTCGTGCCCGAGTCGCGCGACCCGAAGCCGGGCCGGATCGACCTGGTGGGCGTGGGCCTGTCCGTCGTCGGCCTCGTCCTGCTCGTCTACGGCATCATCAAGGGCGGCCAGCTCGCCGACTTCACGGACCCCGCCGTCATCGGCACCGTCGTGGCGGGCATCGCGGTACTCGTCGGCTTCGTGCTGTACGAGAAGCGCAGCGACCATCCGTCCATCGACATCTCGTATTTCAAGAACCGTGTCTTCTCGGCGGCGATCAGCTCCCTCGCCCTCGTCTTCTTCGCGCTGATGGGCGTGACGTTCTTCGCGGTCTTCTACACGCAGAGCGTGCGCGGCTACTCACCGCTGCAGACCGGCCTGCTGATGCTGCCGCTCGCCGCGGCCCAGCTCATCTTCGCGCCGCGCGCCCGCCTCGTCGTCGACCGCTTCGGCGTCCGCGCCGTCTGCTCGGGCGGGCTGCTGCTCCTGGCCGCGATGCTCGCCGCCTTCACGACCCTGGAGGCCGATACCCCGATCTGGATCCTGGAGGTCATCTTCTTCCTGATGGGCACCGGCATGGCGCACATCATGACGCCCGCCAGCGTCGTCATCATGCAGGCGCTGCCCCGCGAGAAGGCGGGCTCCGCCTCCGCCCTGAGCAACACCTTCCGGCAGGTCGGCGGCGCACTCGGCATCGCGGTGCTCGGCTCCGTGCTCTCCGCCGCCTACCGCAGCGGCGTCGAGGACAAGCTCACCCTCCTGCCCGCCGACGCGCGGCACGCGGCGGGCGAGTCCATCGAGGCCACCCTCGGCGTCGCGGCCAAGCTCGGCCCGCGCGGTGAACCGCTGGTGACAGCGGCCCACGACTCCTTCCTGCACGCCATGCACATCACGGCACTCTGCGGCGCGGGCGTCGCCCTGATCGGCGTCGTGGTCGTCGCCCTGTTCCTGCCGGGCCGCTCGCCCCAGGAGCCGGAGGCGGAGCGTCCGGAGACCGACCCCGTGGGCGCGGGGCGCTGACCGGGGCAGGGGAGAATCGCCACGGCAGAGCGCCGGACGACGAGAAGCGGAGTTGACGTGGGCCACAGCGCCAAAGGCGTACGGGGGCGCCCCCGGAGTGAGGCCGTGGAGCGGTCGATCGTCGAGGGCGTCCTGAAGCTGATCGAGGACGGCGTGCCCCTCGCCGATCTCTCCATCGAGCGGATCGCGCGCACGGCGGGTGTCGGCAAGGCGACCATCTACCGCCGCTGGAGCGGCAAGGAGGAACTCTTCGTCGACATCCTGCGCGGCATCGACGACCCGCCGCCCGAGTTGGCGGGCGATTCGATGCGCGGCGACATCATCGTCCTCCTCGACCATCTGCGCAGACGCGGCGTGAACATGCGGTCCTCGGCGCTGCTGCACAACGTGTTCGCGCAGATGAAGAGCCTGCCGAAGCTGTGGGACGCGTACCACGCGACGGTCGTCGAACCCCAGCGTCGCGTCATGCTCGGGGTGCTGCGCCGTGGCGCGGAGAACGGTGAACTGCCCCCTGATGTCGACATCGTCCTCGCCAACGATCTCTTCGTCGGCCCCATGCTCGTACGCACCGTCCTGCGCTCCGACGCGCCGCTCGAGGACGACCTCGCCGAGCGGATCGTGGACACCGTGCTCGCGGGGCTGCGGCCCACGGGGTGAATGTGCGCGTTTCGTCACAGCGGCCCGTTGTGCGGGGAGATGCGGAACCCGCCGCGCCGCGCCGCTCGTCCTCGTCCCGTACGGCCGTCACGGACGGCGGGGAGGACACCCGATCATCGCCTAGGGTTTCAGGGGCGAGGACGGTTGCACGGCACCAGTGAGGCGACGAGCGTATGGCGCAGGCGTATGTGACGGAGACAGGCAGCGGCGGCTCGGAACCCGGCCGCCAGGGGTCTCGGTTCCGGCGCCTGGTCGACGGCTGGCGGGGCGACCGGGGCATCTGGCGGCGCGGGCTCGCCACGGCCGGGGTCGCGATGCTGCTCGCCCTGGTGATGCTCTTCCACGCACAGATCCCGAACGGCGTCGGCAACCTCGGCAGCCTCATCGAGACGTTCCTGCCCTGGCTCGGCCTGCTGATCCCGGTGCTGCTCGTCATCGGCTTCGTGCGCAAGTCCGCCACCGCGCTGATCGCCGTGCTGCTGCCCTCGGTCATCTGGGTCAGCTCCTTCGGCGGTCTGATCAGCGACAAGTCGGGTGCCGGCGGTGACCTGACGGTCGCCACCCACAACGTGAACGCGGAGAACGCCGACCCGTCGGGCACCGCCCGTGACGTCGCCGCTTCCGGCGCCGACGTCGTGGCCCTGGAGGAACTCACGGCGAACGCCGTCCCGACGTACGAGAAGGCGCTGGCCGGCACGTACAAGTACCACTCGGTGCAGGGCACGGTCGGCCTGTGGAGCAAATACCCCCTGACCGGCACCAAGCCCGTCGACATCAAGCTGGGCTGGACGCGCGCGATGCGTACGACGGTCAACAGCCCCAAGGGCGAGGTCGCCGTCTACGTCGCCCACCTGCCGTCGGTGCGGGTCAAGCTGGACGCTGGCTTCACCGCCAACCAGCGTGACGACAGCGCGGACGCGCTGGGCGAGGCGATCGCCGACGAGCAGGTCTCCAAGGTCGTGCTGCTCGGCGATCTGAACGGCACGATGAACGACCGCGCCCTGAACGCCGTCACCTCCCAGATGCGCTCCACGCAGGGCGCGGCGGGCGACGGCTTCGGCTTCAGCTGGCCCGCGTCGTTCCCGATGGCGCGGATCGACCAGATCATGGTGAAGGGCGTCGAGCCGCTGTCGTCGTGGACGCTGCCGGAGACGAGCAGCGATCACCTGCCGATCGCGGCGCGTGTGGACCTGTAGTCGCGGCGTTCGCGTAACGCACCGCTCATCCCTGCTTCACCTTGCGGAATACTGAGCCGGAGAGACTTTGTTCCGTACGTAAACTTACGGAACACCACTCCCTCACGCGCTCCCCCGGAAGGTTCTTCATGCCCCTGGCCCTGCTCGCCCTAGCCGTGGGCGCCTTCGGCATCGGCACGACCGAGTTCGTGATGATGGGCCTGCTGCCCAACGTCGCGGACGACCTGCACATATCCATCCCCACCGCAGGACACCTGGTCTCCGCGTACGCCCTCGGCGTCGTCATCGGCGCCCCGCTGCTCGCCGCGGTCACCGCGCGCATGCCGCGCCGCCGGGTCCTCATCGGCCTGATGGTGCTCTTCGTCGCGGGCAACGCGCTCTCGGCCGCGGCCCCCGACTACCACTGGCTGATGGCCGCCCGCTTCCTGAGCGGCCTCCCGCACGGCGCGTTCTTCGGCGTCGGCGCGGTCGTCGCCACCGGCCTGGTGGCCCCCGAGCGCAAGGCCCGCTCCGTCTCGCTCATGTTCCTCGGCCTGACCGTCGCCAACATCGTGGGCGTGCCCGTCGCCACGGCGATGGGACAGCAGCTCGGCTGGCGCGCGACGTTCCTCGCGGTCAGCGCGATCGGCCTCGCCGCCATCGCCGCGCTGGCCCTCCTCGTCCCCGCCGACCACGGCCACGGCGAGAGCGGCGGCCTGCGCGGGGAGATCCGGGCGCTCGGCAGCGTTCCGGTGTGGCTCGCGCTCGGCACGACCGTGGCGGGCTTCGGGGCGCTGTTCTCCGCGTACAGCTACGTGACGCCGATGCTCACCGACGCCGCGGGCTACGCGGAATCCAGCGTCACGCTGCTCCTCGCGCTGTTCGGTGTCGGCGCCACGGCGGGCAACCTGCTCGGCGGCCGGCTCGCCGACCACTCCCTGCGCGGCACGCTCTTCGGCGGTCTCACGGCGCTCGTCGTGGTCCTCGCCCTGTTCCCCGTCCTCATGGGAGCGGCGTGGAGCGCGGCGCTCGCGGTGACGCTGCTCGGCATGGCGGCGTTCACGACGGGCTCGCCCCTGCAGCTGATGGTGATGGAGAAGGCGTCGGCGGCCCCGTCCCTCGCCTCCTCCGCCAACCAGGCCGCGTTCAACCTCGCCAACGCGGGCGGTGCCTGGGTCGGCGGCCTCGCGCTTGCCGCGGGCTTCGGCGTGACGTCACCGGCCTTGACGGGCGCGGCTCTCGCGGTGCTCGGCCTCGGGGTGGCCGGGGTGGCGTACGTGGTGGACCTGCGGTCGCCCGCGCCCACGGCGGGCAGTGAGCGGCTGGTGGCCTCGGGTGCGCCGCTTCGAGAGACGTCCCGGCGGTAGAAACCCTCGTTCCTCCGACGACGGGGGGTGGGCGACCGAGTCGCCGCTCGGGTGGGCGGATCTCCTCCGCCCACCCGGCCGTCGGCGTCAGACCGATTCCCGCCAGCGATTGGTGATCGGCAGCCGCCGGTCCTTGCCGAAGCCCTTCGCGGAGATCTTCGTGCCCGGCGGGTACTGGCGCCGCTTGTACTCGGCGGTGTCGACCATCCGCAGCGTCTTCACGACCAGCTCCCGGTCATAACCGGCGGCGACGATCGTGTCCGCGCCCTGGTCCCGGTCGACGTACATCTCCAGGATCGCGTCCAGGACGGGGTAGTCCGGCAGCGAGTCCGTGTCCACCTGGTCGGGACGCAGCTCCGCGCTCGGCGGCTTCGTGATGGAGTTCTCCGGGATCGGCGGCGTCTGGCCGCGGTCGACGGCCGCGCGGTTGCGCCACTCGGCGAGCCGGAAGATCAGCGACTTGTAGACGTCCTTGATCGGCCCGTACGCCCCGACCGAGTCGCCGTAGAGCGTCGAATACCCCACCGCCAGCTCGGACTTGTTGCCCGGCGCGAGGACGATGTGGCCCTCCTGGTTGGAGAGGGCCATCAGCATCGTGCCGCGCAGCCGCGACTGGAGGTTCTCCTCGGCGAGACCGGTGAGACCGAGGGACCCCATGTAGGCGTCGAACATCGGGGCGATCGGCACGGTGCGGAAGTTCAGACCCGTGCGCTGGGCCAGGTCCTCCGCGTCACTGATGGAGTGCTCCGACGAGTAACGGGAGGGCATGGCCACGCCGTACACGTTCTGCGCGCCGAGCGCGTCGCAGGCGATCGCGGCGGTGAGGGCGGAGTCGATGCCCCCGGAGAGCCCGATCAGGACGCTGCTGAATCCGTTCTTCGCGGTGTAGGCACGCAGCCCGACGACCAGCGCCGAGTACACCTCTTCCTCGTCGTCGAGCCGCTCGGCGTACCCACCCGTGAGTTCCGGCTCGTACGCGGGCAGGGGCTCCTGCGAGACGGTGACGTGCTCGATGCGCAGACCGTCGTCCACGACGCCCGACGGCGGCTGCGCGGCGGCGGCCGGGAGGTCCAGATCGATGACCACGCAGCCCTCGGCGAACTGCGGGGCGCGCGCGATGACTTCGCCGTCCCGGTCCACGACGACCGAGTCACCGTCGAAGACGATGTCGTCCTGGCCGCCGATCATGGCGAGGTAGGCGGTCGTGCAGCCGGCTTCCTGCGCGCGCTTGCGCACCAGCTCGAGGCGTACGTCGTCCTTGTTCTGCTCGTACGGCGACGCGTTGATGGACAGCAGCAGCCCCGCGCCCGCGGTGCGCGTGGCCGGGACACGGCCGCCGTCCTGCCAGAGGTCCTCGCAGATGGCGAGCGCGACGTCGACGCCGTGCACGCGCAGGATCGGCAGGGTCTCGCCCGGCACGAAGTAGCGGAACTCGTCGAAGACGCCGTAGTTCGGCAGGTGGTGCTTGGAGTACGTCAGGATGGCCTCGCCGCGGTGCAGCACGGCGGCGGCGTCACGCGGGGCGCCCGCGGGCTGGCCGTACTTCGGCTTGGCCTCCTCGGTGCGGTCGAGATAGCCGACGACGACCGGCAGCTCGCCGTACCCCTCGTCGTTCAGCCGCACGGCGAGCGCGCGCAGCGCCTCCCGGGAGGCGTCGACGAAGGACGACCGCAGGGCGAGGTCCTCGACGGGATAGCCGGTCAGCGCCATCTCGGGGAACGCGACGAGGTGCGCTCCCTGTTCGGCGGAGTGCCGGGTCCAATGGACGATCGCCTCGACGTTCCCGGCGAGATCGCCGACGGTCGAGTCGATCTGATTCAGGGCGAGGCGTAGTTGAGGCACGCGGCCCAGTGTAATCGTCAGAGCGACGCGATGCCTTGTGGGGCGGGGGTGGGGTGCCCCATCGGGGGCACCCCACGCACTCGCCGCCGGTCGGGCGCGCCGGCCGGAGGCCGTCAGCCGCGGTAGCCGAGGACCGTCATCATTCCTGCCTCCGAGTGGTAGACGTTGTGGCAGTGGATCATCCACAGGCCCGGGTTGTCGGCCTCGAAGTCCACCGTCAGGGTGCCGTTCGGCAGGACGACCGCGGTGTCCTTGCGGGGGCCGTCCTGCGTGTTCGCCAGGGTGAACGTGTGGCCGTGCAGATGGATCGGGTGCCACATCGACGTCGAGTTGGCGAAGACCAGGCGGACCCGTTCGCCCGCGCGGACCGGGTGGCGGCGGCCGGGGGAGTAGGGGGTCTTGTCGAAGGCCCAGTCGTACTTCGCCATCCCGCCGGTCAGTCGCAGCCTGATCGTGCGGTCCGGCTTGCGGGACGGAAGGGCAACCGACCGTGCGGCCCGGAGCTTGTCCGCCGTCAGGAGGCGGCCCTTCAGTTCCCTGGGGCGTGCCGAAGGGGCAGGCGCCCGGCCGCCGCCCGTGCGCAGGACCGCGAGCGCCGCCGCCTTCTTGCCCTCGGCCGCCGCGGTCAGCGGGAAGACCCCGTCCTCGGCGGTGACCAGGACGTCGTAGCGCTCGCCCATGCCGAGCAGCAGCGCGTCCGTCTTCGCGTGCTCCACCGGGAAGCCGTCCGTGTGCGTCACGGTCATCTCGTGGCCCCCGAGCGCCACCCGGAAGGCCGTGTCCCCGCCCGCGTTGATGATGCGCAGGCGGATGCGGTCGCCGGGGCGGGCCGTGAAGGAGGACGGGGCGTCCGGCGTGCGGCCGTTGATCAGGTAATGCGGGTAGGCGACATCGCCCGCGTCGCCGCCGAGCAGTTCGCTCCTGGCGCCCATCATCATGCGGGAAGGGGCACTCGCGGTTGCGGAGGGATTCGGCGTCGCGGACGTGCGCGACGCCATGCCGGACATGCCGTGGCCGCCGTGGTCCATGCCGCCCTCGCCGGAGCCGCCGCCCTCCTCGCCTGCGTCTCCCATGTCATGGCCGGCCATGCCCTTGCTGAGTTCGGCGAGCACGGCGTCCGGGGTGGAGCCGTCCACTCCGTCGAGCCAGTCGTCCAGGACGACGACCCACTCCTTGTCGTACCGCAAGGGCTCCTTGGGGTCCTCGACGATCAGTGGTGCGTACAGGCCGCGGTCCTGCTGGGTGCCCGAGTGGGGGTGGAACCAGTAGGTCCCCGGGTGCGGCACCGCGAAGCGGTATGTGAACTCCGCGCCGGGCCTGACGGCCTTCTGGGTCAGGCCGGGGACGCCGTCCATGTCGTTGCGCAAGGCCAGGCCGTGCCAGTGCAGGGAGGTGGCCTCGGGGAGGTGGTTGGCGAGCGTGAGGGCGAGGGTGTCGCCCGCGGTGACGCGGACCTCCTTGCCGGGGAGCCGGTCGCCGTACGCCCAGGTCCTGACCGTACGGCCGCCGAGGTCGAGCTTGGCCCTCATGGCCATCAGCTTCACCTCATGAACCGTGCCGCCGCCGGTTCGCTTCTTCTCCGCGGCGGCGACTTCCTTGCCCGCGGGGTCGACATAGCCCTCGGGCTCGGATCCGCCGCCGTGTCCCGCGTGGGCGGAATCCGCACCGGAGCCGGACCCGGAGCAGGCGGTCAGGATTCCCGGACCGGCGACGGCCGTCGCGGCGCCGAGCAGGGCGCGGCGCGAAAGGGCGCGGCGCGAAGGGGCGCGGCGCGAAGGGGTGCGCGGGGGTTGAGTGCGCATGGCTGAGTACACCTCGTCGTGGTGGTGCGTGCGGAGGGACGCATCTGCTGCTTCCGGCACACCGCGCGACGCCCGGAGTTTCCCGTGCACGGGCCCACCGGGACGCGGACAGCACGAAGCAGCCGGTGCGTCGGCCTAAATGCGCAGCACCGAGAGGTGGGCGAGGAGTATGCGGGGCGGCGGCGGACGGGGCCGCAGTCCGTCGAGCAGCCGGGCGAGCGGACGTACGGGAACGACGAAGCCACCCGGCCGCAGCAGGCCCGCCTTGAGCAGCAGAACGAGCGTGAGTGCGGCGAGGACGGCGAGGCAGACGGACAGCGGGTCCATCCCGCCCGTCCCGGCGGGAACGTCCACGGCTGTCGCCACGCGCGCGTGGCCGGTGACTTGGGCGATGCCCGGTGGTGCTGGGTGGCCCGCGCTCGTTGCGTGCTGGCCGGCGGCTTGTTCGGGCCCGGTCGGGTGGCTCGGGTCGCCCGGATGGCCCGGGTCGCCTGAGTCGCTCTTGGAGTGACCCGTCGCGGGGCTCGTGGAGTGGCCCGTCCCGGCGCTCGGCGAGTGGCCCGTCGGGTGGCCCAGCGTATGCATCGTCACGATGCCGAAGAGCAGCACGGCGAGCAGCAGGAGTTGCCTGCCGCTCGCTGCTCTCCTCGTGGCCGCCATGGGCGGAACCCTACCCCCGCCGGGTATCGGACGACATGCGGCCCCCCTGCATGCCACTGATCATGACCCCATGACGATTACGGACAAACTGGGGCATGGAGCGGTGTTCGTGGACGGCGGGGACGCGCGTGTCGTCACCGACTAGCACCGTCCGCCCCGCCGTGCCGGCCGCGCCGAGGGAGCCCTGCCCGGCCCGCGCTCGCGCCCTCACCGTCTCGGCCCTTCTCGCGCTCGGCGCGGTCGCCTACAGCACGTGGCTCCTCGAAGGGCTCCTCGGCACGGGACTCTCGCCACTGAGTTCGTACGTCAGTGAACTCGGGGCCGAGGACCAGCCGTACGGCACGCTGTTCCGCACGACCGACCTGACCGCGGGGCTGCTGGTCCTCGCGGGTGCGGTGGGCGCGCTGCTGTGGCTGCCGCGGCGGTGGAGCGGGGTCGTGGGGTGGGCGGGACTCGTCCTGTTCGGGGCGGCCACCGCGGTGGATTCGCGGCTGCCGCTGAGCTGCGCGCCGACCGCCGACGCGGTCTGCGTGGCCAGGGAGCGGGCGGGGCTCGTGCCCGTGGCGCACTCGGCGCACGTGGTGAGCAGCAGTGTCGCGGTGACGGGGGCGCTGGTGGGGATGGTGGCGCTGACGTTCGCGGCACGCAGGCACGGGCTGCTGCCCTTCCTCGCGGGCACCCTCGGTCTCGTCCTCGTGGGCCTCGAACTGGCCGCCACCGCCTGGACCTTGGCCGCGATCGCCGCCTTCGACGCGGGGTACGGCACGTGGGCGCTGGGGGCGGGGCAACGGCTCCAGGTGCTGCTGATCGCGGTCTGGCTCGGCCTCCTCGCGCGTGCGGTGGTGCGGCGCCGGTGAGTTTCGTACGGATCGGGGGAGTGCCGCATCACGTGCGGGTGACGGGGAGCGGGCCGGTGTGCGTGCTGAGCTCGGGGCTCGGGCTCGCGTGGTTCGACTGGGACGCGGTGGTGGAGCGCCTCGTCCCGTGGCGGACCGTCGTCCGCTTCGACCGGCCGGGGGCGGGGCTGAGCGGGCACGCGCGCGTGGCGCCCACGCTTGCCGGTGAGGCCGAGCGGATCGCGGGGGTCCTGCACGCGGTGGGCCTCACCGGCCCCGCCACGGTGGTCGGACACTCCCTGGCGGGCTTCCACTGCGAGGCGTTCGCCCGCCTCTTCCCGGAGCGTACGGCGGGCCTGGTCCTGGTCGACTCCAGCGTCGAGGAACGGCCGCGGGTACGGGTGCCGCGCGGGGTGCGGGTGGGGGCGGCCCGGGTGGGCGGGGCGGTACTGGCCGGGGCGGGGTTGCCGTGGGCGGTGGGGCCCGCGTTGCGGAGGGTGGCGGTGCGGGGTGACGGGCCGGTGAGGCGGGTCTACGGGGGGAGTCGTGTGTGGCGGGGGGCGCTGCTGGAGTACGCGACGTACGGTGACGCGGCGCTCGAACTGGCCGCGCTCCGGCGGGCTTTGCCTCTGCCGGGCGGGCTCCCGGTGACGGTCCTCGCGGCGTACGGGGGTGGCGGGACGGCATGGCTCACCCGGCAGCGCGCCCTCGCGACCTCCCTCGACGCGGCCTTCCGCGTCGCGGAACCCTCGGGCCACTTGCCGATACGGGACGCTCCGGGCGCCGTGGCAAAGGTGGTGCTGGCCCCTGGGCCTGGCTTGCTGCCCTGCCTGGCCCCTGGGCCTTGACACCCTGCCCTGAGCCGCCGCTGCGCGGCGGATTTTTCCCGCCCGCCCACCCGTTTGCCCGGCAGTGGCGTTTTCCCGGTCGGGGATTGGTTGGGTGCGTCGTGGGTGCGCGTGCGCTGTCCGTGGTTTTGGTTCGCCGCTGCGCGGCGGATTTTTCCCGCCCGCCCGCCCGTTTGCCCGGCAGTGGGCGTTTTCCCGGTCGGGGATTGGTTGCGTGCGTGGTGGGTGCGTGTGCGCTGTCCGTGGCTTTGGTTCGCCGCTGCGCGGCGGATTTTTCCCGCCCACCCGCCCGTTTGCCCGGCAGTGGCGCTTTCCCCGTCGGGGGTTGGGTGCGTCGTGGGTGCGCGTGCGCTGTCCGTGGTCTTGGTTCGCTGCTGCGCGGGCGATTTTTCCCGCCCGCCCACCCACCCACCCGAGCACCCGGCGGTGTCTTTGTGTCTTGCTGCCGGGCACTCGGGTGGGTGGGTGGGAAAGTCTTGCCGCGCAGCGGGGATTTGACGTGCACGTCGAGCGGCGCGATGCCCACCGCGGCTTGACCCGGGGCACTACCCGGGGCGCACGGGTGGGTGGGCGGGGAAGCCCTCCCGCGCAGCGGGGATCTGACGTGCACGTCGAGCGGTGCGATGCCCACCGCGACTCGACCCGAGGCACTCGGGTGGGTGGGTGGGGGACACCCGCCGCGGAGCGGCGGTTCAGGGCATACCGCCGGCCCACCGGTAAAAGCGGTCCAGGGGTTCGGCCCCTACGAGCCGTTCCCCCGAAGCCCCCGCACACTTTCCCGGATCACGATGTGCGTGCCCAGAAGGTGCCGTTCCTGGCCCGTTCGCGGGGAACCCGCCAGAGCGAGGCGGACCGCCGTACGGCCCATCTCCTCCGCGGGGATGTGCACGGTCGTCAGGCCGGGCGTGATGTCCGCCGCCACCGGATCGTCGTTGTAGCCGACCACCGAGATGTCCTCCGGCACCCGCAGCCCATGCTCCCGCAGGGCGATCACCGTGGCCGCCGCCACCCTGTCGTCCCCTGCGAACACCGCCGTGAAGTCCGGCCGCCCGTCCGCCTTCTTGAGGAGGTCCTTGATCGCCTCGTACCCGTGATTCTGACCGAAGCCGATGCCGTGCAGGATCGCCTCCTCTCGCGGCACCCCATGGTCGGCCAGCGCGCGGAGGTAGCCCGCGACGCGGTCCTCGCCCGTGGTGTGGCCGGGCTGGTAGCCGATCAGGGCTATCTTGCGGTGGCCGGCGCCCAGCAGGTGGCTCGTGATGGCGTACGCGCCCGCCTCGTTGTCGTACTCGACGACCAGCGCGGGAACATCGGGCGCCGGCGCCGGACGCCCGCACAGGACAAGGCGGGAGCCCGCCGCGGCGAGTGCCTCGGCGTACCGCGCCATCCGCTCGCGGTACTCGTCGTCCTCGATGACCCCGCCCACGAGGACCACCGCCTCCGCGGCTTGCTCGCGCATCATCTGCACCAGGGCGAGCTCACGGGCCGGATCGCTGTTCGTCGACGAGATCAGCGTGAGCCGCCCCCGCTGGGCGGCCTCCATCTCCACGCCCTGCGCGACGTGCGCGTAGAAGGAGCTGACCACGTCGAACATCAGCACCGCGATCGTCTTGCGGCCAGCGCCCGCCAACGCGCGCGCGTGCGCGTTGGCGACGTAGTCGAGGTCCTTGACGGCTCGAAGCACCTTGCCCCGTGACGCCGTCGACGTCGGGTAGTTGCCCGCGAGAACCCGCGAAACGGTCGCGACCGAGACGCCAGCCCGCGCCGCCACATCGCGGATGGTGACCCGCTCACCCACTGTGTCTCCCTCAAGTAGCAGAATCCGGGGCGGTGTTGCCTCTTCATGGCAGCCCACGCTGCACAGCAGCCCGCCCCGGACCATCATCCCGCTCCCGCGCCGGATCAGTGCGCGGCTTCGTACTCCTTCGCGAACTCCTCGTGTGCCTTCTCGCCGCCCTGGGTCTGCCACTTCTTGTAGACGACGTCCCAGTCGGACAGCTTCTTGCGGCCCGAGACGATCGCCGTCACACCGTCCTCGATGACCTGCTGCATGGAGGCACCCTGCCGGTTGTACGTGTCCGACATCAGGCCCCAGTGGTCGTCGCGGACGAGATGCGGCACGACGGCCTTCTCCCAGGTGTGCAGCCGCTCGGTGAGGTCGGCGAAGCCGGGGAAGTAGAGCGGCTGCGGCGCGTCCATGAGGTAGGCGAAGGGGAGGTTCGTCTTGTTCTCCACCAGGCCGAGCGAGGTGGGGATCGGGTCGCCGTTCTTGTCGTACGTGAAGTGCGTGCCCTCGACGCCCGAGTGCATCAGCTCGTACTCCTTGGAGCCGAACGGCGACGCCAGCCAGTCCAGGACCCGCAGCATCAGCTTCACACGGTCCTTGGAGGCCTTCTTGATGACGGTGTAGCCGAAGCAGCCGCGGTTCTGCTGGTAGACGGGCGTCGCGCCGTCCACCACGTACGGCACGGCGGCGTCGAGCGTGAACTCGTCCTTGATGCCCTGCGCGTTGGAGATGACCGCGCCCCAGCCGTCCGTCATGGAGCGGACCGTGCCGTTGTAGAACTGCGTCTTGAGGTCGACCTGGGAGATCGAGGTGGCGTCGGAGTTGTACGAGCCAGCCTTGCGCATCTTGGACATGTACTCCAGGGCGGCCCTGAACTCGTCGGTCCCGTACATGTCGGTGACCTTGCCGTTCTTGATCTGCCACTGGTTCGGCGCGCCGTGCCACATCGCGTGGTAGAGGTAGCCGAAGAAGCCGACCGACGAGGCGCCGAGCGCGGACTTCTTGTTCCGCGACGCCTCGCGCGCCATCGCCTGGAAGTCGGCCGCCGCCATGCCCGGCTTGTAGCCCGCCTTGTCGAAGGCCTCCTTGTTGATGAACATCGCGCCCTGCACCTTGGCGCGTTCGATCGGCAGGCCGTAGATGCGTCCGGAGACGCGGCCCATGCCTTCCCACGCGTACGTGGGGATGTTCGCGAGGTTCGGGTAGTCCTTGACGGCGTCCCCGGACAGGTGCTCCGACAGGTCCTCGCATCGCGCCTTCACGAACTGCGACTCGCGCGGCAGGACATAACCGCCACCGAAGTTGATCATGTCGGGCAGGTCGTCGCCGGACATCAGGGTGGACATCTTGGAGCGGAAGTCCGCGTCCGGCACGACCGAGAACTCGACCTCCACGCCGAGGGCCTCGTTCATCGCCTGCCAGAACTTGTTCGATCCGACCGGCTTCGGCGGGGTGCCGTAGGTGATGGTCATGACCTTGATCTTCTGCTTGCCGTTGCCCGGCTTCTCGGCCGTCGCCCGCACCAGCTTCTCAGGGTACTTCGTGAACCCGGGCTGGACGCCCTCGGCGGTCGGCGCGAGGTCGGGCTTCGGGCCCTTGGCGGGTGTGTACGTCGGCCAGGGCGCCGCCTTCTTGTTGGCGTTGCTGACCGAACCGCCGCCGCTCGAATCCGTGGAGCAGGCGGTGAGCAGGGAGGGGGCCGCGACCGCGGCCCCGCCGACGGCTATGGAGCGCAGCAGCGTACGGCGCGACATCGAGGAACCGGACACAGTGACGACCTTTCGGAATGCGGGATGCTGGAGAAGTGGCTCAGCTCTTGATGGCGCCGGTGAGCACGCCCTTGGTGAAGTACTTCTGCAGGAAGGGGTAGACGATCAGGATCGGCACGGTGGCGATCACCAGGACGGCCATCTGCATCGTCTGCGGGGCCGAGACGTTCGCGGCGTCGCTCAGTCCGGTGTCGGCGATCTGCGAGCCGCCCATGACGTACGTGCGAAGGACCTGCTGGAGCGGCCAGTGGTCGGACTCCAGATAGATCGAGGCATGGAACCAGGCGTTCCAGTAGCTCACCGCGTAGAAGAGGCCGACCACCGCGAGGGCCGCCTTGGAGAGCGGGAGCACGACCCGCCACAGGATCTGCCAGTCGTTCGCGCCGTCGAGCCGCGCCGCCTCGTACAACTCCTCGGGCACGCCCTGGAAGAAGCCGCGCAGGACGACCAGATTAAAGACGTTGATGAGGACGGGGACGATCAGGGCGCTGTAGCTCTCCAGCATCCCCATGC
Source organism: Streptomyces sp. NPDC054872 (assembly GCF_053610705.1). Taxonomy (NCBI): domain Bacteria; kingdom Bacillati; phylum Actinomycetota; class Actinomycetes; order Kitasatosporales; family Streptomycetaceae; genus Streptomyces; species Streptomyces sp. NPDC054872. The sequence goes on along the minus strand of NZ_JBSGYY010000021.1, from coordinate 58,219 downwards.
CCTTGACCAGCAGGAACGCCGGGATCATGCCGGGCGGGAAGAGGAACGTGAACAGGACGATCAGCAGGATCGGCTTGCCGCCGTACACCTTGGGGCGGCTCAGCGCGTACGCCAGGAACGTGGTGCACGCGAGCGAGGCGAGGGTGCCGATGATCGTGACGCCGGCGCTGACGCCGAGCGCCTTGGTGACGATGCCGCCCTCGAAGACCTGCTCGTAGGCGCGCAGGGTGGGGTGCGTGGGCCACAGGACCCAGCCGCCGTTGGCGATGACCTCGCGGTTCGACGCGAAGGACGTCGAGACGATGACCAGGAACGGCACGAAGACCATGACCAGGATGGTGACGATCGCCAGGGCCTTGGCCACTTGGGTGACCGGCTTGGGCTTCTCCATCCAGGAGGGACGGGCGGGGCGTACGGGGCGGGCAGTGCGTGCGGTGCGTGCGATGCGTATAGAGCGTGCGGGGCGTGGCCCGGCGGTTTTCGTGCTCACTTGTAGACCCCCTGCTCGCCGAGGCGATGGGCGACCTTGTTGGCCGCGAAGACGAGAATCGCGCCGACCACACCCTTGAACAGGCCCGCCGCCGCGGCGTATCCGGTGTCGCCGCCGACGATGCCCTGCCAGAAGACGAAGGTGTCGAGCACCTCACCGGCCTCGGGCCCCACCGACTGCCGCTGCAGCAGCATCTGTTCGAAGCCGACGGAGAGGATGTCGCCGAGCCGCATGATCAGCAGCAGGATGACGACCGGCCGGATGGACGGCAGCGTCACGTGCCAGAAGCGGCGCCAGGGGCCCGCCCCGTCGATGGCGGCGGCCTCGTACTGCTGCTCGTCCACCTGCATCAGCGCGGCGAGGAAGATGATCGTGCCCCAGCCGGCGTCCTTCCAGACGACCTGCGCGACGACGAGCGCCGGGTAGGCGTCGGGGTTGCCGATGATGTCGATGGAGTGCAGACCCGCCTGCCCGAGCACGGAGTTGAGCAGTCCGGTGTCGGCGAGCACCTGCTGGAACAGGGCGACGACGATGACCCACGACAGGAAGTGCGGCAGGTAGACCACCGACTGCACGAAGCGCCGCGTCAGGTCCGAGGTCAGGCTGTGCAGGAGCAGGGCGAGGCCGAGCGGGACCGGGAAGAAGAAGACCAGCTGGAGCACCGCGAGGAAGAGCGTGTTCCAGGTCGCGTGCCAGAAGTCCGGGTCGCCGAACATCCGGTCGAAGTTCTCGAAGCCGACCCAGGGGCTGGCCCAGAGGCCGTCGAAGGGGACGTACTCCTTGAAGGCGACGGCGTTCCCGATGAACGCGCCGTAGTGGAACACCAGGAAGTACGCGACTCCCGGGACCATGAGCAGCAGCAGGACTCGCGAGGAGTGAAACCGTTTCCATCGCTCATCACGCTTGACTTTGTTGCCATTTGGCAGGTTTTCGCGTTCGCCGGGCGGCTTCACCGCCTCGGTTTCCGTCCGGTCCTTCGTCACCGCTGGCACGGCAGCCCCTCCGTCGTCGGAACAAGGTGACCGGAATCTAAAGCGGTTACTAACGCCGGTCAACCCCCTTGACCCTGCGATCTCTTGACCACCGTCCCGACTTCGGCCTAGCCTCCAGGCGATGTTGGGTAACCGGTTACTACGAGGGATGGTCACGCGTGGCAGACCAGGCAGAGTTGAAGGGCCGACCGAACGCGGTGCTCGCCATGAGCGCGGACGTGGCGGAGCGGGTCTTCGCCCCCGACCTCCGTGAACGGCTGCATCGCAGCGTGGAGTTGGCGCCCGGCCTGCTCAGCGGCCCCCTCACCGATGCCGACGCGCGCGCGGTACTCGCCGAAGCGGAGATCCTGGTCACGGGCTGGAACTGCCCGCCGATCACGGCGGAGATCCTCGCCCATGCGCCGCGGCTGCGCGCCCTCGTGCATGCCGCCGGATCGGTGAAACCCGTGGTGACGGACGCGCTGTGGGACCGGGGCGTGGTGGTCTCGTCGGCGGCCGACGCGAACGCGGGGCCCGTCGTGGCCTACACGCTCGCCGCGATCACCTTCGCGGCGAAGGGCGCGCTGCCGACCGCGGCGGGGTACGCCGCCGGGTGGCCGCCCTTCACCGAGCGCACCGGCGCCGACGCCCGCACGATCGGCATCATCGGCGCCTCCCGCATCGGCCGCGGGGTCATCGCGGCCCTGCGCGCGTCCGACGCGGGGTGGCGCGTGCTGCTCAGCGATCCGTACGTCACGCGGGAGGAGGCGGCCGGCCTCGGCGTGCAGCTGGTCGACCTCTCGGAACTGTGCCGGCGCAGCTCGATCGTCAGCGTCCACGCCCCCCAACTGCCCGAGACGCGGGGCATGGTGAGCGAGGAGATGCTGAAGCTGATCCCCGACGGGGGCACCCTCATCAACACGGCGCGCGGCGCACTGATCGACACGGAGGCGCTGGCCAGGGAGTGCGGCGCGGGGCGCCTTGACGCCTTCCTGGACGTGACGGACCCGGAGCCGCTGCCGGCGGGGCACCCTCTGCTGACGCTGCCGAACGTCCTGGTGACCCCGCATGTCGCCGGGGCGCAGGGCAGCGAGGTGCGCAGGCTGGGGGAGTTCGCGGTGGGGGAGGTGGAACGGTTCCTGGCGGGTGCGCCCCTGCGGGGGCGCCTGCGCAGGGAAGAGCTCGCGCGGCTGGCATAGGCGGGTGGGCCCCCGGCGGAGCTACGGCTTCGCGCCCCGCGCCCTCAGCAGGTCCGTCATCAGCTTGATCTCCGACTCCTGCGACGCCACCATTCCCCGCGCGAGCCGCACCTCCGCCCCCACCTCGCACCGGTCCACACACCCGTCGGCCATGTGGACCCCGCCCTTGTGGTGCTTGATCATCAGTTGCAGATAGCGCACCTCGGCGGCCCGCCCGTTCAGCTTGCCGAGCCTTTTCAGCTCCGTGTTCGTCGCCATCCCGGGCATCAGGGCGCCGTCCTCGCCCGGCGGCATGTCCCCCATCCCCATCCACTCCATCGGAGCCTTCTCGGGCACCTTCGGCAGCTCCCACAGGTCGAGCCAGCCGAGCAGCATGCCCCGCTGGTTCGCCTGGGTCTGGGCGATGTCGTACGCGAGGCGCCGGATCTCCTCGTCCTTCGTGCGGTCGCGCACGATGTACGACATCTCCACCGCCTGCTGGTGATGCGTGGCCATGTCCCGGGCGAAGCCCGCGTCGGCCGACTCCGTGGCGGGGGAGGACGCGGCGGACGAGCCGTCCGACGACGCGACGGCGACGGTGATCCCGCCGCCGGCCACGGCCACCGCGGCGACCGCCCCCACCACCCAGCAGGTGCGCCGCCTCACTGGCTCTTGCCACCCGTGCACGCGGCCCCCGGCTCGGGGGTCTGCTTGCCCTGCACGTACGTGGAGAAGAAGGAGCCCACCTTCGGGTCGGACGCGCCGGTCACCGTGCGCTGGTGGCCCCAGGCCGACAGCATGACCGGGTCCTTCTGGTCCTTGACCGGGCTCATCAGCGAGTACGGCGTCTGCTTGACCTTCTGCTCCAGCTTCTTCAGGTCGGCGGGCTTCGCCTTGTCGTTGTACGTCACCCACACCGCGCCGTGCTCCAGGGAGTGGACCGCGTGGCGCTCCGGGATCTCGTCCTTGTAGACATCGCCGTTGCAGTTCATCCACGCCTGGTCGTGATCGCCGCCCACCGGCGGGGTCATCGCGTAACTGACGTCCTCGGTGACATGCGTGCGGCCCAGCTTCTTCGCGTCCCAGACCTTCTCGCCGTCCGCGGTCGTCTTGAAGGTCGGCGCGGACTTCGCGTCGGCGGCCGAGTCGGAGTCATCGGCCTTCTGGAAGAGGATGACACCGCCGACGGCGAGCGCGGCGACCACCACCGCGCTCAGGGTGATCGTGATGACGCGGCCACGGCGGTCGCGTGCGCGCTCTGCCCGGCGCATCTCCTCTATCCGGGTCTTGCGGGACGAGCTGCTCGTGTTCTTGGCGGAACCCATGATGTGTCCTTCGGCGATACGGCGGTACGACGGAAAGGGCGGGACGCGCGTTGCGGAACATGGTGGAGCGGTTCGCTGATCGTAATGGGCGAGCCCGGCGCGCTGTAGGGGCAGTCTGAGCCGCCCGCTGTTACGGGCGCGCCGATCAGCAGGCACTATGGGCACAGGGCGGCACATGGCCCGCAACGCGCGCGAAACGGTGTGGTGGGATGCTCATGTGCCCCGATGTGTCCCCGGACCAGAGCACAGCGCGGAAACAGCGTGGACGCAGGTGGCCTGACCAGCAAGGATGGGTGGAAGCGGAAGATGGACAAGCAGCAGGAATTCGTGCTCCGGACACTGGAGGAGCGCGACATCCGGTTCGTACGCCTGTGGTTCACGGATGTCCTCGGCTTCCTGAAATCGGTCGCGGTGGCTCCCGCCGAGCTGGAGCAGGCCTTCGACGAGGGCATCGGCTTCGACGGCTCGGCGATCGAAGGATTCGCCCGGGTGTACGAGTCGGACATGATCGCCAAGCCGGACCCGTCGACGTTCCAGGTCCTGCCCTGGCGCGCGGAGGCCCCCGGCACCGCCCGCATGTTCTGCGACATCCTCATGCCGGACGGCTCCCCGTCCTTCGCGGACCCGCGTTACGTCCTCAAGCGCGCCCTGGCGAAGACCTCCGACCTCGGGTTCACCTTCTACACCCACCCCGAGATCGAGTTCTTCCTCCTGAAGGACAAGCCGCTGGACGGCTCGCGGCCCACGCCCGCCGACAACTCCGGCTACTTCGACCACACCCCGCAGAACGTCGGGATGGACTTCCGCCGCCAGGCGATCACGATGCTCGAATCGATGGGCATCTCGGTCGAGTTCAGCCACCACGAGGGCGCCCCCGGCCAGCAGGAGATCGACCTGCGGTACGCGGACGCGCTCTCCACGGCCGACAACATCATGACGTTCCGCCTGGTCATGAAGCAGGTGGCGCTGGAGCAGGGGGTCAACGCGACCTTCATGCCCAAGCCGTTCTCCGAGCACCCGGGCTCGGGCATGCACACGCACCTCTCCCTCTTCGAGGGCGATCGCAACGCCTTCTACGAGTCCGGCTCCGAGTACCAGCTCTCCAAGGTCGGCCGCTCCTTCATCGCGGGCCTCCTGAAGCACGCCGCGGAGATCTCCGCGGTCACCAACCAGTGGGTGAACTCCTACAAGCGCATCTGGGGCGGCTCGGAGCGCACGGCGGGCGCGGGCGGCGAGGCCCCCTCGTACATCTGCTGGGGCCACAACAACCGCAGCGCCCTCATCCGCGTCCCGATGTACAAGCCCGGCAAGACCGGCTCGGCCCGGGTGGAGGTCCGCTCGATCGACTCGGGCGCGAACCCGTACCTGACGTACGCGGTGCTGCTCGCCGCGGGCCTCAAGGGCATCGAGGAGGGCTACGAACTTCCGCCGGGCGCCGACGACGACGTCTGGGCCCTGAGCGACGCGGAACGCCGCGCGATGGGCATCGAGCCGCTCCCGCAGAACCTGGGCGAGGCGATCGCCCTGATGGAACGCTCGGAACTGGTCGCGGAGACGCTGGGCGAGCACGTGTACGACTTCTTCTTGCGCAACAAGAAGCAGGAGTGGGAGGAGTACCGCAGCGAGGTCACCGCCTTCGAGCTGCGGAAGAACCTGCCGGTGCTGTAGGCACAGGTCGGAGCGCTTTCCGTTCACTCCCTGAGGGGGCCCGCAGCCGACGGCTGCGGGCCCCCTCGGCTGTCGGCCTACGGCTGGGCCGTCTGTGGGCCGTCTGACGCTGGACCGGGCCACCAGATGAGACCTCACCGTCACAGGGCCTGGACAGGTGCACGCCTTCCAACTGTGGTGGTGGGGTCGTGGGCGTCGTTCGGGCCGTTCAATTGCGTTCATGACGGGTACGCGGGGCTGCCGAAGAGGGCCGTGGCCTGACCTGAACGGCGGCGAACGAAGGCGAATGAGACGGAAACTGAGACGGCGCTGTGTGGCAGGGTGCGTCACCCTGCCACAGGTGAGAGAGGTCGGAGCAGGCCCTCACATCCTCTGCCTAGCGCCGGTTGAGGGAACGTGTGACGCCGATAACTATCGTCGTCGCAAGGATCCATCCGCAGCCGGTAAGAAAGTAGCTGATCCACTGAGTGCCGGGCGTGGGAGTGAATGCTGTCGCCTGACCGAGGCCAATAACAGGAAGCAAATGGTCAAGGGTGAAGATCACGGGGGTGAAGACCTCTGTGCTATCGGGGGCCGTGCGGATAGGTCGCTGGACCGTGAAGACAACCGAGCCGAGTGCCAGCAGGCCTATCAGCCAAAGGCCGGCGCGCATCGGCCGGTAGCCGTAGCCGACAGTGATGTCCTGGATCGTTCCCCAGATGCGGGCATGCCGTGGCAGGGTTCTGCGACGGAGGCGCTCCTTAAGCAGCGAGACGGTACGTGCCTCGTCATCGTGGCCTAACGAGCGGTATGCAAGGGCCAGTTGCTCGAACGGTTGCGGGGTATAACCGGACCTGTCGCGAAGCAGCCACTGTATACGCTGTCTCGGCGGCAGCGGGTCCTCGAACTGGTCGTAGCGCAGACCGTCGACCTTCAGCTCGTCGGGCCAGCTCTCCGATGCATCTCGGATGATCCCCACCATCGCGTGACGGAGATCCAGCAGGCCCTGCGGCCGCTCCCCCATCCGCAGATCCACCTCCTCCGCCTGGGCGTGCGGCATGGCAAGCGCGACGCGACCCGGTGCCATGATCCGCGCACCCCGCAGGGTGATACGGCCGTTGATCCTGGCTCCAGCCAGATCGATGCTGCCTTCCGCGGTGAAGCCGCTGTTGAGATGCAGGCTTGTGCCAACCTGAAGGTGGTATCCGTGCAGCGCCCTGCGATCCGGGTTGCGCAACTGCGCGTTCCAAAAGCGAACGACCCCGTCGACTCTGACGCCTGGAATGTCGACTTCGCCCACCGTCTTGATCCGGTCGCACACCATGTCGCCCTCGACATGCATCCGTGAGGCCCTCAGCGCTACGCCTTCAGGCTTCAAGAGCTGGGCGCCACTCATGTCGAGGTCACCGCCGACGTGAGCGCTACGCAGGATCACTTCGCCTCCTGCAGTGAAGCCACGCATCCATATGTGATCTTCTACCTGAAGGCGGTTTGCGGTCAGGGCGGGACCCTCGGAGTTGCTCAGTTGGCTCCTGTCGAGGTTGAGGATGCCGGTGATGTGAGTACCGTTCAGGTTTAGCAAGCCGTCCAGCTGGGAGTGACGAACCTTTAGGTCGCCGTCGACTGTCGCGTTGGCTGCATAGAACCGGACAAGGCGGCAGCGTTTCAGGCTGAACTGTCGGGTGCGCGCACTGTAAAGGGTGACTCTGCCTCGGAAGTCACAACCGTCCATGGTGACGCGGTACGGGATCTCGGCATAGTCGAGTTCCAACGATCCGTCCACGCGCGCGCCGTCCAGCCGCAGTGCGGGGACGTGACCCGGCTCTGCGATAGCGCCGTCAAGTAGCAACCACGTAAGCGCAGCGCCCCTGACCGTGCGCTCGGCCCCCCAGTGACCACTGTTAGCCAGTCTGTCCTCATCTGGATCGCCGACCCGCAGATCCAGCCTCTCGCCGCGGGAGAACGCGTCTCGAACACGTAGTTCCACTTGAGTCAAATCCTCGGTGCGCACGCTCGCTACCCCCCACCCCCGGACGCATCGCCCGTGAGGCTACCCATGAGATGCCTGACCTACTGCGCGCTTACCCGGCAGTGGGCTATGGACCGAAATTCGCGCTCTCAGCTTGGGAAGCTCGTTTTGTCTAGGGGGAGTTGGGGCCTGAACTGCGGCTGAGTAGCCGCACAGCGCGCAACGCTGATGGCCCGTTGTCCCGCTGTTCCCCGTGGTTCCCCGCTCAACCTGGCACGGTTTTGGCATGGACGGACATCAGGGCTTATGAGATCACCAGCGTGGCGTGAGTCGGTCGAACTACGATCCCCCCATGACTGAGGAGACCATCATCGCCCTGCGAAACTACGACTACATGGTACGAACGTACGGCCTGGACGACGTTGAGCTTGCTTGGGACTCAGACACCATCGTTCGCGGTGATGGGGGCTACGAAATCAATCTTTTGACTGAGCGCGGATTCACCCCTGCTACGAGCTAACTGCCGCCTACCTCATCCCACCTCAGCTCCCATCCCGTCCGCCGTCGACCCACACACCGTGGAGCGGGCGTGGCCCATGGCGTTCAGGTGGACGCGCCACTGTACGAACGACCTGGACGCCATGGGCCACGTCTGCTCGGCTCTGCCTGGGTCGACGGTGGACGGGATGGGAGCCCCCGCACACGCAACAACGGACCCGCGGGCGGAAACGGTGCCCCCTCCATCCCGGTGCCGGCTGATCCCCCGCCGGAGGCATCGTCTTGACCGTGGGCCGCGCGATGCGGTGATCGACTGATGGCTTCCGGCCCTACCCACATGTGGGCGCGCGTCGGCGGCGGCAGCGCCGAGCGGGCCGAAGGCAGGAGCGCGGGCGCAGCCAGAGCCGGGAAGCGCGCCCGGCGGGGCGGGCGCCTTGATGACGTAGGGAGGGTTCTAACGGGACGGGTGCTGACCTGAATGCGTGTCCGTCATCTCGTACATGTTGTCCACGGCGGTGCGGGTGCGGCTCTCGCTACTCGGCATCAGGTGCGTGTACACCCGGAGCGTGAAGCCGGGGTCCGTGTGCCCGAGGTAGGTGCTCAGGGCCTTGACGTTCTCGCCCGCGTCGAGCAATACCGAGGCGTAGAAGTGCCGCAAGGCGTGCATGCCGTGTTCGCGGGCGGCCAGGAAGTCCTCGCCGGGCTTGGGCTTCGGGATGACCCCGGCGTCCGTGAGGGCGGGTTTCCAGAACCGCTGATTGAAGCTCGTGCGCCACATGGCGCCGTCTCCGGCGGGACCCGTGAACAGCAGTGGCTTTGTGACGCGTGGGCCGTCCGGTCGCAGCCACGGGAGAGTGACCAGCGCGGGCGGGTACTCCTCGATGTGGACCTTCAGTGAAGCCGCGATCTGGTCCGGCAACGGCACGTCCCGCTCCTTTTCCCGCTTCGGGGGCGCGAATACCTGCTTGCCGCTGGCCATTTTGACTTGGTAGCCGACGTGGAGCCAGCCCGTGTCGAAACCCCACCTCGTCCAGGGGAAGCCCGAAGATTTCCCCCCGGCCGGAGCCCGCAGCCGGCGCCCAGATCGACCATTGCCCGGTAAGGCTCAGGGAGCGCCGACCGCACGGCGAACGTGCGCTCACGCGTCCACGGATTGATGCGGCCTGGGTTCGGGGCGGGGATACGCACGCTCTGCGCCTTGCAGGGGTTCTGCCTGAGGTACCCGTCCTCGACGGCAGCGGAGAGCACGGTGGAGACGGTGCCGAAGATGACGCGGCGGTAAGACGACGCTGGGATGGCACGCTCCAGTTCAGCCAGCCACTCGCGGATGTGCTCGGGCTGGAACGAGCCGAGGGGACACGGGCCCAGGTAGGGGATCGCGTGGCGGTGTGGATGCACGCCGACGGGGCTACGCGTTGCCGCTTCGGCAATGTGGGAGTTGAGCCACTTCTCGGCGTGCTGCCGCAGCTTCGTACCGGCCGTTTGCGAGCAGCGCGTGCGTGCCGGAACGCGCGGCCGAGGCGAGCACCAGCGGAGCGTCGGACTCGTCCGCCGCCCGCATCGCTCGCTCTGCGGCCAACCACGAGACGTCAGACTCCCCGACCTTCGCCAGCGTCGTGGCCGCCAGGTGATGCGTACGGGCAGAGACCGCCCAGCAATCGCGACGGTCCTCCCCCCGACGTCCCGCACGGTCCTCCAGCTCCTGCGCCGTCTGGAGAAGCGCCGGCAAGGCCGCGATCACGCTGCCGAGCCGCCCGCCCTGGTAGTCGTTCCAAGCCTGCTCGACGCGCACCGCCACGGGTGCAGGGGTAGGGAGCTGAACGTCCGCCTCGGGCCCGAAGAGCAGGCGCGAGAGCCGCCGGGGGCTCATGAGCGCGTCTCGTACGGCCGGTACGTCGTCCTGGTGCTTCTCGTCCTCCACCAGGAGGGTCTGTCCGAGCAAGTCGCCAAGCGGCACGCGCAGGATGCGCGCCAGCTCGGCGAGCATGTCGCTCCTCGGCGGCTTCCTGCGGCCGGTCTCTGCCTTCGCGAGCCAGTCGGTGCTACGGCCGACCAGTCCGGCCAGCACCTCTTGCGTGTAGCCGCGACGCTTCTGGTAGAACGCAATGCGCTCACCGATATTGAGGTGATCTCCAAGACCACGCATGGGGTGCTGCCTCCGCTGGTGGTAGGGGCGGTTTCAGCAGCTTGAAGGACTGGACAGCAAAGAACCCGGACAGAGTGTCCGGGTTCTCACAGCGTTACAGAGATCGAAGAGTGCCGGCACACGATCGACGCTACTCACTACACCTAACGCCCGCCCGCGCGTTAAGAACGCCGCTATCCGAACTGTTGAAAGAAGAGGTCAAATGGGTCGTCCCTGTTCCGCCTGTGTACTACGCAGTGGTCGACCTCCAGGGGACGCCCACTCAGCTCTGCGACGAAATCGCGAGAATTGCTCCAATCTGCTCGCAACTGGCGGCCAAGCGTCAACCCTATGACGGAAATGGCTCCTTGCTGCTTCAGAGCATGTGCTGCGCTACCCATGGTTCCGCCAGTTGTGAAGGTGTCATCAAAGAGCAGTATGCGTTTCCCTCTCACTGCGGGGCTGGCGACAAAAAGGTCTGTAACTATCTGACCTCGCCTGTCACCCGCTTGAGATGCGCGCGTTTTTGTAAGGACACCACGAGCCCACTGGTCAGAGAAATCACGCACGCGGCTTATGACTTCATCAAGGTGACTAATGCCACCCCTCGTGGAAACGTGCGATGGCATTGCTATCTTGAGGTCGAACTTCCCCCCGTAGCGACTCTCGATACACGCTAAGTGCGCATGGAGGAAGTGCCATAATAAGGAACCTAAAGGAATGCGTAACCACGAGTCGGCGGGCTCGTTCTTCGCTCGCCACAAGGCGCCCTCAAATTCATCATGCAGCGAATAGCATATAGGTACGACCCCGTCGATTACATGCGAGAGCTTGAAACGACAATTGTGGCAGTAATCGTAAGGTGTTCCTAAAGGTCCTACCGGGGTGGGTGTTCTGCATAAGCCGCACGTGCCGCTGTCGCTGTGCAGCACAGACGGCGCCACCTGCTGCTCCGTCAACCACCGCACCCAGCCTGCGGTGCCCCAACCTTCGCCGTATGGACGCGTGAAACGACGGTATGACAACCCTCGACCCCCCACCTAGAACCGACCCCACCGAAAGGCTAAGGGCACAGATAGGCAGTGGGCAATCACTTGGCGTCAAGCAGGAGTTGAGTCGGCGTCGCAGAGGTCAACGTGCCGCGCGTAGGTCCATCCAAAATATCGATCATCTGTTCGGGTTCGCTCACGGCGGTTGCCCGCTGAGCGTCGACCATCTTGCGGGCCCAAGGCTGCGTGTCGACGAGGGACTGGAGCAGTAGAACGTGTCGCCCCTGCTCGCTCGCGATGCGAGCCTGCATCTTGGCTCCGGACGTGCTTGATGCCTCGATGACTACACTGCCCAGACTGATTCCGGATGTCACGTGATTCCGGCGCGGGAAAGTATCCCGACCTGGCGGACGGGACGGCCAGAACTGAGATACTAGAAGTCCTCGGTTCGCGACTTCCTCGGCGAGGCCCTGATTCTCCTTCGGGTAGCACCTCGTGATCCCAGTACCGATAACCGCGACGGTTCGTCGATCGAAGTGGAGAGCCGTGCGGTGGGCCTCCGTGTCTACCCCACGAGCCAAGCCAGAGGAAATCACGAAACCTGCTTCACTCAGTTCCCGTGCAACTCTCCGTGCACGCGATAGCCCCATGTCCGAGGCGTCACGTGTACCGACGACTGCTACTGAGCGAGAGTCCGCCTCGTGATCGAGCTTGCCTCGATAAAACAGGAACGGCGGGAGGTCCGGAACGGTTCGCAGATTCGCGGGATAATCGTCATCCAGGACGGTCACCAGTTGGGCCCCGACCTTTGCGGCCTGCCCTAACTCATCTTCGATGCGGTTCAGGTGAGTGCTGAGCGGCTGTTCTAGCAGCGCCTGGCGGAGGACGGTCACGGCCTTGCGCGCTGAGGGTGACTCTTCAGGGATGAATCCGTCACACATGCTGTCAACATGGCCGGCCAAAGCGTTCCTGGCCAGCACCGACCAGTCGACGCTCTTGCCCTCGGTACGGAGGGAGCAAAGCGCTAAGAGGCGAAAACGCGTTTCATCGATCATCGTCTACTCCTTCTACTCAAAGATCACTGTTCGAAGGATCGATGGACCAAAGTTTAGGGGGAGAACAGGGTGCGGAGCCATAGATTCGCGCGAGTTGCCTACTCACGTGAGTAGGCATGTTCGAGGCGGAGACAACTCACTCCCGCATGCCGAGCCGGGTATCACGTCGCCAGTGCGGGCACACTTCCACCCGCTCGTACCGAGCCCGGCGCGCCTGGCCCTAAGTGACGCGACGTGACCGCTTGTCCCGCCATGTGGCGTCCCCAATCATGGACGTACCCCCAGGATGGCTCGTCATGGGCTCGTCGGCCGCTGACGCTCTGGCGGAAGTACGGTCCTCTCGTCGATCTGCCCATGTGCAAGCGTTTGGGTAAAGCCTCGAACATGCGACAGATCTGCTCCGCGCAGGTTGGCCCCAGTGAAAGTCGTCCCGAACAGGTTGGCCCCGGTGAGCGTCGCCCCGCTCAGGTCGGCCGGGACGACGTAGGGCCGCAGTGGGGCCAGCGTGGGGCAACGTGTCTGCCTCCCAGGGAGAGGCCAGATCAGACCAACTGCCCTGTGGGGACTGTAAATCTGCTGGCCAGGCAGCGGGGGAGCCAGGTGCTGGGCCGTGGCTGGGCCGTCAGAGAGCGACCCGCAGTGGCCACCGACGACCATCAACGACCTTAACACTGCAGGTCAGAAGGGGGGTGGGTCGGATCTAGGCAGGCTGCCGCAGAGGCTCATCAATTCCTGCGCAACAAGAAGCAGGAGTGGGAGGAGTACCGCAGCGAGGTCACCGCCTTCGAGCTGCGGAAGAACCTGCCGGTGCTGTAAAGCCCCGGCAGGGGTGCGGGGGAACTGCGCGCCGAGCGCGCAGTTCCCCGTCGTGCCCTAAAGGGCGCTCACGATCGCCGCCTGCAAAGGCGTCTCCGCCCGCACCCTGTACTCCTGGATCGCCCAGCCGTTGCCGTCCGGGTCCTTGAAGTACATGAACGTGCCGCCGTCCTGCGGCGCGTGCGCCACCGGCTCCGAGATCTCCAGGCCGCGCGCGGTCAGCTCGGCGTGCGCCGCCTTCGCGTCGGCTACGCACAGCTGGAGGCCCTGGTAGGAACCGGGGGCCGGGGTCGGTCCGTCCATCGTGTCCCAGAGGGCGTCCGCCAGGGCGATGGAACAGCCGGACCCCGGCGGGGTCAGCTGGACGATGCGCATGCCCGGCATGACCTCCTGGTCGATGTCCACGTGGAAGCCGACCTTGTCGCGGTAGAACTCCATGGCCCGGTCGATGTCACTGACGGGGAGCGGGATCACCTCGAGTGTGTATTCCATGGGCCGAGTACATCAAGGCTCGGGAGCTCTGTCAGCGTGAACGGCCGCGTCCGCTCCGGAACCCTCACCCGAAACTCCAGCGCGTCTGGCTGAACGGTTCGCCCTTGCCGAAGCCGAAAGCCGTACGGGGAGCCACCTCGAAGACGTACGCGTGGCCCGGGCCGTGGTGGAAGCAGCCGTCCCGTACCTCGTAGTGCCAGAAGCTGCCGTACTTGTCCTCCCAGGCCGTCGCGAGGCGCCGCAGTCTCTCCTCGTCGGTGATCCGGACGGCGGGCCCCTCGACGACCAGGTCATAACCCTTGTCCCAGAGGTTGACGCCCGTGGTCAGGACGGTCTCGGGGTTGGCCGCCAGGTTTCGTGCCTTGCGCTCCTCGGGGCCCGTGCAGAAGTGCAGCGCGCCGTCCAGCCAGACGGCGGGCAGTGGAGTGACGTGCGGGCGCCCGTCCGGGCGTACGGTCGAGATCCAGAAGAGCTCGGCCGCCCTGAGCTGCCGCACCGCGTCGGACCACGGGGTCGCGCCGGCCCCCGCGCTGCTGTACCGGGAATCCAGCTCCGTACGGGGTTCCTTGCTCGGCATGATCCGCCTCCCTGACACTGCCCTCGATACTCCCGACCAAGTACGGACTCCGCACGCGGGCAGAACTCATCGGTCAGGCCGTAGGCTCGGGCCAGGATGATCGAACGGAGGCGCGGGGATGACGGTGCCGCAAGGGCGCAGAAGCAGTACGTTCACGCGGCTGCTGCGGCATGGCTTCACCGATCCGTCCGCGGCCGAGCGGCTGCTCGGCGCCCCCGAGCTGTCGGCGGTGCGGACCGACCCGGTTCTCCTCGACGCGCTCGGCGCCGCCGCGGACCCCGACCTGGCGCTCCTGGGCCTCGTACGCCTGGTCGAGGGCCAGCCCGACGACACCAGCCGCCAGGAGCTGCTCGACACCCTGGTCAGCGCCAAGCCGCTGCGTGACCGGCTGCTCGGCGTGCTCGGCGCGTCGGAGGCCCTCGCCGACCACCTGGCCCGCCACCCCAGCGACTGGCAGGCCCTGGTCACGTACGAACTGGCCGACCTGCACCCCGGCGTCGAGGAGTTCGAGCGCGGCCTCGCCGACGCCACCGACCCGGTGTCGCTGCGCGTCTCCTACCGCCGCTGCCTGCTCGCCATAGCGGCCCGTGACGTCTGCGGCACGACGGACCTGCCCGAGGCGGCCGCCGAGCTCGCGGACCTGGCGACGGCGACCCTGCGCGCCGCGCTCACCATGGCGGAGCAGGCGGCACCCGCGGACGCCGCGCTGTGCAGGCTCGCGGTCATCGCGATGGGCAAGTGCGGGGGCCACGAGCTGAATTACGTGTCGGACGTCGACGTCATCTTCGTCGGCGAGCCCGCGGAGGGCCCAGGGGGCGTGGACGCCGCCGACGAGGCCAAGGCGCTGCAGGCCGCCACCCGGCTCGCCTCGCACATGATGCGGATCTGCTCGGAGACCACGGTCGAGGGCACCATCTGGCCGGTCGACGCCAACCTCCGCCCGGAGGGCCGCAACGGCCCCTTGGTGCGCACCCTCAGCAGCCACCTCGCCTACTACCAGCGCTGGGCCAAGACCTGGGAGTTCCAGGCGCTGCTCAAGGCCCGTCCGGTGGCCGGTGACCTGGCCCTCGGTGCGGAGTACGTCGAGACCCTCGCGCCCCTGGTCTGGCACGCGGCCGAGCGCGACAACTTCGTGCCCGACGTGCAGAAGATGCGCCGCCGGGTCGTGGAGAACATCCCGGCCGGTGAGGTCGACCGTGAGCTGAAGCTCGGCCCCGGCGGGCTGCGGGACGTCGAATTCGCCGTACAGCTCCTGCAGTTGGTGCACGGCCGGGGTGACACCTCGATCCGCAGCGGCTCGACCCTGGCGGCCCTGGAGGCACTCGCGGCCGGCGGCTACGTGGGGCGGGTGGACGCGGTCCAGCTCGACGACGCCTACCGCTTCCTGCGGTCCCTGGAGCACCGCATCCAGCTCTTCAAGCTGCGGCGCACCCATCTGATCCCGGAGGACGACGCGGACCTGCGGCGCATCGGCCGCTCCCTGGGCATGCGCACGGAGCCGATCACCGAGCTGAACCGCGCCTGGAAACGGCACACTTCCGTCGTGCGCCGCCTGCACGAGAAGCTCTTCTACCGCCCGCTCCTGGACGCCGTGGCGCAACTCGCCCCCGTAGAGACCAGGTTGAGCACGGAGGCCGCACGCGAACGCCTGGTCGCCCTCGGCTACCACGACCCCGCCGCGGCCCTGCGCCACCTGGAGGCCCTGGCATCGGGCGTCACCCGCAAGGCGGCCATCCAGCGCACGCTGCTCCCCGTGCTCCTCGGCTGGTTCGCGGACTCGGCGGACCCGGACGCGGGCCTCCTGAACTTCCGCAAGGTGTCGGACGCGCTCGGCAAGACCCCCTGGTATCTGCGGCTCCTGCGCGACGAGGGAGCGGCGGCCGAGAACCTGGCCCGCGTCCTGTCCGCGGGCCGCCTCGCCCCCGACCTGCTGATGCGCGCCCCCGAAGCGGTGGCCCTGCTCGGCGACCAGCGCGGCCTCGAACCACGCGATCACGCCCACCTGGAGCAGGAGGTCCTGGCCGCGGTGGGCCGCGCGGACGGCGCCGAACAGGCCGTGACGGCGGCGCGCGGCGTCCGGCGCCGCGAACTGTTCCGCACGACGGCGGCGGACATCATCGGCTCGTACGGCACGGAGGAGAGCCCCGTGGCGGCGGATCCCGGCGCCCTCCTCGACCGGGTGGGCGACGGCGTCTCCGACCTCACGGCGGCCACGATCGCGGGGACCTTGCGCGCGGTGGTCCGCGAGGGCTGGGGCGACACGCTGCCGGTGCGGTTCGCCGTGATCGGCATGGGCCGCTTCGGCGGCCACGAACTGGGCTACGGCTCGGACGCGGACGTCCTGTTCGTCCACGAGCCGCGCGAGGGCGTCGGCGACCACGAGGCGGCGAAGGCGGCTTCGCAGGTGGTCTCCGAGATGCGCAGGCTGCTCCAACTCCCCAGCTCGGACCCGCCGTTGCTGATCGACGCGGATCTGCGCCCGGAGGGCAAGAGCGGCCCTCTGGTGCGGACCCTCGCCTCGTACGAGGCCTACTACCGCCGCTGGTCACTGGTCTGGGAGTCACAGGCGCTGCTGCGGGCGGAGCCGGTCGCGGGCGACGTCGATCTTGGCCGGGCCTTCATCGAGCTCGTGGACCCGCTGCGCTATCCCGCCGAGGGCCTCGGTGACGACGCCGTACGCGAGATCCGCCGTCTGAAGGCCCGCATGGAGGCGGAACGCATGCCGCGCGGCGCCGACCCCACCCTGCACACGAAGCTGGGCCGCGGCGGGCTCTCGGACGTCGAGTGGACCGTCCAGCTCATGCAGCTGACCCACGGCTGGGTCGAACCGGGCCTGCGCACGACCCGCACCCGCCAGGCCCTCGCCGCGGCCTGCGCGGCCGAGCTGATCCCGACCGAGGAGGCGGCGATCCTCGATGAGGCGTGGGTCCTGGCCGCCCGGGTGCGCAACGCGGTGATGCTGGTGCGCGGCCGGGCAGGGGACACGTTCCCCTCCGACGGGCGGGAACTGGCGGCGGTCGGCCGGTACCTGGGATACGACCCCGGCCATGTGGGAGACATGCTCGACGACTACCGGAGGACCACCCGCAGGGCACGGGCCGTGATGGAGGAGAGGTTCTACGGGGCGTAGGCGCCTCAGGACTTGAAACGGGCCCTGACCTTGGCCGGCAGGAGCGGCGCCCGGTTCTCCGGCGCGTCCACCTCACGCGGCAGCCTGTGCGGCATCGCCCCGTACCACGCCCGGGCCACCGCGATGCCGAACGCCAGGCAGATCATGCCGCCCACCGCGTCGAGCCAGAAGTGGTTGGCGGTGGCCACGATCACGATCAGGGTCGCCGTGGGGTAGAGCAGGCCGAGGATCTTCGCCCACGGCGCCGAGGCCAGGGCGAAGATGGTCAGGCCGCACCACAGGGACCAGCCGATGTGCATCGACGGCATCGCCGCGTACTGGTTCGACATGTGCTTGAGGTCGCCGGAGGCCATGGAGCCCCACGTCTGGTGGACCAGGACCGTGTCGATGAAATCCTGGCCGTTCATCAGGCGCGGGGGAGCGAGGGGATACAGGTAGTAGCCGAGCAGGGCCACCGCCGTGGTCGCGAAGAGCACCGTGCGCGTGGCCGCGTAGCGTCCCGGGTGGCTGCGGAACAGCCAGACCAGGACACCGAGAGTCACCACGAAGTGCAGCGTCGCGTAGTAGTAGTTCATGCCGACGATGAGCCATGTCGCGGAGTTCACCGCGTGGTTGACGCTCTGCTCCACGGCGATCCCGAGGTGCTGCTCCGCCTGCCAGATCCAGTCGGCGTTGCGCAGGGCCTGTGACTTCTGTTCCGGCACCGCGTTGCGGATCAGGGAGTACGTCCAGTAACTCACCGCGATCAGCAGGATCTCGAACCAGAGCCGAGGGCGCCGGGGGGTGCGAAGACGGCGCAGGAAAGTCCGCCCATTGCGGTCATCCTGCTCGCCCGCGACGGGTGATGTGCTGGGCCGCTGCTGGCCTTCCAGTGTCGTCACAGTCATCTCACCCATAGGCACAGAGTCTGCCAGATACCGACCCTCCGACCGATCATCCCAAGGTCTGGTTCGGGCCGCATTCTCTACGCCCTACGGACGAGTCCGTCCCCGAGGGGCCGAGGCGGTTGAACCTCGAACGACCAGCTCCGGCATGAAGACGAATTCGCTGTGCGGGGCGGGAGTGCCGCCGATCTCCTCCAGGAGTGTACGGACCGCCGCCTGCCCCATCGCGGGGACGGGCTTGCGCACCGTGGTCAGGGGCGGATCGGTGAACGCGATCAGCGGGGAATCGTCGAATCCCACCACCGATATGTCGTCCGGGACCTCGAATCCGCGCTGCCGCGCCGTCCGTATCGCGCCCAGGGCCATCATGTCGCTCGCGCACACCACGGCCGTACAGCCGCGGTCGAGGAGTGCGGACGTCGCGGCCTGGCCGCCCTCCAGCGTGTACAGCGAGTGCTGGACCAGCTCCGTCTCGATCTCCTCGGGGGTCAGTGCCAGCTGGTCCTGCACCGTGCGTACGAAGCCCTCGATCTTCCGCTGTACGGGCACGAACCGTCTGGGGCCGAGGGCGAGTCCGATGCGTGTATGACCCAGGGAGACGAGGTGGGTGACCGCGAGGCGCATCGCCGCCCGGTCGTCCGGAGAGATGAAGGGGGCCTGCACCTTGGGAGAGAAGCCGTCCACGAGCACGAACGGCACGCCCTGCGCGCGCAGCTGCTCGTAGCGCTGCATGTCGGCGGAGGTGTCCGCGTGCAGGCCCGAGACGAAGATGATGCCGGAGACGCCGCGGTCCACGAGCATCTCCGTCAGCTCGTCCTCCGTGGAACCGCCGGGTGTCTGGGTGGCGAGGACCGGCGTGAAGCCCTGCCGGGTCAGGGCCTGCCCGATGACCTGGGCGAGCGCGGGGAATATCGGGTTCTCCAGCTCCGGCGTGATCAGCCCGATGAGGCCCGCGCTGCGCCGGCGCAGCCGCACCGGGCGTTCGTAGCCGAGGACGTCGAGTGCGGCAAGCACTGACTGACGGGTGGCCCCGGCGACGCCCGGCTTGCCGTTGAGCACCCGGCTGACCGTCGCCTCGCTGACCCCCGCCTGCGCTGCGATGTCGGCCAGTCGCGCGGTCACAGGATTGGACTGTACCGGTCACATCTCAGGCTGCCCACCAGACCGTTGAATCCGCGGGCAGGATCGTCGCGTCGCCGCCGGGGGGCGCGTCGGCGCTCGACAGGAGCAGGGTGCCGGGGGTGGGGACGGTGACGGGGCCGTCCGTGAGGTTCACCGTGCAGACCACCGAACCGCGCGGAGACGTACGGCGGAAGGACAGGACGCCCTCGGGTGCTTCGAGCCACTCCACGTCGCGGCCCCCGCCGAGCGCCGGGTGCTCGCGGCGCGCGGCGAGCGCACGGCGGTAGAACTCCAGGGTCGACGCGGGGTCGCCCTCCTGCGCCTCGACCGTGAGGTCCTTCCAGTCCGCGGGCTGCGGCAGCCAGCTCGGTCCGCCCTCGACCGGCCCGAACCCGAATGGCGGCCGCTCCCCGGACCAGGGGAGCGGCACCCGGCAGCCGTCCCGCGTCCCGTCCTGTCCCGTGCTGCGGAAGAACGCCGGGTCCTGGCGCACCTCGTCCGGCAGTTCGGTCACCTCGGGCAGGCCGAGCTCCTCGCCCTGGTAGATGTACGCCGAGCCGGGCAGGGCCAGCATCAGGAGCGTGGCGGCCCTCGCCCGGCGCAGGCCCCGTGCCGTGTCGCCGTCCGCGAAGCGGGTGGAGTGGCGTACGACGTCGTGGTTGGACAGCACCCAGGTGGCGGGCGCCCCCACGGCGTTCATCGCGACGAGGGAGCGGTCGATGACGGAGCGCAGCGCCGTCGCGTCCCAACCGGTCGTCAGATACTCGAAGTTGAACGCCTGGTGCAGCTCACCCGGGCGCAGATACCGCGCGCTGCGCTCCACCGTCGGCGTCCACGCCTCGGCGACGGCGATCCGCCCGCCCGTCACCCGCCCCCGCCCTTCCAAGGAATGCCCTTCGGGCCCAGACCCGATCTCCGCGTACTCGTCGAGGATCCGCCGCCAGTCGCGGTAGATCTCGTGCACGCCGTCCTGGTCGAAGTAGGGGACGGCCTGCTTGCCGAGGAGCCGAACCTGCTGCTCGCGGCCGATGTCGGGCAGGCCCGCGGCCTTGACCAGGCCGTGCGCCACGTCGATGCGGAAACCGTCGATGCCGAGGTCGAGCCAGTAGCGCAGGATGGAGCGGAACTCCTCGCGCACCGCCGGGTGGTCCCAGTTGAAGTCGGGCTGCTCGGGCGCGAAGAGGTGGAGGTACCACTCGCCGTCCGCGACCCGCGTCCAGGCGGGCCCGCCGAACACGGACTCCCAGTCGTTGGGCGGCAGTTGCCCCTCATCGCCCTTCCCGGGCCTGAAGTGGAAACGTTCGCGCAGCGGCGACCCCGCGCCCTCGCGCAGCGCCTGCCTGAACCACTCGTGCTGGTCCGAGCAGTGGTTGGGCACCAGGTCGACGATCACCCGCAGCCCGAGCGCGTGCGCTTCCCGTACGAGGTCGTCGGCGTCCGGCAGAGCCCCGAACATGGGGTCCACCGCGCGGTAGTCGGCCACGTCGTACCCCGCGTCGGCCTGCGGTGACGCGTAGAAGGGGGAGAGCCAGACGGCGTCCACGCCCAGCCGGTGCAGGTGGGGGAGGCGGGCCGTGACGCCCGGCAGGTCGCCCATGCCGTCGCCGTTCCCGTCGGCGAAGCTGCGTGGATACACCTGGTAGATGACGGCTTCGCGCCACCACTCGTGGCGCGCGGAGCCGTCGGCCGGTGAGTCTGCGGGAAGGGCGGTGGTGACGTGCTGGGTCATGAAGTCCTCGGGAGTACGGGGGCGGGCGGCACTTTGTTGAACGCCGCGCGGAAGGCGAAGGTCACGAGGATGTCCTCCTCACCAAGGGTGCACTGTCCGGGCGGCATGCGGATCGCCCCGTCGAAGAGGCGCGGGGCCGCTACCGCGAACTGCTGAGGACACGTGCGACCGGCCCCGCCACCGGCCTCCGTACGACGCCGGAAGCGCCGTGGACGCCGCCCCGCCCGCCGCCGGGCGTCGCGAAGGGCGGCAGGGGGCGCCGTCACGCTTTTCCCGCAGGCCGAAGCCAGGAATTCTACTGTCGGGCACGCCGCGCGCGTGGCCGGTTCGCCCACCTCCACCGGACCGGGTCGTACTGCCGCCGTCTTCCCCCGGTGCGCGCGGCAGCGCGCTAACTTGAGGGGGCAGGTACGAGTCGGCCTGCGCCGTTTTGCGCCGAGGGGCTGTCCCGCGTGAGCGTCAAGGGCAAGGCAGTGAACACAGCCAGCACGGTCCTGGTGGTCGACGACGCACCCGCCAGCAGGTACGCGCTGAGCGCCGTCCTGCGCAGGGACGGCCACCGTGTCCTGCTCGCGGCGAGCGCGAGCGAGGCGCTGATCGAACTCGACGTGCGGATGCGGGCCGGGGACCTGCCGGACGTCGCGCTCGTCGACGTGGGCCTGCCCGACATGAGCGGCTATGAACTGTGCCGCCGCATCAAGCAGCTGCCGCCCATCGCGAGCCTGCCCGTCGTCCACTTCTCGGCGGCGTCCCGCCCGCCGGCCGACCGGTGCCGGGGTCTGGACGCGGGCGGCGAGTCCTATCTGACGGTGCCCGCCGAACCCGAGGAGATCCAGGCGGTCGTACGGGCCGCCGCGCGCGGGGCCCGCTCCCGCAGTGACGCCCAACTCCGGGCCGGGCGCCTGGCGTTGCTCGCCGGGGCGATCCTGGCCGTGCAGTCGGCCCGCTGCCTGGGCGAGCTGGCGGACGCGGCGGCCACCGGCACGGAGCGGCTGACCGAGAGTCCCGCGACGGTGTTCGTGCTCGGCGGGGACGGGGAGATCCACCGGGGGCTCTCCCGGCGCAGGGCCGCCGCCCTGTTGCCGGACCCCGGGGCGCACGAGGCGGTGGCCCGGCTGATGCGGCGCGTCATGTCGGGGCGTACGGGCGTGCGGCACACGGTCGTACCGGCTCCGCTGTGGCCGGCGGGCTTCTTCCGCTCGGTGAGGGGCGCCGGGCAGTGGGGCGACCAGGCGTCCGAGGAGGCCGCCCTCGTCGTGGCCCGGCTGAGCGAGGGGCGCGCGCTGGTGTGCCTCGCGACGCCCGCGTACCGGGAAGGACTGTCCGACGAGACCGAGCACCTCGTCGAGCGGCTCGCCCACGCCACCGCGCTGGCCGCGGAACCCCTGGTGATGTACGAGGAGGAGCGCCACGTGGCGCTGACCCTCCAGCGCAGCTTTCTGCCGTCGAAGCTGCCGGAACTGCCCGGCACGGATGTCGTCGTCCGCTATGAACCCGCCTCGCGCCAGGCGGAGATCGGCGGTGACTTCTACGCGGCGCTTCCGACGCCCGGCGGCGTCCTGACCGGCATCGGTGACGTCGTCGGGCACTCGCTCGAAGCCGCCACCGTGATGGTCGAGATCCGGCACGCGCTGCGCGCCTACTGCGTCGAGGACCCCGACCCCGGCGCGCTCGCCGGACGCCTCGACCAGATGCTGCAGCACTACCACCCGGGCGTGACGGCCACCATGTGCCTGAGCCTGATCGAACCGGCCACCGGACGCGTCCGGATCGCCAACGCGGGGCACATCCCGCCGCTCGTGGTGCGGGACGAGGGCACGGCCTCGTACGTCGACGTGCAAGGGCCGCTGCTCGGCCTCGGCCTCGACCGGCCGGAGCCGAGCGAGTTGGTCCTGCGGCGGACCGAGCGCCTGCTGATGGTCACGGACGGGCTCATCGAGACGCGGGGCATGGACCTCGCGGTGTCGATGGAGCAGTTGCGGATCGCCGCGGCGGGCGCGCCGAGGGGCGTCGCCGACCTGTGCGACACGCTCCTCGCGTGCTTCGGCCGCGAACGCGAGGACGACATCGCGCTCCTCGCGCTGCGCAGGACGAACTGACCCGGCACCGCGCGGCCGTCCCGAGGAGAACCGTCGAATTGACCCCCGCAAGGATCTGTACCCGCACGCCTACCCGTCAGTACATTGACGCCATGTCTAATACGCAGAGCCGGGAGCCGAAGCCCCTTGCGTCCGAGCACATACCGCTCAAGGCGCGCAAGGTCTCCTTCTCCTGGGAGGACACCCCGCTGCACTGGGTGCCGGGCGACCCCTTCGCCACGCACACGATCAACGTGCTGCATCTGCTTCTCCCGGCGGGTGAACGCTGGTTCGTCCACGTGTACAAGCAGGTCCTGCCGTACATCCGGGACGACCGGCTCCGTGAGGACGTGATCGGCTTCATCGGCCAGGAAGCCATGCACGCACAGGCCCACGACGAGGTCCTGCCGCACCTCAAGGAGCAGGGCCTGGACCCCACGCCCTACACCGCCCAGGTCGACTGGCTCT
The DNA here is from genome assembly GCF_053610705.1 of Streptomyces sp. NPDC054872. Taxonomy (NCBI): domain Bacteria; kingdom Bacillati; phylum Actinomycetota; class Actinomycetes; order Kitasatosporales; family Streptomycetaceae; genus Streptomyces; species Streptomyces sp. NPDC054872. Next base: position 34,676 of record NZ_JBSGYY010000021.1, on the reverse strand, counting down.
TCGAGAAGATGCTCGGCGACCGGACGCTGCCGCCCGGCAAGGCCCGCAAGTGGTGGCTGATGGAACGCGTCGCGATGATCGCCGCCATCGAGCACTACACCGCCTTCCTCGGCAACTGGGTCCTGAACGCGGACGAGCTGGACCGCAGGGGCGCCGACCCGACCATGCTCGACCTGCTGCGCTGGCACGGCGCCGAAGAGGTCGAGCACCGCTCCGTCGCCTTCGAGCTCTTCATGCACGTCGACGGCAGCTACCGCCGCCGCGCCCGCACCTGGGCCACGGCCTTCACCGCCCTGGTCTTCCTCTGGCAGCGCGGCGCGCGCTTCTTCATGGAGAACGACCCGACCCTCATCGGCGGCAAGGCCTCGTTCAAGGACTTCTACCGGGGCGGCAAGCAGGGCACGCTGCCCACGACCCCGGACATGATCCGCTCCATCCCCCGCTATCTGAGCCGCGCCTACCACCCCTCCCACGAGGGCAGCACCGCCCAGGCCGTCGCCTACCTCGCCTCGTCCCCGGCGGCCACCGCGGCCGAGGCCGCGACGGAATCCCTGCCGAAGGGAGCGCGCTGACATGCCCCGCATCCGCACCGTCCTGCTCGTCACGGGCGCCGCCCTGCTCGCCAAGCGCGCCATGCGGCGCCGCATCGACGCCTCCCCGCTGTGGCCGCTGCCCGCCCTGGAGGAGCCGGTCTCGGGCCGCCCGCGCTCCCGCGCCCTTCGCCTGGTCGTCACCCGGCACGAGAAGGTCGCCGACGGGGTCGTACAACTGCGTCTGGAAGGCGACCACTTGCCCGCCTGGCAGCCGGGCGCCCACCTGGACCTGGTCCTCCCTTCCGGTCTCGTCCGCCAGTACTCGCTGTGCGGGGACCCGGAGGACACCTCCTCGTACACCGTGGCGACCCGCCTCATCGACGAGGAACAGGGCGGCCGCGGCGGTTCGCGCGAGGTGCACGAGCAGCTCCAGGAGGGCGCGGAGGTCGAGGTGCGCGGCCCGCGCAACCGCTTCCCCCTTGCCGACGCCGAGGCGTACGTCTTCGTGGCGGGCGGCATCGGCATCACCCCGATCCTCCCCATGCTGCGGGAGGTCGAGGCGGTGGGCCGCGCGTGGCGGCTGCTTTACGGGGGCCGCTCCCGGGCCTCGATGCCGTTCCTGGAGGACGTGGAGAAACTGGCCGGCGCCACGCCGGGCCGGGTCACGGTCGTCGCGGAGGACGAGGGCGGCCGCCCGGATCTCGCCGCCTTCCTCGCGGACCTGGCGCCCGCCACCGCGGTGCACGTGTGCGGCCCCGAGGGCCTGATGGAAGCGGTGGCCGCGACGCTGCCGGACGACGCCGAACTGCACCTGGAGCGCTTCACGCCGCACACCTCCGCGGAGGGCAACGGCGCCTTCGAGGTGGAGCTGCGCCGCAGCGGGCGGACCCTCACCGTGGCCCCGGACGCCACGGTCCTGACCGCCGTGCGCGCGGCGCTGCCCGACACCGCGTACTCCTGCGAGCAGGGCTTCTGCGGAACCTGCCAACAGCGGGTCCTGGAAGGAGAGATCGATCACCGGGACGAACTGCTCACGGACGCCGAGCGTGCCGACTCGATGCTGATCTGTGTGTCGAGGGCGGGTGGTGACCGCATCGTCCTGGACATGTGAGGCAGGTGACGCCAGATGTGAACGGTGGGGACGGACCAGCCCCTTGGACGGCTTGATCTGCTCGGTAAGGTGTTCGCATGACTACCGGGGTGCGCCGCAGGATGGGTGTCGAGGAGCGGCGGCAGCAGTTGATCGGGGTCGCGCTCGACCTGTTCAGCCACCGCTCGCCCGACGACGTGTCCATCGACGAGATAGCGGCGGCCGCGGGCATCTCGCGCCCGCTGGTCTACCACTACTTCCCGGGCAAACTCAGCCTGTACGAGGCGGCGTTGCAGCGGGCGGCCGACGACCTCGCCGACCGCTTCGTGGAGCCGATGGAAGGCCCCCTCGGTGCGCGCCTGCTGCGGGTGATGGGCCGCTTCCTGGACTTCGTGGACGGCCACGGCCCCGGCTTCTCCGCACTGATGCGCGGCGGTCCCGCCGTCGGCTCGTCCACCACCAACGCGCTCATCGACTCGGTGCGGCAGGCGGCGTACGTCCAGATCCTCGCGCACCTGGGCGTCACGGACCCGCCCGCCAGGCTCGAACTCGTGATCCGCTCCTGGATCTCGCTCGCCGAGTCCACGGCGCTCATCTGGCTCGACGGCCGCCGCATCCCGCGCGCCGAGCTCGAGCTGCAACTGGTGCACGACTTCGCCGCGCTCGCCGCCGTGAGCGCCGCGTACGACGAGGAGATGGCCGCGATCCTGCGCCGCATCCTCGCCGAGGAGCCGCCGGACGGACCGTTCGCCGCGTTGATCACCAGGCTGATCGGCCTTGTCCCTCAGGAGCAGAGCAGTTGACCCACCGCCTGGCCGACGAGAACGACATCCCCACCCTCGTCGCCCTCTACGACGGCGCCGCGCACTGGATGCGGGCCCGGGGGATCGACCAGTGGAAGCCGGGCGAGAAGGGCGCGGAGCACTTTCGCGGGCGCATCGCGTCGGACGAGGTCTGGCTCGCGTACGACGGCGCGATGGTCACCGGTGCGTACGAGGTGTGGTGGGCGGACGAGCCCGCCTGGGGGGAACAGCCGCCCGTCGCGGGCTACGTGCACCGCCTGATGACACGGCGCGGCGCCCCGGCGGGCACGGGCCGCGCAATGCTGTCACGCGCGGTACGGCGGATAGCCGAGGCCGGCCGGGACCGCTGCCGCCTGGACTGCGTGTCGTCCAACCCGCGGCTGCGGGAGTACTACGAGGCGGCGGGCTACGCGGTCGTGGGGGAGCTGCCGGGGAAGGTGGCGGCGGACGGGAGCACGTACGGCGTGCTGCTCCTGGAGAAGGATCTGCGAGACCTGCTCCCGTCCGACGCCTGAGACGTCAACGCAGCGTCGACACCTTCGAGCCGTCCGCGAGCCGCCCGGTGAGTCCGGCGCGTACGCCCCGCTTCACGGGCGCGGCCACGGTGTTTCCGGGGGTCCGGGACCCGCCGGACGCCTGGACCGAGACGACGTCCCTGCTGCCGGCCCCCAGCAGATACCAGTTCCCGCCCTGGGACTTCCACCGCACTCCCGCGAGCACCGAAGGCTGTCGGGCCCCGCACGCCGCGGAGTCCTCCGCCTTCGCGGCGACCGCGGCCGCGCCCGCCGCCTGGAACTGCGCGAGGGCCCGGCCCCCGTCGCCCCGCCAGGTGTCCGCGCGGGTGCAGAGCCAGGCCGCGGCGCCGTTCGCCTCGGGCAGCGCCTGGCGTGCGTACTGCCAGGAGTTGACCGAGCGCACGCCGTTCGAGCGGGCATCGGCGAGGGAGCAGGCGGCCGACGACCAGTTCGCGGCCGTTGCCTCGCGCGGGGCCTGCGGGCGGCCCGCGGTGAGATGGGCGGGGACGAGCTCGCCGAGGTCGGAGGAGAGTCGATTCACCCCGGCGTCGTCCCGCAACTGCAGGGCGTTCCAGGAGGTGCACGCGCGGGCCTGCGCCGGACTGGCGAACGGCTCCGTGACACCCTCGCCGTCCCGCTTCAGGGCGTCGGCGTTCGCCTGCGGCTTCAGCAGGTCGCGTACGGCGACACCGCCCACCCACGGCGCGGTCAGATAGCGGACGTTGCCGTCGACGCGGCTCACCACCAGGGCGCCGGCCTCGGCGCTCGTCGCGCCGTCCACGCGTGCGAAGTCGAGCGCGGCTCCGGCGGTGCCGTCCTTGGGCTCGGCGTACCGCACGATGCGCAGTCCGTCGTAGAGGAGCACGACCCGGGCCGCGTCGACCTCGCCGGCGAAGAGCAGCTGGGCGGGGCCGGGAGGGGCGCCGGCGGCGGTGCCGGGCGTGGCCGAGACCTGCACCGATTCTCCGGGGCGTGCCCAGACGGCCAGGGCCCGCCGCAGCAGGGCGTGGTCGTCGACGAGCGCGCCCCTGGCGGGCCACACGGAGAAGTCGGCGCGCGCGGACTTCTTCCACGTACTGGCCGCGACCTTCGTCAACTGCCCGGGGTCCAGGGCGGCCTGGCCCGCCGGGTTCTGCGCGTACGCGGGCGCGGCGGCCCCGTCGGGACCCCAGCCGTCGCCCGGAAGGCCGAGCAGCGCGCCGCAGACCAGGGCGGCGGCCAGCGCGACACCCGCGGCCTTCATGTGCTGCCTGCGGCGCATCAGGTCCGTCGGTCGCGCCTGCAGTGAGCAGGGGTCGAACTCGGGTGACCTGAGCAGTTCGTACGCCGCGTCCACGCCGTCGGCCTCGGCGAGCGCCGCGGCCGGCTCGTCGACTCCGGCGGCGGCGAGCACCTTGCGTACGTCGGCGTCGGGGAGGCGCTCGAGGCCACGCAGCACGTACGCGGCCCGAGCGGGGCCGGAGAGCGCCGAGAGGCGCTGGTCCAGGGCGAGTTCGTCGGCGCCGCCCGACCGCGGGAAGAGCCGCAGGCCCCAGACCTGCGGCAGCAGCGGCGGCAACTGCGAGCGCTTGGGCCAGGCCTTGCGCCGCAGCGGGAGCCCCGCGTCGAGCGCGGTGCCGACGATCCGCAGCCGCATGTACGCGTACCCGGGGTCGCCGTTGCGTCCGTCCCCCGAGCGCTGTTCCGGGATGACCTCGGCGTCGGCCGGCCTGCGGCTGCGGGGCAGCGCGCGCTGGGTCAGGGCGTGGGCGGTCAGGACCCGGCGGTTGCGCCCGAGGCTGGGCGGCAGGACCAGATAGGCGAGCCGCACCAGGCGCGGGTAGTGCTCGACGAGGGCGGCCTCGGCCTGCTCGACATCGACGACGGCGGAGAGATCCTGGGGCGGGGAGGGGGACTTCACATTCGACGACACGTTCAGCAAAACGAGCGAATCGTCGGATGGTCACCTCTCCGTGAGCATTCGAGCATAGTTGCCCATTGACCGCTGGTAGCGCGGCAGGTGGGGCGCGAGGGCGCCGAGCACCAGCGCCAGGCCTTCCCGTTCGCGCCCCAGACTGGCGAGGCAGAGGGCGAGGGTGGCGCGCACGGCGTCATCCAACTCGTCGCTCGGCGCGTCGAGTTCGGCTTCGAGGAGCGCGACGCCCTCCTCGGGTCGGCCGATGTTCCGCAGAGAGCTGCTGAGTTGGATGACGGTACGGCGTCGCCGGTAACCGTCGAGCCCCTTCTCCAGGGCCTCCCGGTACAAGGGAACGGCGCGGTCCGAGTGGCCGGTGGAGTCGAAGGCGCAGGCTCTTTCGAAGGGGGCGACGGGGCTGTTCTCCGGCAGCTCCTCGACCAAGGCGTCGATGATCTTCCGGAACTCCTCGCCCCGGTCGTCGTACTCCTCGACCGAGGCCCACGCCTCGGCCACCCGCTGCTCCCACGCAATATCCATGGCCACACCCTTGCACGGGGTGCCGGGCCGCCGGGAGGGATTTGTTCCGCACCCCCTCGGCGACCCGGGCCACCTGCCTCAGTCGGCTTTCAGTCGCCCCTTAGTCGACCCGCCACCCGCTGAACTCCACCGTCCCCCGCGCCCCGTCGCCGCCGTTGGTCGCGCTCATGAACAGCCCCACGTCCTGCGCCGCCGCGGCTCCCGGCACCGGCACACTCGCCACCGTCCGCCACGTGGTCCCGCCGTCCGTCGAGCACGAGCCCGTCACCACGTCGCCCGCCCGCGCCAGGCGCAACAGCACCGGCGCCTTGATGCCCGTGATGCGCTTGTACGTGTCCAGGGTTCCGTCGCCGTTCGTGTCGTACGACAGGACCACCCCGTTCGACGGCGTGACCGCGAGGTCGACGAAGCCCCGGGACCCCGCCACCCCCATCTCGTTGCGTGCGATCAGGCCCGCCCTGGCCCACGGCCCCGTCACCGCCTGGGCGTCGACCCGGACCGTCACCGAGACGCCGTCGCGCAGCGCCCCCTCGCGGTACAGCGTGCCGAACTCCGTCGTGCCCTTCCACAGGTCCGCGCCCCCGCCGTTGATCGCGTACCGGCCGTCAAGCTCACCGAAGACCGCGGCGTTGTTGGTGTACTTCTTCCAGCCCGCCCCCACCGGGCCCGCCTCGAACAGCACACCTTCGTGGACCGCCCGCACCCTCCGCTCGCCCGCGGGGCCGTACCGCACGGCGATCTCGTACGGAAGCGGACGCAGCGGGCGGTCGAGCGGCGTTCCCGGCGCGCTCACCCGCCACGCCACCTTGCCCGTGCCGGCGGGAGCGACCCGGGGCAGTGAAACCGGGCCGGAGGGCTCCGCGTCGATCCCCGTCAGCCGGAAGTCGACACGGCCGGTGGCCCGCAATCCGTTGACGTTGCGGAAGACCGCCTCGACCCGCGCGCGGCCGCCGGGCGGCAGCGACGGCGGATCGGCGACGACCTCCAGGGACCCCTGGTAGGGCGCCCGCGCCAGCACGTCCCGCACCCGTGAAGCGGTCCGGTACGGGTCGCCGGTCGCCCGCAGGGGGTAGTCCTTGCGCTCCCGGGTCCACGGCTCCTCCACCGCGAACCAGTCCACCGCCCGCGGTTCACGCCCGGCGGCCAACGCGTCGGCCAGCTCATCGAGCCACTTCTGCCAGCGGGGCACGTAGAAGTCGGCCATGAGCCCGGACCATTCACGGTTCCCGTACTCGTGCAGCTTCCCGCCGTCGGACGTCGCCCGGTCGCCCCACACCGTGATCAGCACCTTGGCGGTCCGTTCGAACTCCGCCCGCTCCGCCCCGGTCGTGCCCATCCTGCGCGCCGACTCGACCCAAGGCCCAAGCAGGAAAGCCGAGTTGGTGGCCGTCAGCTCGTCCGAGAGCCGCATCAGCCGTAACCACAGCGTCGACAGCCCGCGGAAGGTGTCCGCGTCCTCGCGCCCGTACGCGGACCGCAGCTGCGGCAGCAACTGCCGGCTCCGGTGCGCGAGCGCCTGGCGGGCCACGTCCACCAGGTCGTACCGGTAGGCGGCACTGCCCCGCAGCCCGCCGCGGACCCCGAGGAGCCCGGCGAACGCCGCGTCGAAGCGGCCCGGGTCGTAGGTCAGCGCGCGTGGCGCGTACTCGGCGGCGCGGTTCGCCGCCAGGTCGGGGCGGGCCGCGAACAGCGAGTCGTGCGGGTCGCTGCGCTCGACGGCGGTGTGCCGGTAGGCGGTGTCGTGCAGGGCCCGCCACGCGCGCCGGGCGTCGGAGTCGTGGCCGCCGTAGCGGAAGCCCGCGTAACCGTCGAACCAGGCTTTCAGGTCGAGCTTCTCCTCGGACCAGGCAAGTTCGGAGAAGAGCTCGAAGGCGGCCGGGTCCCGGTCCGTGGCCTCCGGCATGAACGCCGTGCCCACGAGCGCGCTGCCGCCCTTGTCGCGCCAGGCGAAGAACTTCTCGTTCCAGATGTGGGCGCGGGCCCCGATCGTCGTGCGGCCCCCGAAGTTCGGGATGGTCCCGAACGCGTACGGCGTGCCGCCCCAGTCCTTCTCGCGGTCGGTGACGCTCGTGAACCGGTCGGAGACCCCGTCCACGATCAGCATCCGGCGCCGGTCGATCGCGTCGAGCAGCTCGGGCAGCGGATTGGCCTCCCAGCCGAGGATCACCCAGGTCGCGCCCGGGCGGGCCTTGCGCAGGGCCGCCTCCACACCGCGTGCCGCGTCCGGCACGGGGACGTCCCCCGGGGTGCCGCCCTCGTGCAGGAGGTCCATCTTGAAGTTCTCGGCGGCCCCGAAGAGCTGCACCTGGTGCCGGTAGAAGGAAGCGGCGACCTTCGCGAAGGACGAGGTCCTCGGGTCGAGCCAGTCCGGTCGCCGGAACCCGTGCCAGATGCCCTGGGGTATGACCCGTGCGTCCCCGCCGTTGCGCGCCACGAACCCGTCAGGGACGTGCCCGTAGTAGCCGGGGAGCACCGGCGCCATGCCCAGGGAGCGCAGCCGGTCCACGATTCTGCGGCCCAGCTCGGCCCGGTCCGCGATGACGGCGGGGGACAGCGGCCCCCCGTACCCGGACAGGTTCTGCAGCAGCCACCACGCCTGGTGCGAAGGCGCCGGCAGCCAGGCGCGCGCCTCCGCGTCGCTGTAGCCGAAGTCCTGGAGAACCCGGTGGTAGACGGCCTCCGCCCCCGCGATCACCAGGACCTCGTTGCAGCCGTGCAGGGCGAGGATGTCGATCATCCGCTCCCAGTACGCCCAGTCGGCGTGGGGCGCGGTGTACCCGTCGTTCGTGTCGTTCAGGGCGAACCGATGCGCGAGCCCGGTGGACCGCTCCAGGGGGCGGGCCGGCGCGGGCAGCGTGCGCGGCAGGTCCAACTGGCTGCCGTTCCAGCTGACATGGGCCCCGCAGACGTACTTCAGATACCAGTGGACCCCGGTGAGCAGCACGGCCGGCGTCGTACCGGACACATCGATGCGCCCCGTGGCGCCCGAAACCCGGAAACGGTCCGTGCCGCCCTTCGCGGGGACGAGTCTGAGACGGAACTGTTCCGCGTGATGCGGCAGGAGTCTGTTGAGTGCTGAGCGCGCGGAATCCGTATCGAGGGCGACAGCGGGGTCCCGGACGGGCCCCTCGGCGGCGTGGGACGGAACCGCCACCCCGCCGACGGCGGCACCGAGGCCGATGGCCCCGGCGGTGCCGAGCACGGAACGTCGGGACGGATCGGTCATGTGTACCCCCTGGGTCGAATGGTGCGGCGCACGGTATCCGTGCGGCGCCCTGCGCTCAACGGTGCATACGGACATGGCGAGTTCACCTCGCCTGAAGGGACTGGTGGGGCGATGAAGGCAGCGCGGAAGGCGCTTGCGGGCGCGAGTGGGGGCATGCGTCGGCGCATGCGGTCGGGCATGGCTGCGGGGATGGGTGCGGGACTGCTGATGGTGCTCGTGGCGTGCGGCTCTGACGGCGACGACGCGCCACCGGACACGGCGAGCGGCAGCCTGGAGCAGCTGGCGGCCAAGGCGCGCTGCAAGCCCGACATCCAGACGGACGCGGCCGAACTGCGGCAGGCCACCTGTGACAAAGGTGCCCGCCGCTACGTCCTAGTAACCTTTACAAATGCCCGTGGCCAGGCCGAATGGTTCGACGAGGCGACCGATTACGGCGGTACGTACCTCGTCGGCAAGAAGTGGATCGCGGTCGGCGACGAGAAAGTGGTCATGCGGCTGCGCGGCCGGCTCGGCGGGACCGTGGAGAAGTCCTCGCACCACTCGGGGAGTAGCGGTGGTGGGGATCACGAGGACGGAGGCCCGGGGCACTCGGGCCACTCCGGTCACGACACGAACTGACCGCGCAGCGGTATGGGGGAGTGGGGGCGTGGGGGGGCGTGGGGGGCGTGGAGGTACGGGGGTCAGCTTGCGGTACTGAGCCGAGCCGCTCGGCTCAGTACCGCCCGCGGCGGGTCACTTGCAGCGCTGACCGCTGTTGATGCACTTGGCCATGCGGTTCATCAGCCTCTCGTCGAAGACGTTGATGAAGTCACCGTGATCGGTGATCGGCTTGTGCAACTGCTCGGGGAACGAGTCGACGGCGAATCCCGGCCCCGGCGGCACGTCGTACACGATGCGCTGCACCAGCTGCGGGATGGCCTTGAAGCCCTGCGGGCACGCGCCGGTCTCCGCGTCGGCGAAGGCCACGTGCGTGCGGTGGTTGGCGCTGTCGGTGTTCTGGCCGTCCCAGCAGCTCTGGAAGTTGAACGTCCGGACGACCTGGCTGCCCTCGGGGCAGATCGGGTACTTGTCCTTCAGCTGCCGGTCCTCGAACCCGGTGCAGCTCCACGACGCGTTGGCGTTCGCGTCTCCATTGGTCAGCGATTTGGCGTCACCGGTGATGATGCGCAGGAAGCGCGGCATCGCGACGACCTTGCCCGTCGGATTCCCGGCGAATTTCAGCGTGACCGAGGTCGGGGTCTGGATCTGGCCGACGTTCTGGTCCTTTCCGCCGCCGTCCGCGTCGGCGTCGTTCTCGTCCTGCCCGTTCTGCAGCCTCAGGACCGGCCAGTAATAGGTGGACTTGTCCCCTTGGTTGCGGCAGGTGGTGTCGCCGTTCGCGAGATCGTCGTCACCGGAGAAAGCATCCGTGGCCTGATTGCCGACGTAATCGTGCATGTGGTGGGCGCCATTGCTCACGCCGGGCGCAGCGATGACATTGTCCGGATTGAACTTGCCGTTCTCGTTCGTCCCGCATTTCGTGGTGAAGGTGCCGCGCGAGGCGCCGCGTCGTTTGTCGGGGCGGTTGACGTTGGGCTGTACGGAGTTGATGTCGACGAAGTCGGCGGCCTCGGGGCCGTTGCCGTTCTGCTGACCGGGCGGCTGCTCCTGGTCGCCGCCGTCACCGGGGGGCTGCTCCTGACCGTCGCCGCCGTCCTGCGGTGGCTGTTCCTGCCCGTCGCCCCCGTCCTGCGGCGGCTGTTGCCCCGCCGAGTCGTCCGCCCGCATGGTGCACGGCGCCATCCCGTCGATCCCCTGCGGCGGCTGCCCGCCCGCCTGGTCGATCGAGGACCCGATGCCTTCGATGGTCGGCCGCCGCTGCTCCTCGAGGGGCTCGAGCACGGCCTCGGCCTGCTCGGTGTTCGCGGCGTCGGCGAACTTCTCGTACGCGGCGGTGATCTGGGTGTCCAGCTCCGCGAGCCGCCGGTCCACGTCCTCGCGAGCCCCGTCCGGTACGTCCGAGAGCTGGGTGCCCACGTCCGGGCAGCTGATGGTCGCCATCCCCACCCCCGGACCGCCGCCCTGCTCGCCGGACCGGGTGGAGGCGGACGGCGAGCCATTGCTCTCGCCGGCGTTCGCGTAGACATTCACCGCGACCATTCCGCCGCCGCCCAGGATGAGCGCAGCCGAGGCGGCGATCGCGCGCCCGGCGAGTTTTGATCGTTTTCGTGATGTGCGTCGTGGTGTGCGTCCCATGGGACTACGTACGCAACAGGAGTCGGCCCCGTTCAATCATGCGCGGAATTCCCCCCGCAATCTCGCGGGCGATCTTCGGTGTTCCGCTCAGCGCCCTTGATCCAGATAGGCGAGTACGGCGAGAACCCGCCGGTTGTCGTCGTCCGACACCGAAAGGTCCAGCTTTCCGAAGATGTTGGACGTGTGTTTGGCGATCGCCCGTTCCGTCACGACGAGCTCCGCGGCGATCGCCGCGTTCGACCGTCCCTGCGCCATGAGTTCGAGCACCTCACGCTCGCGCGGCGTCAGCTTGCCGAGCGGCTGGTCCGCCGACCGTCGCGACAGGAGCTGCTGGATCACCTGCGGGTCCATCGCGGTGCCGCCCGACGCGACCCGGCGTACGGCGTCGATGAACTGGTCGGCGTCGAAGACCCGGTCCTTGAGGAGATAGCCGACCCCGCCGTTCCCGTCGGCGAGCAACTCGCGCGCGTACAGCTGCTCCACGTGCTGGGAGAGCACGAGCACCGGCAGCCCCGGCCGTGCCTTCCGCGCGGCGAGCGCGCACTGCAGTCCCTCGTCCGTGTGGGACGGCGGAAGCCGGACGTCCACGACTGCGACGTCCGGCTCCAACTCGGCCAGGGCCTTGGTGAGTTCGGGCCCGGTCTCGACCGCGGCGGCGATCTCGAAGTCGAATGCCTCCAGCATCCGCACCAGGCCGTCACGCAGCAGGAACAGATCTTCGGCTAGGACAACTCGCAAGGGATCTCCATGGTCACCATGGTCGGGCCGCCCGCGGGACTGCTGACGGCCAGTACGCCGTCGAATGTACCGAGTCGGCGTTCGATCCCGCTCAGTCCCGACCCCGTGCCGATGGACGCCCCGCCCTTGCCGTTGTCGGTGACCGCCACCCGCAGCATGCCCTGCGCGTGGTGGACGTCCACCCAGATGCGGTCCGCCCCCGAGTGCTTGATGGCGTTGGTCAGCGCCTCGCTCACCGCGAAGTACGCCGCCGACTCCACCGGCTCCTCGGCGCGGCCGAACAGCTCCACGTCCACCTCCGTCCGCACCGGCAGCCGCAGCGCGAGGGCCTTCACCGCGTCACTGAGGCCACGCTCGGCGAGCACCGGCGGGTGGATGCCGCGGACCAGGTCACGCAGCTCGGTCAGGGCCTCGCCGGAGTTCTGCCGGGCCTTGGCGATCATTTCCTTGGCCTTCGCCGGGTCCTTCTCGATCATCGCCTCGATGGTGCCGAGGTCCATGCCCATCGCGACCAGGCGGGCCTGCGCCCCGTCGTGCAGGTCCCGCTCGATGCGGCGCAGTTCGGCGGCGGAGGTGTCCACGGCGTCGTGCCGGGTCTCGGTCAACCGGTCGACGCGCTGGGCCAGTTCACGCTCCCGCATGGAGGTGGTGGGCGCCAGCAGCGCCCGGGTCAGGAGGAAGTGGCCGCGCACGATGGCGGGGTTGGCGAAGACGCCGGTGATGCCGAGCGCGGTGCCGAGCAGGGCCGCCATGTTGGCGTCACCCTGCGAGGTGACGTGGATGAAGCCGTACCACTCGCCGCCGCCCGCCTCGTAGATCGGCTCCCAGACGCCGAGAGCGAGGACGTAGCCGTACAGCATGTAGAGCAGCAGCGCGGGCGCGAAGATCGCCGTGACGCAGCCCGCGGTCATGTCGACGAGGAGCCACTGCAGGTCACGCCAGGTCGCCGGGTCCTTGAGGAGCAGCGAGGTGCGCTCCACCTGCCCGGTGATGCCCCCGCGCAGGTCCGCGGGGAAGGGGCGGTAGGGCGACGGGATGCGCACGTTCGACCAGGCGCCGGCCTGGGCGCGGCGCAGGTCGGCCCACTTGCGTACGCCGGTCAGGATCACCGGCGTCGTGAAGACGCCGACGCCGAGCAGGATGAAGGCGATCGAGAGGACCGACAGCACGAAGAGAGTGATCGAACCGGCGAGCGTGACGACCGCCAGGTAGAGCCCACGGGCTCCCGCGATCACGGATTCACGGACCCTCGTCATTTTTTGATCCCCATCTCTTCCAGTGGCATGAACACATTCTCGCCGCCGGGCAGGGCGCCGGTCATTGGGTCCGGCACCCGGCCATGGGGTGTACCTGACGACACCCTCGGACCTCGCCCTGTGCTTCGGGCAGTGGGGGCTTCGGCGGCTGGGTGGGAGGGTCCCGGATTTCTAGCGTTGTCCTCGTCAGCAACGGCTTATCCACTGCTTACTTATGGGGGCGAAACGCCATGAGGCCAAACCTCGCGGCACGACTCGGGGTGTGGAGCGCGCACCACCGCAAGACGGCCATTCTCGGCTGGCTGCTCTTCGTCGTGCTCGCCACGACCATCGGCGGGGCCTCGGGCATGGTCACCGCGTCCGACGACGAGATGGGGGTCGGCGACTCGGGCCGGGCCGCGGCGATCCTCGATGACGCGGGTGTCGAGGAACCCGCGGGCGAGCTGGTCATGGTCAGTTCGAAGACCGCGGACGGCTGGCGGGGCGCGGCGAGTGACCTCTCCGAGGCGCTGACCGCGACCGGCGAGATCCGCGGGATGCAGGAGCCGCTGCCCTCCGAGGACGGCAAGGACGCGCTGCTCCGCTTCGAGATGAAGGGCGCGTCCGATGAAGCCGCCGACCGCGTGCAGCCCGTGCTCGACGCGGTGCAGCAGGCCAAGGACGACGGCGAGCAAAAGGGCGTCTCCGTCTACCAGTTCGGCGACGCCAGCTCCGAGAAGCACCTCGGTGACCTGCTCGCGGACGACCTCACCAGGGCCGAGTTCACCGCGGTGCCGCTGGCGCTCGGCATTCTCCTGGTCGCCTTCGGCGCGGTGGTCGCCGCGCTGCTTCCGGTCGGGCTCGCGCTGACCGCGTGCGTGGCGGCCTTCGGCCTGCTCTCGCTCGCCAGCCACCAGTTGCACCTGTTCGAGACGACGTACTCGGTGATGTTCCTGATGGGGCTCGCCGTCGGCGTCGACTACTGCCTGTTCTACCTGCGGCGCGAGCGGGACGAGCGCGCGGCGGGACGTGACGCCGAGACCGCGCTGCGGATCGCCGCGGCCACCAGCGGGCGGGCCGTGCTTGTCTCGGGCCTGACGGTGATGGTCGCGATGGCCGGCATGTTCCTCTCCGGACTTCTGCTCTTCAAGGGCTTCGCGGTCGCCACGATCCTGGTCGTGTGCGTGGCGATGCTGGGCTCGGTGACGGTGCTTCCCGCGCTGCTCTCCGCGCTCGGGGACCGGATCAACGCGGGGCGCATCCCGTTCCTGAACCGCGGGAGCAAGAAGGGCGCGCACGGCAGCGGAGGCATCGCGGGCAAGCTGCTGCGGCCGGTCCTGGCCAAGCCGAAGTTCTTCGCCATCGGCTCGGCGGTCCTGCTCCTCGCCCTCGCGGCTCCCGCGCTCGGCATGAAGACCGAACAGCTGGGCCTGGAGAAGCAGTTCGGTTCGGACGCACCGCTCTCGGTCTCCTTCCGGGAGATCACCCAGGAGTTCCCGGGTGGCCCCGCGCCGGCCCGGATCGTCGTCAAGGCCGACCAGGCGGGTGACATCGGGTCGAAGGAGGTGCGGGACGCGCTGGCAGCGGTGGTGCGGGACGCGGGCAAGGGCGCCGAACTCACCGTCCACAAGAGCGCGGGCGTGGCCGAGATCGACGTACCGCTGCCCGGTGACGGCAGCGACGCGAAGTCCAAGGAGGCGCTGGGCGAGCTGCGGGACGACGTGGTCCCCGCCGCCTTCGACGGCCTGGACGCGGACGCGTACGTCGGCGGCGACCTCGCCGAGTCCGAGGACTTCGGCGACCAGCTCAGCAAGGGCATCGTGCCGGTGTTCGCCTTCATCGCGGCGGTGACGTTCCTGCTGATGCTCTTCAGCTTCCGTTCGGTGGTCATCGCGGTGACGTCCATCGGCCTCAACCTGCTGTCGGTGGGCGCCGCCTACGGCGTGATGACCGCGGTGTTCCAGCACGGCTGGGGCGCGGAGGTGATCGGCTCCGAGCAGGTGGGCGCGATCGAGAACTGGATGCCGCTGTTCGTCCTCGTGGTCCTCTTCGGCCTCTCGATGGACTACCACGTGTTCGTGGTCTCGCGGATCAGTGAGGCGCGGGAACGGGGTCTGGACAACCGCGCGGCGATCCGCGAGGGCATCACGCGGACCGCGGGCGCGGTGACGGGCGCGGCCGTGATCATGGTGGCGGTCTTCGCGGTCTTCGGCACCCTGTCCATGCAGGACATGCAGCAGATGGGTGTCGGCCTCGGGGTGGCGGTCCTGCTGGACGCGACGGTCGTGCGGATGGTGCTCCTGCCGTCCCTGATGACGCTCCTCGGCGAGCGCAACTGGCGCACGCCGCGCCACCTCTCGTGGCTGCCGAGGATCTCGCACGGGGGGCCGGTGGCACCTGAGCAGCCTGCCGACCGGCCGGTTCCTTCGGCCACGGTGTAGGGGCTCCGCTGGGAAGTGCCGTGATGCAGCTGCGGGCCGGTGGGGGCTCGTCGCGCAGTTCCCCGCGCCCCTGAAGGGGCGGTGGCCCGGCCGGATCTACCGGTCAGGCCACCGCCCCGTTTTCTTGCTACAGGCCCAGGGCCTTCGCCTCCACCTCGGGGTCGACGCCCTTGGCCCCGCGGTCCGGGCGCTGCGGGAGAACCCCGTCCAGGGACCGGATCCAGGCCCAGGTGTCCGCGACCGTCTCCGCCACGGGCCGCGCACGGAGCCCCGCGGCCACCGCTTTGCCGGTCGATGTGCGGTGCATGGTGTCGTGCAGTTCGCCCGGCGGGAGCCACACCGGGAGCTGCGACCACGGCTCGATGCCGTGCTCGGCGATCACCGCGGGGTCGGTCCACCGCAGCTCCACGTCGGGCGCGCCCGCCACGGCCACGCACGCCTCCAGGAACTCCTCCATCGTGGTGTGCGCGATGGGGGAGATGACGTTGTACGGGCCGTGCAGACCCGCGAAAGCGGCATCCAGGACCCACTCCGCGAGGTCCCGCACGTCGATGTACTGAAGGTCCAACTCCCTTGGCCCCGGCGCCAGTACGGGCCCGCCCCGCGCGACCCGGTTCAGCCACCACGGCAGCCGCCCGACGTTCTCGTACGGACCGAGGATCAGTCCGGCGCGGGCGAGCACCGTGCGCTCGGCCCCGAACTCCGCGACGGCCGCGAGCTCGCCGCCCCGCTTGTCCTCCGCGTACGCCACCGAATCCGCGTCGGGATCGCCCTCGACCAGCGGGTAGCTCTCGTCCGAACCCGCCACCCCCGGATACCGGTACACGGACGCGCTCGACACGTACACGTAGCGCCCGGCCCGCCCCGCGAGCAGCCGCGCCGTCTCCCGCACGGCGCGCGGCGCCCCGGACCAGGTGTCGACGACGATGTCCCACTCGCCGTCGAAGGCGGCGAGCGCGTCGAGGCCGCCCTCCGCCGTACGGTCACCGAACAGCGACACCGCGCCGGTGGGCGCCTCGTGGTGCCCGCGGTGGAAGACCGTCACCTCCCAGCCACGCGCGAGCGCCGCCTCGACGACGCCCCGTCCCACGAACTGCGTACCGCCCAGCATCAGAAGTCTCATGCCGCAGACTCTGCCCGCTCACCGCCGTCGGGGGAACCGGTTTCTGCTGGCGGCAGAGCCCGGCCCGCCCCGAGAAACGGGAGGTCAGCGGGATGCAGGCGGTGCGTACTTGTAGCCGACCCGCCGCACCGTCTGGATCGTCCGGCGGTGCTCGGCCCCCAGCTTGCGCCGCAGCCGCGCGATGTGGACGTCCACGGTGCGCCCGTCGCCCACATGCCCGTAGCCCCACACCGTGGTGACCAGCTGGTCACGTGTGTGCACCCGGTGCGGGTGGGCGACGAGATGCGCGAGCAGCTCGAACTCCAGGTACGTGAGGTCGAGCGGGCGGTCGTCGACCCGCGCCGCACGCTGCACCCCGTCGATCCACACGGGACCGCCGGACGTCTGCCGGGGCTCGGGTGCGGCAGGGGCAGTGGCAGCGGCCACCGGCTCCTGCCCGGCCGGTACGAGGACCAGGTAGCCGATCATCGGCGGCTGTCCCGGCAGCGTGGGAAGCGTGTGCTGGGGCGCGGGCAGCCAGGTCGCGCCCGGCGGCAGGAAGTCGGTGAGCTGCGCCACCTCGTCGGGGGCGACGGCTCGCAGCCGCCCACGGCCGGGGGCGGCCTGCGGCGGGACGGCGGCCGTCACGGTGGCGGTGGAAGCGGTGGAGGCAGGGAAGGAACGGGAGTTCGCCATGGAAGTCAGCTCTTTCGCGCGAAGGAGTCGTCAGTCGTCGAAGGACGTACGTACGTCGTGCGCGTCAGGCGAAGGCCGGGTGAACGGCTTTAGCGGGCCTGCGCGTTCATCGCGCGGCAACACACCCGGTCGAAGTCGTGGTGCTGACGGGAAGGCCAGAACGGCTCCAGGTCGTGATCACGACCCGTCGCGTTGTTCCCGTGGCTGTCCATGAGTCCATTGAAGCAGATGAGGAGGGCCGGGGTCGCTCCCTCCGGCAGGCCGCCATGCCCGAGGGGGCGCCCACCGGTTCGGTGGACGCCCCCTCCGGGAACGTGCGAGGCACGTGCGGACACCGTGATCAGACCTGGCCGGCCTTCTCCAGGGCGGCGCAGCACGTGTCGACGATCAGGCGCGTCACGACGTACGGGTCGACGTTCGCGTTCGGACGGCGGTCCTCGATGTAGCCCTTCTGCTCCACCTCGACCTGCCACGGGATGCGGACCGAGGCGCCGCGGTCCGAGACGCCGTAGCTGTACTCGTTCCACGGGGCGGTCTCGTGCAGGCCGGTGAGGCGGTCGTCGATGCCCGCGCCGTAGTTCTTGACGTGGTCCATCGGCTTGGAGCCCTCACCGAGGGACTCGGCGGCGGTGATGATCGCGTCGTAGCCCTCGCGCATCGCCTTCGTCGAGAAGTTCGTGTGCGCGCCCGCGCCGTTCCAGTCGCCCTTCACCGGCTTCGGGTCGAGCGTGGCCGACACCTTGAAGTCCTCGGCGGTGCGGTAGAGCAGCCAACGGGCGATCCACAGCTGGTCGGAGACCTCGAGCGGCGCGAGCGGGCCGACCTGGAACTCCCACTGGCCGGGCATGACCTCGGCGTTGATGCCGGAGATGCCGAGGCCCGCCTTGAGGCAGTTCTCCAGGTGCGCCTCGACGATGTCACGGCCGAAGATCTCGTCGGCGCCGACACCGCAGTAGTAGCCGCCCTGCGCGGCGGGGAAGCCGCCGACGGGGAAGCCGAGCGGGCGGTCGCCCTCGAAGAAGGTGTACTCCTGCTCGATGCCGAAGATGGGCTCCTGCGAGCCGAACCGCTCCTCGATCTCGACGAGCGCGGCACGGGTGTTGGACTCGTGCGGCGTCATGTCCGTGTTGAGGACCTCGCACAGCACGAGTACGTCGTCGCCGCCGCGGATCGGGTCCGGGCAGGTGAAGACCGGCTTCAGCACGCGGTCGGATGCGTGACCCTTGGCCTGGTTCGTGCTGGATCCGTCGAAGCCCCAGTTCGGGAGCTCGGCGCCGTCCGTCATGATCTTCGTCTTCGAACGGAGCTTGGCGGTCGGCTCGGTGCCGTCGATCCAGATGTACTCAGCCTTGAAGGTCACGGGGGCCATCCTTTAAATGCTCGGTACGGCGCAGAACGTGCGGGTGCTGCGGTGCCGTGGTGATGTCGCGCAGCCTGCCAACGCGCGATTTCCCGTCCATTGCTCGCATGTGAACCCCGTGTTACCTGCGGTGGATGTGGCCCGCTTCACGCCGGTACGGCACGGCCGTCGCCCCGCGTGCGCCGCCGCCCGGGTCAGGTGGCCGACCGGGACAGCGCGTCCCGTACCGCCTCCTCCGTCCGTCCCACCACCGCGGTGCCGTCGTCGGCGGTGATGATGGGCCGCTGGATGAGCCTGGGGTGCTCGGCGAGCGCCGTGATCCAGCGGTCGCGGCCCGAGGCGTCACGCGGCCAGGCCGCGCGGTCCTTCAGGTTCAGCTCCTTGGCGGCGTCCTCCTGGGTGCGCGTGATGTCCCACGGCTCCAGGCCGAGCCGCTCCAGGACGGCGCGGATCTCCTCCTCGGTGGGGACGTCGTCCAGGTAGCGGCGGACGGTGTAGTCGGCGCCCTCGGCGTCGAGCAGCGTGAGCGCGCCGCGGCACTTCGAGCAGGCGGGATTGATCCAGATCTCCATGCCGTACACGCTACCCGCGACCCACCCGCGACCCATCCGTCACACGGCCTCAAAGGCCGTCTGGCCAGCGGCGATTGTCAGTGCCTGGCAGTAGAATTGAAGCAATGTTCGAGGGTTCCCGACGGGGGTTCCTGATCGCGACAGGAGGATGCCTGTGCCCGCTGCCGCACTCACATCTAAGTCGAAGCGCAACGCTTCCCGGCCCGTGTTCATCGACCCGACGTACGCACCACTGGAGAAGCGACCGCTCCCGGCCGGCCGGCCGCGCGAGTGGTACATCACGCACAACCGGCGCCTGAAGGCCATGCGCCTTGCAATAGCCCTGCTCGACTCCGGCGTCTATCTGGCGAACCAAGCGAACAACACCAGGATCCGGAGCATGGCGGAGGACGTGGGCATCCACCCGCCGTCGGACATCACCTGCCACATGGTGCGCGCCCTCATGCGGTACAGCCGCTGAGCCGACGCGCGCCGTACGGGCGGGGGCCCCAGGGCCGCCGCCCGTGGGCGTGGTCCATGCTGTCCGCATGACTCAGCCGGAAACCGCCCCCGCCCAGCAGGAGCCCGCGGACGAGCTGCCGCTGCTCGTCACCGCCCAACTCCCGGACGGGGCACGGTTTCCCGTCCGCGGCCTGCGCGGCAGCGAGGCATCGCCCCGCCCCGCGCCGGCCGTCCTGATCCTCCCCGCCATGGGCACCCCCGCCCGCTACTACCGCGCGTTCGCACGCCAGTTGAACGCCCAGGGGCTCACCGCCCTGACCGTGGACATGCGGGGGCAGGGCGAGAGCACCCCGCGCGTGACGGACGCGGACGCCCTCGACCACGGATACGGCACGATCGTGGAGCGGGACCTCGTCGCGGTCGTCGAAGCGATACGTGCCGAACTGGGCCCCCGGCCACCGCTCTACCTCCTCGGCCACAGCCTGGGCGGACAACTCGGCCTGGTGCACGCGGCATTGGGCGTCGGGCCCGGCGTCGACGGAGTCGCCCTCGTCGCCTCGGGCTCCGTCTGGTTCCGGGCGTACGGTCCGCTGCGCGGGCCCCTGCTGCTCATCGGCGAGCTGTTCGCCGCGGCCACGTCGACGCTGCTCGGCCGGTGGCCGGGGGCCCGGCTCGGCTTCGGCGGCAACCAGCCCAAGGGCGTCATGCGCGACTGGGCACGTCAGGGGCGTACCGGCCGCTACTCGTCCCCAGGCTCCCCGCACGACTACGAGGCGGCCCTGCGCACCCTCACGCTGCCCGTCCTCGCGGTCTCCGTCGAGGGCGACACCTGGGCCCCCGTGGCCGCCCTGGACCACCTCGTCGGCAAGGTGCCCGCGGCCCGCGTCACCCGCCTGCGGTACTCCGTGCGGGAGGCGGGCGCCCGCCTCGACCACTTCGTGTGGACGCGGGCCGGAGAAGCGCTGGCCAAGAGGGTGGCGGCATGGGCGGTGGCTGGCGGAAGCTGAGGTCCCGACACAACCGGCACATCACCGGCACACCGCCGGTCAGGTCACCCGTTCGGCGTACTCGGCATGCGTACGCGCCGGAGGCGGCATTGGCTGCTCCTGAGGGGAGGCTGTTGCCGGGTGCCGCCGACGGAGAGGGGCGAGGGGCGATGACCACTCCGCAAGAGCGTGCCCGCCAGGGCAAAGCCGCCCGCAAGCGTGCCTCCCGCTCCTCGCACGGGGTGTGGATACCCTCCGCCGACCGCGCCGACCCGCTGGCCGTCCTCGATCGGCAGGGCGCGGACCGCGTCCAGGAGCTGCTGCCCATCCGGTACGCCCGCATGGCGGCCTCCCCGTTCTCCTTCCTGCGGGGCGCCGCAGCCGTCATGGCGGGGGACCTCGCCGCCCAGTGGGACACCGGTCTGACGGTCCAGCTCTGCGGCGACGCGCACCTCTTGAACTTCGGCCTGTTCGCCTCACCGGAGCGGGCCCTGCTCTTCGACCTGAACGACTTCGACGAGACCTGGCCCGGCCCCTTCGAGTGGGACGTCAAACGCCTGGCCGCGAGCGTCGCCGTGGCATCCCGCGACAACGGCCACCCGCGGGGTGCGGCACGCGCGGCCTGCCTCGCCGCGGTGGCGGCGTACCGCACCTCCATGAGGCGTCTTGCCGGACTCGGGGAACTGGCCGTCTGGTACGAACGGACCGACACACGCGACCTGTTGCCGCTCATCGGCTCCGCGGGCCACCGCAAGCGCGCGGCGAGCGCCATGGACCGCGCCCGCCGCCGCACGAGTCTTCAGGCGCTCGGCAAGCTGACCGAGAAGGTCGACGGAGCTCCCGGCGTCCGCCGCATCATCCACGACCCACCACTCATCGAACCCGTGAGCGCCCCGGACCTCGCCGCGCTCCGCAAGATCTTCGGCGACTACCGCTCCACGCTCTCCGAGGAGCGCCGACTCCTCCTGGACCGCTACCACTTCGTGGACGCCGCGCGGAAAGTCGTCGGCGTGGGCAGCGTCGGCACCCGCTGCTATCTCGTGCTCCTCGCCGGGCGCGACGTCGGGGACCCGCTCTTCCTCCAGATCAAGGAGGCGGTCCGCTCGGTCGTCGAGGAACACCTCCCGGCGGGCCCGTACGTCCACCCCGGCCACCGGGTGGTCGCGGGCCAGCGGCTCCTCCAGGCGGCCGGCGACATCTTCCTCGGCTGGATGACGGGACCCCGTGGCCGTGCCTTCTACTGGCGCCAACTGCGCGACATGAAGGGCTCCGCCGACGTCGAGTCGATGTCCCCCGCGGAACTGCGCGCCTACGCCGGTCTCTGCGGCACGGCCCTGGCCCGCGCCCACGCCCGCTCCGGCGACCGGATAGCCATCGCCGCCTACTTGGGCGGCGGCGACACCTTCGACCGGGCGATGGCGGACTTCGCGCTGCTGTACAGCGCGCAGAACGCCCGGGACCACGCGGCGCTGACCGAGGCGATCTCCTCGGGCCTGATCGACGCCGCGGGGCGGGAGGGCGGGGACGGAGCCGCGAACGCCTAGCGGATCTCGTCCGGGACCACCGTCAGCCACCGCTTGTCCGCGGTGACCTTCTGGCCGAGCTCCCGCTGCCGGTCGGCGTTCTCGCGCTTCATCCCGTCCAGCTCCTTCATGTACGAGTCCTTGCGGTTGACCCAGACCCGTGCTCCGCCGTGCTCCACGTCCGCCGAGTGGAACAGCATCGGCCCGTCGCTCTTGGGGGTGTCGCCCGCCACCAGGACGGGCTTCTTCCACTCGTCGATGTACGTGTTGATGGCCGCGGGCTTGCCCTGGAACCAGGTCATGGGCGCCCACAGGTGCGGCGTCAGCTCATGCCCCGCGAGCTTCTTCTGGTCGAAGCGGCCTTCCGCGATCTCCTTGCGGGAGCTGGTGACCTCGCCGGTCTTGCGGTTCTTGAGCTGCAGGCCGACACCGATGACGTTCTCGGGCTTCACGTCGTAGCCGTACTTGGGGTCGGAGAGGACCATGCGCACCAGATCCTCGCTGGCCGCGCTGACGACGTAGACCTCGATGCCGTGCTCGCGCAGCGTCTTGTGGAGTTCCTGCATGCCGGTGAAGAACTCGGGCGGCTTCACCTCGGTCTTCGTCAGCTTCCCGTCCGCGTAGTACTCGGCGGGGATCGGCTTGTCGTGGGCCAGGAGTTCGTCGACGTACCCCTTGAGCTCCTTCAGCGTGAAGCCGGAGAAGATCTGCGCGACCCACGGATAGCAGACCTGGTCGTCGACCTCGCAGAGCCGGTTGTAGTAGCTGTAGAGGCTCTCCTTGTGCTTCGCCGTGTCCTTGAAGGGGATGATCTTCAGCGAC
The DNA here is from genome assembly GCF_053610705.1 of Streptomyces sp. NPDC054872. Taxonomy (NCBI): domain Bacteria; kingdom Bacillati; phylum Actinomycetota; class Actinomycetes; order Kitasatosporales; family Streptomycetaceae; genus Streptomyces; species Streptomyces sp. NPDC054872. Next base: position 11,924 of record NZ_JBSGYY010000021.1, on the reverse strand, counting down.
GGGTCCATCGACTTGCGGGTCAGCACCCCCTTCATCTCCAGGAAGGGCAGGAGGGACTCCTCCAGGTCGTTGCGGTACGTCGTGTTGTCCGCGTCGAAGACGGCGTACGCGCCCTTGTCCTCGTTCTTCGCGATGACCTTGCCCAGCTTCTTCGCGACGGGCTTCGGCCAGTGCTTCAGCTCGGACGTCGCGGCCTTCGCCGTCCTCGCCGTCTTCGCGGAGGCGTCCGCGGCCGTCGCGTCCTTGCTCGGCCAGAGCGCCGTCCCCGCCAGAACGGCCGCGGTGAGCGCGCCCGCCGTGCCGATGACGGCCAGCTTGCCCTTTGCCTTTGATGCCATGGTTCCGTGCCCCCTGAGAGCGGTCTGCGCCCCGTCCGGAGCGGCGGGTCATCGTATGAGGTCACGCCAGGGATTCCCATGATCGACATCACCGGACGGAACGGGCATGGGACCTGCGCGCGCGGGTAGGGGAGATGGACGCACGCCCTGATTCCGGGCCTGCTCCGGAGCGCCGTCCGTCGCATACTGGAAGGCATGGAGACCGTCTCCCGGGAGTTCGTGCGGGCCGCCCCGCGGCTCGACGGCATGGTGGTGTCCGCCGTCGGCTACCGCACGCTCGGCGAGCGGCCGGGCCTGCACCGCGGCCTGCCGTCCCCGTACCTGACGCTGATCTTCTCCCTCGACGGCCCCGTCGTCACCGGCCGCACCCCCGAGCAGGCGGGCGGCCGCGACGCCGACCGCACGGACATCGTCCTCGGCGGCCTGCACCAGTCCCCGGCGTACGTCGTACGGCCCGAGCACGAGGCGGGCATCCAGCTCGCCGTGCACCCGCTGGCCGCCCGCGCCCTGTTCGGCGTACCGGCGGCGGAACTCGCCGGTGAGCTGGTGACACCCGGCGCGGAGGTGATGGGGCGCCGCGCCGCCGAACTGCGGGAGCTGCTGTGCGAGCAGGGCGGCTGGGAAGAGCGGTTTGCCTCCCTGTCCGCCTACTTGAGGCAGCGCGCGGCCGCCGACACCTCCGCCGGCTCCGTGCGCCCCGAGGTCGGCGAGGCCTGGGCCTGGCTGGCCCGGCACCGCGGGGTGGGCACCTTGCGCGGACTCTCCCGGCACGTCGCGCTCAGCGAACGCCGCCTCACCACCCTCTTCCGCGCCGAGACGGGCCTGAGCCCCAAGCAGGCGGGACGCCTGATGCGCTTCCAGCGCGCACGGAACGCCGTCGTACGCCCCGTCGCGGCGGGCGCGACCCCTGACCTGGCCCGCGTCGCCGCCGACTGCGGCTACTACGACCACTCCCACCTGGTGCGGGACTTCCGGCAGTACACCGGTGCGAGCCCCAGCGCCTGGCTGGCCGAAGAGTGCCGGAATATCCAAGCCGGGAGCTATGGCGGGGGCGAAGAGTAGGACTCATGAACACGACCGAGAAGCAGAACCAGCAGCCCCTGCCCGCCTCCACTCCCGCCTCCGAGGAGCGCGCCCCCGCGGTCTGGCCGACCCTCCAGGCGCACGACGCCCCCGCGCTGATCGACTTCCTGGTCGGCACCGTCGGCTTCCTGCGCACCGCCGTCTACGAGGACGGCGACCGCGTGGCGCACGCCGAGCTCGACTGGCCCGAGGGCGGTGCGATCATGCTCGGCTCGTACGACGAGAAGTCCCAGGACTGGTGCCTGAAGCCCGGCACCTTCGGCGCGTACGTCGTCACCGACCGCGTGGACGACCTCTACCAGCGGCTCAGCACCGCGGGCGTCGAGATCATCCGCGAGATCGAGGACCAGCCGTACGGCAGCCGGGAGTTCGCGATCGCCGACCCCGAGGGCAACAAGTGGTCCTTCGGCACCTACCGCGGCGCACCGAGGCCCCAGCAGCCGTCCTGACCTCGCGTGATAGCTTGCGCACGCCAGTCAACCCACACCAGGGCCAGGGAATCCGGTGCGAATCCGGAACTGACGCGCAGCGGTGAGGGGGAACGGGCGGGGCCACGGCCACTGGGCGTCCACGGACGCCTGGGAAGGCGCCCCGCCCGGCCGATCCCCGAGTCCGAAGACCTGCTGGCACCTTCGTCCGCACACCGGGCGGCGGAGGTGACGAAGCAGGCCAGGCTCCGCGTATGAGCCGTGAGACTCAAGGGATCTCGTGTCCTCCACCACCCGTCGTGCACGTACGGCTGCTCTTCTCGCCACGGCCTTGGCCGTCACCCTGACCTCCTGCGGCGGCTCATCGGGGACCCCCGGCACGTCCACCGCGGACGACAGGGCCGCCGGCTACCCGCTGACCCTCACCTCCTGCGGCGAGAAGGCGGAGATCAAGGCGCCGCCGCGGCGAGCGGTCTCCCTCGACCAGGGCTCCACGGAGATCCTGCTCTCCCTCGGTCTCGCGGACCGCATGGCCGGCACCGGCACATGGACGGACCCGGTGCTGAAGGGCCTGGAGAAGGACAACGCCAAGGTCGACCGGCTCGCCGACCGCTACCCCTCCTTCGAGAAGGTCCTCGCCCAGGAACCGGACTTCGTCACCGCCTCCTTCGTGGCGACGGTCAGCAAGGGCGGCGTCGCCGACCGCGCCAAGTTCACCGAACTCGGCGTACCCGCCTACGTCTCGCCCTCCGACTGCGCGGGCAAGGACAACAGCGGCGACGGCGACGGCAAGCGGGTCAAGACGCTGACCATGGACACGGTCTACGGCGAAGTGCGGGGCCTGGCCAAGGCGTTCGGGGTCGACAAGCGCGGCGAACGGCTGATCGCCGACCTCAAGGGCCGGGTGGCGAAGGCCACGAAGACCATCGAGGACGGCAAGGCGGCCGACACGTCGCTCCTCTACTGGTTCGCCAACTCCGACGCGCCCTACATCGCCGGCTGCTGCGGCGCCCCGGGCATCATCACCCGCGAACTCGGCGTGCGGAACGTCTTCGACGACACCCGCGACGAGTGGCCCCAGATCAACTGGGAGACGGTGGCCGACCGCGACCCGGACGTCCTGGTCATCGGCGACCTCACCCGAAAGTCGCAGACGGCCGAGAGCGCGAAGAAGAAGATCGAGTTCCTGGAGTCCAACCCGGTCACCAAGAACCTGACCGCCGTGAAGAAGAAGCGGTACGTGCTGCTGAGCGGCCAGGCCATGAACCCGACGATCCGCACGGTGGACGGCATCGAACAAGTCGCCGCCGCACTGCTCGACTTCGGCCTCGCCAAGTGAGGACGGCCGCCCCGGGCGGCATACGTTCCGCCCTGCTCCGGACGGCCGGCCTCGCCGCCCTCGCCCTCTCCGTGGCGGTGGCCGTCACCATCGGCCCCGCGGACATCTCCGTACCCGACGTGTGGTCGGCGGTCGCGGCGCACCTCGGCTGGGGAGAGGCGAAGCTGACGCCCATCCGGGACGGCATCGTCTGGAACCTGCGCATGCCGCGCACGCTCCTCGCGGCGGTCTGCGGCGCGGGCCTCGCGGTCTGCGGAGCCGTCCTCCAGTCCCTCCTGCGCAACCCGCTCGCCGACCCCTTCGTGCTCGGCGTCTCCTCGGGGGCGTCCACGGGCGCGGTCGCGATCGTCGTCCTGGGGGTCGGCGGGGGAGTGGTGTCGGTCTCGGCGGGCGCCTTCGCCGGGGCCCTCGTCTCGTTCGCGCTCGTGCTGCTGCTCAGCCACACCCTGGGCGGGAGCACCGACCGGGTGGTGCTCTCCGGGGTGGCGGCGATGCAGCTCTTCTCCTCGCTCACCTCGTTCGTGATCCTGACGTCGGGCGACGCGGAGACGACGCGGAGTGTCCTGTTCTGGCTGCTCGGCTCGCTGAGCGGGGTGGGCTGGACGGACGTCGCACTGTGCGCGGCGGTGCTCTTCGTGGCCCTCGCCGTCTGCCTGACGCAGGCCCGCACCCTGGACGCGTTCGCGTTCGGCCAGGACGCGGCGGCGACGCTGGGCGTCCACGTGACCCGTATCCGGCTGCTCCTCCTCACCACCACGGCCCTGCTCACGGCGGCACTGGTCAGCAGCGCGGGCGCCATCGGTTTCGTGGGCCTGGTCCTGCCGCACGCCGCCCGTGCCCTGGTCGGCTCCGGGCACGCACGTCTGCTCCCGGTGACGGCGCTCGCGGGCGCGGTGTTCCTTGTGTGGGTGGACACGCTGGCCCGCACGGTCCTCGACCCCCAGGAGGTCCCCGTGGGGGTGGTGACATCGCTGATCGGCGTCCCGGCGTTCGTCCTGGTCCTCTACCGCACGAGGAAGACCACATGACCCCGCACACCGACTCGGGCCTACGGGCGGACCGCGTGACCAGGACAGCCGCGGGCCACCTCATCATCGACGGAGTGACCCTGGCGCCGCCCCCCGGCGCCACGGTCGGACTCCTCGGCCCGAACGGCTCGGGCAAGTCCACCCTCCTGCGCATCCTGGCGGGCGTGCTGGCCCCGACGTCAGGGGTGGTCACGCTGGACGGCGATCCGTTGCGGGACGTGGGCCGCCGCACGGTGGCGCGCAGGGTGGCGGTGGTGGACCAGGACGCCACCACGCAGGTCGAGCTGTCCGTGGAGGAGGTCGTACGACTGGGCCGCATCCCGCACCGCAGGGCGTGGTCGCTGCCGACCCCCGAGGACGAGGACGCGGTACGGGAGGCGCTGACCCGCACGGGCCTGTCCGACCGTGCGGCCCAGTCCTGGCACACGCTCTCCGGCGGCGAACGCCAACGGGTCCAGATAGCGAGGGCGTTGGCGCAGACACCCCGGGAACTCCTCCTGGACGAACCCACGAACCACCTGGACATCCACCACCAACTCGACCTCCTGGCCCTGGTCGCGGACCTCCCCCTGACCAGTGTGATCGCCCTCCACGACCTCAACCTGGCGGCCATGTTCTGCGACCACGTCCTGGTCCTGCGCGAGGGAGCGGCACACGCGTCGGGCACACCGTCCGAAGTGATCACGGAGGAATTGATCGCGAAGGTGTACGGGGTACGGGCGGAAGTCACGCGACACCCGGCGGAGACCTACCCGTCGATCCGCTTCCTGCGCGCCTGAACCCCGCGCCGCCCGTGTCAGCGGCCCCGGACGATCTGCTCGGCCCGGAACCTGAGCTTGGCGTCGGCGTCCTCCAACAGGGCGGTGGCGGCGCCCAGTTGGACAGCACCGCCCTGCGCGCAGAGCAGTCGGAAGGCGGCGACACGGGTGGGCCGGGGCAGCTCGGGCCCGATACGCGCCGTCAACCACTCGGTGGGCAGCTGCCGCGCGCAGGGCAGCAGCGCCGCGCAGGCCTCGCGGGCGACGGCGGGCGCGGGGTCGTCCAGGAGCGGCCGCAGCCGCTCGGTGGCCGCGACGTCGAGCACCCGCAGCCCGGCCACGGCACGCGCCCGCACCGCGGCCACCGGATGCCCGAGCAGCGGCAGCAGCAACGCGGCGTCCGCACGCGCACCGCACTCGCCGAGACCGACGGCCGCGCCGGGCGGCAGAGCCGGGTCGTCGGGCTCGGCGCACCACTCCCGGTAGAGCGGCAACGGATCGGAGCCCGCCTGCTTCAGCACGTAACGGGCACAGGCCCGCACGAGCGCCGAACGATCGACGAGATACGACCGCGCCTCCTCCGCCCGCCCGACGCGCCGCAGAGCGGTGACCCCGGCGGACCGGACACGGGGGCTGCGCGCCGCGAGCAACGGCAGGACGACGTCGCCGTACGCACGCTCATCAGGCCGCTCGTCCAGGCGCTCACCCATGCTCACGCCCGCGAGTGCGGCGTCGGCGCAGAGGTTCTGCACGACGACATCGCTGTCGAGGGCGGCGGTACGGGCCAGCTCGGCGACCGGCAGGACGTGCTCGTCGACGGCGATGCGATGGGCGAAGCGGCGTACTCCGGTATCCCCGTGTCCGAGCAACGACAAGAGCCGTGCGCGGCCCGCCGCCCCACTGACGACCTCTCGCATCAACCCGACACCGAAGACCCCGCGATCCCGGCGCCCCACCCGCAGCAACACGGGCGCGAGCGCGGCCAGCTCCGCGGTGCCGAGCCCGGGCAGCGCCTCACGCACCAGGCCGCGCGCCTTCTCCCGTACGGGCGCGGCCCAGTCGGCACAGCGGATGACGACCAGCGGCAGAAGCACCGGATACGCCGCGGCCCGCCGCAACGCGGCCTCGCGCACCCGGCCGTCGCCGGCGCACAGATCGAGGGCGGTCCGACTCTCACCGGGCTCCAACGCGTCCCACCGCGCATACATGTCGCGCACGTCGGCATCGAACGCGATCCAGGCGGAAGGCTCCGAGACATCGAGCACCTCCCGCAAGGGAGCCCCGCGGACAACCCGCAGCAGCTCGGCCTCCCTACCCCCGTCGAACCAACTCATCCCCACCGCGCCCCCGTTCATCGCCCCCATGAGAGGGCGATCGTAGGCTGCGCCCCCGCCCCGGGTCGCCCGAAATACCGTCGCCCCTTCAGCCGCGGCCGGCGACCCACCCACCGGTGACGCAGGCGTCAACCTCAGCGGCGCAGGCGGTGGGCGGCGGCCAGAACGCGCGTGACCACCGGGGTGGCGGCCGCACCGAGCGGGGTGTCCGTCGCGCGGATCCAGCCGACCGTCCGCATGGCCAGGGTCAGGACCTCGCTGCCGCGCCGGCGCATCCCCGCCTCGTACCGGCTGACGGCGACGGTGAGTTCGGTCGTGCCATCGGTGACGTCGCACAGCTGGTCGACCAGGGCGGCGGCGTCGCGGATGGCCGCGCCGGCTCCCATGCCGGCGGTCGGCGGTGTCGCGTGAACGGCGTCGCCGAGCGCGGTGATCCGGCCCGCGGGCCAGGGGGCGAGATCCCTGGCCCGGGTCGAAGCGGCGTGGAAGCGGTACGCGGCCACGGTGTGCGGGACGGCGGCGGTGATGACGTCGAGGGTGCGCCTGGACCAGCCGCGTTCACGGAAGCAGGCCAGGAGAGCGGACTGCAGGTCTTCGGCGCGCAGCTCGCGCAGGGCATCGGTCGCCGCGGATTCGGGGAGCATGGCGCCCCAGATGTAGGTGGGGCCACTCGTGACGGCCGCCCGCAGCTCGGGGGCGTCGAGGACGGCGTTGCCCACCGGGTCGAGGAAGCCGACGTACAGAGCCGCGCCCCGGGGCCCGCACGCGAGGCTGGAGCGCGGCCCCAGGCGCTCTTGCTCGCTCGGGCTCAGGTCCTCGCGGCGTGTCCGGCCGGAGAAGCCGACGATGCCTGCCCGGCTGCTGGTCGGACCGCCGGCCAAGTACCGGGCGACCAAGGAGTGCGCGCCGTCCGCGCCCACCACCAGATCGGCCGGCACGGGATCGGTGTCGTCGAAGTACACCTCGGGGGTGCCGTCGGCGCCCCGCCCGACGCCGGTGACCTTGCGCCCCAACCGGAGGTCGTCGCCGACCGCCTCGGCGAGGAGCGTGCGCAGGGTGACGCGGTCGATGTCCACTCCGGACTCGTCGCTGAGATCCGGGCCGCGCCCGATCATCCGGCCGTGCCGGTCCCACAGCACGTCGCGGTCGCGCAGCCGCAGCGCGGAGGCGGACGCGAGCAGCCGCTCCACGGTCCGCGGCGCGACCAGCTTCCGCAGGGCTGCCTGCGCCTGTGCGTGCAGGGTGATGTGGTAGCCCCCGGTCACCGTCACGTCGGTGTCGCGATCGAACACCGTCACCTCGTACCCCCGTCGGCGCAGCCCCGCGCCCAACGCGAGGCCACCGATCCCGCCACCGACCACCACGACCCGCATCTTTCGTTCCCCGCATCCCTCGGCGCCGTTCCTTCCTTGACGACCTTGGCAGGGGTGGTGGACACCGAGTGGCCAGTACTGGCCTACGTTGGGGCGATGGCGACCACCTCACGGCGCGCGCTGCGGCTGCTCTCCCTGCTCGGAACGCGCCGGCAGTGGCCGCTGCGCGAACTCGCCGAACGGCTCGGCGTCAGCGAGCGCACCGTCCGCCGCGACATCGAGACGCTGCGGCAGCTCGACTACCCGGTCACCACCGTCCACGGGCCCGACGGCGGCTACCGGCTCGGCGCCGCGCACGCGCTCCCGCCGCTGCGGTTCGACGAGGACCAGGCGCTCGCCGTGGCGGTGGCACTGCAGACCGCTCCCCGTACGGTCTTCGGCCTGGGTGACGACGCGGCGCGGGCGCTCGCGCTACTCGAACAGGTGATGCCTGCGCGGCTGCGGGCGTCGATGGAGTCGCTGCGGCTGACCAGGCTGCGGAACTACTGGGAGTTTCCGGGGCCGCCCATCGACCCGGATGTGCTGACGGTCGTGGGGGCCGCGGTGCGGCGCCGCCACGAGCTCGTCGTCGAGCTTCCGGGGGCTGACGGCACCAGCCGTGTCGAGCCCCACCATCTGGTCGTCTGGGCCGCTCGCTGGTACCTGGTCGCCTACGACCTCACCGACGGAGCCTGGCGGGTCCACCGGGTCGACGGGCTGCGCGTCCGCCCGACGACACAAGGGTTCGCCGCCCGCCGGCCGCCCGCGGAAGGCCTCGCCCCGTTCGTCATGAACAGCCATGACCGGGGCGACACGCTCGCCGAGTGGCCCTGTACGGGCAGCGCCCGGCTCGACCTGCCCGCCACCGTCGTCGCCCGCTGGGCCCCGGGCGGCTCGGTCATCGAAGACCTGGACCCCGGCCACTGCCGCCTCACCCTCGGCGCCTGGTCCTGGGCCGGCGTCGCCGGCCTCCTCGCCACGTTCGACGCCGGCCTCACGGAGATCCGCCCACCCCAACTCGTCGACGCCTGCCGTCGGCTGTCACAACGGCTCGCGTACGACCCGGAGCGCCAGAAGTCGGCTCACCTGCACGCTTCCTGGGAGCAGGGTGAATCACGTTGAACACGGGCCCTGGTTGCCCGAGTTCTCAGTCGTCCGAGATGCCGCTTACTGGGGCCGTGGCTCGTCGAGGTACTGGTCGGCCCAGGCGCTGATGATGTGAGCGGCCCGCTGTGCCTGCCCTCGCGCGGTCAGCAGATGGTCCGCGCCTTCGAGCGAGATGAAGCTTCGCGGGTGCCGTGCCTCCTGGAAGATCTCCGCCGCATTGGAGATGTCGACCGTGGAGTCGGTGGGCGAATGCGCCACGAGGAGCGGAAGGTCCACCTCACCGATCCGGTCGCGCAGGTGAGCCCGGCGCACGTCCTCGACGAAGGCACGCTTGAGAACCAGAGTCCTCCCACCGACGAACCACTCGTGCGCCCCGTCACTGAGGACACGATCGAGGACCGAGTCGTACTGCCGCTCGACGTGACTGGGATCGACGGGCGCCGCGATCGTGGCCAGCGCGCGGAGGCCGGGAATCTCGTGCGCGGCCGCGATCGCGGCGGCACCTCCCCACGAGTGCCCCACCAGCAGATCCACCGGAGTCCCTCGCTCCGCCATGAAGGCCGCGGCACGGACGGTGTCCTGCACCTTGACGGTGAAGGAACCGTCCCCCCAGTCGCCCTCGGAATCCCCGATCCCGAGATTGTCGAAGCGCAGCATGCCGATCCCCTCGCGTGCCAGCTGCTTGCAGACGCGCGAGGCAGCCGGCGACTCCTTGCCCAGGGTGAATCCATGCGCGAAGAGCCCCCAACCCCGGACCTCGCCCTCCGGCAGGTCGATCACCCCGGCCAGTTGGGGGCCGACGACGCTCGGGAATCTCACTTTTTCGTTCATGTGCGGCTCACCTAGGCAGGGGCTGATCGTGGGGCAGGGAGACGGGAGCGACACTAGCCGGTGCCGACGCGAGACCCACACAACAGCGGGGCCGCCTTCCCGTTCCGGGAGACGGCCCCACTGTCCACGCTGACACGGCGTCGGGCTCACCCGACCTCGCGATTTAGATGTCGAAGTACAGCTCGAACTCGTGCGGGTGCGGGCGCAGCTGGATCGGGGCGATCTCGTTCGTGCGCTTGTAGTCGATCCACGTCTCGATCAGGTCGGACGTGAAGACGCCGCCCGCCTGCAGGTACTCGTTGTCCGCCTCGAGGGCGTCGAGGACCGCGGGGAGGGAGGTCGGGACCTGGGCGACGCCCGCGTGCTCCTCGGGAGCCAGCTCGTAGAGGTCCTTGTCGATCGGCTCCGGCGGCTCGATCTTGTTCTTGACGCCGTCCAGGCCAGCCATCAGGAGCGCCGAGAACGCCAGGTACGGGTTCGAGGACGGGTCCGGCGCGCGGAACTCGACGCGCTTGGCCTTCGGGTTCGAGCCCGTGATCGGGATACGCATGGCAGCCGAGCGGTTTCGCTGCGAGTACACCATGTTGACCGGTGCCTCGAAGCCCGGGACCAGGCGGTGGTACGAGTTCACCGTCGGGTTCGTGAAGGCGAGCAGCGAGGGGGCGTGCTTGAGGATGCCGCCGATGTAGTAGCGGGCGGTGTCCGAGAGGCCCGCGTAGCCCTGCTCGTCGTAGAACAGCGGGTCGCCGTTGGCCCACAGCGACTGGTGGACGTGCATGCCCGAGCCGTTGTCACCGAAGATCGGCTTCGGCATGAAGGTCGCGGTCTTCTGGTTGCGCCAGGCGACGTTCTTCACGATGTACTTGAAGAGCATCAGGTCGTCGGCCGCGGCGAGCAGCGTGTTGAACTTGTAGTTGATCTCCGCCTGGCCCGCCGTGCCCACCTCGTGGTGCTGGCGCTCGACCTGGAGGCCGTTCTTGTCCAGCTCCAGGGAGATCTCCGCGCGGAGGTCCGCGAAGTGGTCGACCGGCGGGGCGGGGAAGTAGCCGCCCTTGTAGCGGACCTTGTAGCCACGGTTGTTCTCGACCGCACCGGTGTTCCAGGCGCCGGCCTCGGAGTCGATGTGGTAGAAGCTCTCGTTCGCCGACGTCTGGAAGCGGACGTTGTCGAAGACGTAGAACTCGGCCTCGGGACCGAAGTACGCGGTGTCCGCGATGCCGGTGGACGCGAGGTAGGCCTCGGCCTTCTTGGCGATGTTGCGCGGGTCACGGCTGTACTGCTCGCCCGTGATCGGGTCGTGGATGAAGAAGTTGATGTTGACGGTCTTGTCGCGGCGGAAGGGGTCGACCCGGGCGGTCGACAGGTCCGCGCGCAGCGCCATGTCGGACTCGTGGATGGCCTGGAAGCCGCGGATCGACGACCCGTCGAACGCCAGCTCCTCGTTCGGGTCGAACGCCGCTGCCGGGATCGTGAAGTGCTGCATCACTCCGGGCAGGTCGCAGAACCGGACATCTACGAACTTCACGTCCTCGTCCGCGATGAACTTCTTTGCGTCGTCGGCGTTCTGGAACATCCAACTCCTCCTACTCCCGACCCCCAGGCGGGGACGGGGTTGCAGCTCGTTGTGCGGCCAGTGCGGTGGCACACGCTGGGACCCGACCATAGGGACGGGGGATTTCTCAAGCATGACCCATTTGTTTCGCGGAAGTTAACCGAGGCGGGTTCAGGTCAGGTGTCATTCGCCCTACCCCGCCCGTCCTCGTACGAAATCGGGCGCAGTACCGTGGACGGGTGGACAACAGGCAAGCAATCGGATCGTGGCTCTCCGGCCCTCGTGCGGCCGCAGAGGACGCGGGTGTCGACTTCGGATATCGGGGCGAGCAGCTCGGCCTGCCGGAGGAGGGGCCGGGATCGATCGCGCGGCCCGGACGGCGCATGGGCGCCATCGTCGTCGACTGGGCCCTGTGCATGCTCATCGCATACGGCCTGTTCGCTCGCGGTGACCAGCAGGCGATGGGCAACTGGGCCCTCGGCATCTTCTTCGTCATGACCGTCCTGACGGTCGGCACGGTCGGCTGCACGCCCGGCAAGGCCCTCTTCAGGCTGCGCGTCATCGCCGAGGGCGGCGGCCGGCTCGGCATCGTCCGCGTCCTGATCCGCAGCGTGCTGCTCTGCGTCGCCGTCCCCGCCCTGATCTGGGACCGCGACGGCCGCGGCCTCCACGACCGCCTCGGCCGCGCCGTCCAGGTGCGCATCTGAGATCTCCGGCGTACGTAGACGTACGGACCGTATGACGAAGGCCCCGGAACCGATCGGTTCCGGGGCC